>JAUIBH010000007.1 GCA_030427985.1 Bacteroidia bacterium | reverse complement strand
TATAGCGCCGGCCACTACCCTACTAGCTGTTTCCCTTGCAGAGCTACGTCCACCGCCCCTATAATCGCGGAAACCGTATTTTTTGTCATAAACATAATCAGCATGCGAAGGCCTGTAGGAGTCTTTTATATGCGAATAATCCTTTGACTTTTGATTGGTGTTGTGTATGGCAAAACCGATGGGGGTCCCCGTGGTTTTTCCCTCAAACAGACCCGAGTAGATTTCTACCGTGTCGGGTTCTTTTCGTTGGGTAACGATTGCCGACTGACCCGGTTTTCTTCGGTTTAATTCCAATTGGATTTTTTCGAGATCCAATTCCACCCCAGCAGGACAGCCGTCCAATACGCCTCCAATGGCTTTTCCATGCGATTCACCAAAAGTGGTCAACCTAAACAATTGTCCAAAAGAATTTCCAGCCATTCGGTATAAAAATTTGTGGTTGCCCAAAGGTAGATGTTCTTCATGTAATTAAAAAGTTACTCCTTTAGTTAATCTTAATGTAACATAGGTTTTGTGGACTTTATGTTTTGTTAACCATATCCTCATAAATTATTGATTTGAAATTGATTTTCAGTTTATTCCTACGGCTTTAATTTGTAATCAAACCTTATACATTTGAAAAAAAGGAAGATAGAACTGGCGGTTATATCAGATGTACATCTTGGAACGTATGGCTGCCATGCCGATGAACTCATTGCCTACCTCAACAGCATTCAGCCTAAAAAGCTCATTTTAAATGGGGATATTATTGATATTTGGCAGTTTAGCAAACGGTATTTCCCTCCATCACATTTAAAGGTGCTCCGCAAGGTTATCGGAATGGCCTCAAAAGGCACTGAAGTTTACTATATCACTGGAAATCATGATGAAATGCTCCGTAAGTTCAGTGATACTTCAATGGGGAATTTTAAGGTGACTAATAAGTTAGTATTGAATTTGGACGGCAAAAAAGCATGGATTTTCCATGGAGACGTGTTCGATGTCTCCATCCAAAATGCTAAATGGCTGGCCAAGTTGGGAGGCTATGGATATGACCTGCTTATCTTGATCAACAGCTTTGTAAACTGGTGGCTGGTAAAATTGGGTCGCGAAAAATATTCCTTGTCCAAACGCATCAAAAACAGCGTAAAAAGCGCGGTAAAGTACATTAACAATTTTGAAAAAACCGCTGCAGAGCTTGCCATTGAGAATGAGTACGATTATGTAATTTGCGGACACATCCATCAGCCCAAAAAAGAACGTTACGAAAATAAAAATGGGAGCTGCATCTATTTGAATTCCGGGGATTGGGTGGAAAATTTGACCGCATTGGAATATTCATTTAAGCGCTGGAGAATTTATCATTACAACCACGATCGACTTTCTCCTTTCTTTGTGGACGAGGATCTTAAGGAGATGGACATGAATGATCTAATTGCGTCCATAACCGACAAAGATGTGGACATGGAGGTAATTGATGAAGAACATTTGGATGATGAAGATTCCAAAAAGGACGCCAACAATCCAAAACAAGGTAAGGCACGTTTAGACAACCAATGCTTTACACAAGATTGATACCGGGTGTTGGGCATCCCGCTCCGTGCCATCCTTTATTTGGTGCCTACAACTGGTTCCATTCGCGGCAATCAACGTTTCTACATCACTTTTCTTAACAGCTGGAAACAACTTTAGTCCTCCTACTTTCATGCTAGTTTCATAATGTTCCTTCTCGTATCCGAACGACCCAGCCATACCACAACAACCGGAGGCAATAATGGTCACTTTAAAATTTTTAGGCAAATTCAGTATATCAAAAGTTACTTTTTGATTGCTCAAGGCTTTTTGATGACAATGGTTGTGAATTTTCACACTACGTTCTTCTTCGGTAAAACTATCCGAGGAGATGTGGCCATCTGCAATTTCATGAGCCAAGAACTCCTCAATCAAGAAAGACTGGGAAGCCAATTTGGCCAATTGCGGTTTATCGTCATGGAGTCGTTGGTATTCATCCCGAAATGAAAGTATGGCAGAAGGCTCCAGTCCAACAATAGGAATATTTTTATCCAAATAGGGTGCTAGTTTCGTCATGTTTTTGGACACCAACTTCTTAGCTTGCTTTAAAAAGCCCTTGGAGAGATAGGTTCTACCACTTTCGGCATAAAACAGTTCTACATCATAACCCAACTTGCACAAAAGTTCGATGGCATCTTTCCCAACCTCAACATCCAAGTATTTGGTGAACTCATCCAAATACAGCACTACTTTCTTTTTGGAAAGGTCAGTATTCTTCAGTTTGAATTTTTCCAAATGCTTTTCAAAGTTGAAGTTATATACTTTGGGGAAACTTCGTTCCGAAGCCACACCAGCAATCCTTTTCAGCATTCCGTTCAAGGTTTTGGAGCCGTAAACTGCATTGGTGATACCTGAAATTTTGCTTCCCAAAGCATTCACCTTGGTGTTGTGGGCAAACAATTTGCTACGCAACGGGTATCCATTTGACTCTTGATACTGATAAAGGAATTCTGCTTTTAAGGTAGCCACGTCCACATTACTCGGACATTCACTGGCACATGCTTTACAGCTCAAGCACAGGTCAAAGACTTCCTTGAGCTCTTTCTGGTCAAATCGATTTGGCTTTTCAGATTGGGTCAAGAATTCCCGAAGTGCGTTTGCTCTTCCGCGAGTAGTGTCCTTTTCATTTTTGGTGGCATGGTAACTGGGACACATCCCGCCAGACATGGTGTGACTTTTTCGGCAGTCACCACTTCCGTTACATTTTTCAGCAGCTTTTAAGATGCCCTCACTGTCCGAGAAATCCATCAAGGTTTTCACCTCGGGTTCCTCACGGTCAATTTCGTAGCGCAGGGATTCATCCATGGGAAAGGCATCCACAATTTTCCCGGGGTTGAATATGTTGTTTGGGTCGAAAGCCTTTTTAACCCGTTTCAATAAATCGTAATTGGCTTCGCCAATCATCAACGGGATAAATTCAGCACGAACAATGCCATCACCATGTTCTCCACTAAAACTTCCCTTGTATTTTTTGGTGAGCTTGGCCACATCCGTAGTGATAGACCGGAACAAGACTACATCTTCCGATTTTTTTAGGTTGAGGATGGGCCGCAAATGCAACTCCCCTGCTCCAGCATGGGCATAATACACTGCTTGCTGGTCATATCCCTTCATGATTTGGGAGAATTCCATGATGAAATCCTTCAAATCTTCCAAAGCTACTGCCGTATCCTCAATACAGGCCACAGCTTTTCGGTCTCCGACCATGTTGCCCAACAGCCCAAGTCCCGCCTTGCGCAATTCTATGGCCTTGTTGATGTCATCACCCATTAAAATAGGATTGGCATAGCTCAAGCCTGATTTTTCAATGGTCTTCAACAAGGCCCGTAACTGCTCTTGAAGGTCCTCTTTGGTGTAGGCCTTCAATTCCAACATCAAAATCCCAGCCGGGTCGCCGTCCACAAAAAAACGATTGGCCAGCTGTGCCCTGTTGTTCTTGGTACAGTCCAAAATGACTTTATCCATCATCTCGCACGTGTGGAGATTGTGCTGCATCACGGGGGCCACATCACTCAAACAATCTTCTAGGGTATGGTAATGCGTTGCCACCATGGCGGACAACGGTGGTGGCAAATCATCCAATTGCAGGGTTATTTCTATGGTAAAGGCCAAAGTCCCCTCGCTGCCCGACAACAATTTGCAGAGGTTAAAATCCTCTTTCTCGCTTCCGAAGAGATTATTTTTCAAAAGTTCATCAACGGCGTAGCCTGTATTTCTTCGATGTATGCTGGGTTTGGGGAACTCGGCCAGAATGTTCTTCTTGTTATCTTCATTGGAAAGCTCTTTCTCCAAGGAGGCATAAATACTACCTTCCAATGAACTTTCCTGTTTTTTAGCATCAAAGGCTTCTTTAGAAATAGCTGAAAAAGTCGCTTCGCTGCTATCAGCAAGTATGCAATGCATGGCTAACACCTTATCCCGGGTCACCCCATATTGAATGGAGGTGGTTCCTGAGGAATTGTTCCCTACCATCCCTCCTATCATACATCTATTGGAGGTTGAGGTGTTGGGTCCAAAAAACAGACCGAACGGTTTTAAATATTGGTTCAATTCATCTCGAACGACTCCAGGCTGTACCTTTATTTGCTTTTTTTCTTTGTCCAGTTCCAAGATTTGAGTGAAATGTCTGGACACATCAACCACTATACCATCACCTACACATTGCCCCGCTAAGGAAGTTCCAGCAGTTCTGGGAATAAGCCCAACTTCATTTGCGTTGGCAAAATGAATCAACGTCTTAATATCACCTGCGTTCTTGGGATAGGCCACGGCCAAAGGCCTTTTTCGATACACAGAAGCATCTGTAGCATAGAGGGCCCTGCTAAGCTCATCAATCAATAGTTCCCCTTGCAGGTCTTCAGAAAGGGCTTTTAACAAATTTTTATTCAATGTGGAATAATTTTTACCTTCAAATAAAGTTTATTAGCTCTAGAAGATGTACAAAACTATCTCTAATTTTTAACTTAACGAGTAAACTTATGAAGATTACCACATTATTTGCTGCGCTTTTTTTGTTTGCAACAGCCTCCGTTAGTGCGCAGGAGATTTCAGAACATGCCCTTGGCCTCCGTTTGGGGGACAGTGATGGGTTCGGTGCCGAAATTTCCTATCAGAAATCCATAGGAAGATATAACCGTGCCGAATTTGACCTTGGCTGGCGGGATAGCAGGAATTTTGATGCCTTTAAACTCACAGGTGTATACCAATGGGTACACATACTGGATGGGAACTTTAATTGGTTCTATGGTGTTGGTGGGGGATTGGGAAGCGTGGATTTTAATCATCCCGACCCAGACATTGATGATGATTATGACGGCCTCTTCGTCTTTGCCGCCGGAGATATTGGTGTGGAATACAATTTTGACATCCCCCTACTCCTTTCCTTGGATTTTAGGCCCGAAATTGGCCTAGTAGGCTATGACGGATTTGACAATGATTTTGACTTTGATATTGCCCTGGGCATTCGATATCAATTCTAGAAAATACCTTTTTTTACTACAACCCTTGGCTTTTCATTAGGTCAAGGGTTTTTTTATGCAATAAGGAATGAATACCTTAGCAGCTTAAACAACGAGAAATGAAAAAAGTATTTGCGATTGTGCTGGGAGTTGTATTCTTGGCATCATGTAATTCAAAATCTGAAGGGTACACCTTGAATGGTACGGTTGAAGGTGAGTTGGACAATGGAACTATGGTCTACCTAAAAACTACAGATACCATCAACAAGTTGGTTGATATTGATACCACCACCGTTGAAAATGGAACTTTTAGTTTTAAAGGCGTTCAGGCAGAACCCAAACTACACTACATTTTTATGGAATCCAACAGAGGGAATATTCCCTTTATCCTAGAAAATGGGGAGATAGAAATCGAGTTCCAAAAAGATAGCATGAACTACGCCAAGCTCAAGGGAACCGCACAAAATGATTTTTTCATGGACTTTATGGATGAATCAAGATCGCTTTCTGAAAGGGCCATCTCCATGCAAAACGATATGAGAACTGCCGCTCAAAAAAGAGACACGGCCACGGTTAACGCATTGCGGGAAGAGTTTATGGAATTTCAAGAAGAGGCCAAAAACTTTAATGTTGATTTTGCCAAAAACCATCCTGATGCCATAATCTCTGTATTGATCATCGGAAACCTTATGTCGAGCAAGGCCATTCCTGAAGACGAAATAAAGGCATTGTTTGAAGGGCTCTCTCCTGAAATGAAGGCCATAGAACCGGCCAAAAAAATAAAGGAACAACTGGATAATATGAAATCCACAGAAATTGGTGCCGTGGCTCCTGACTTTTCTGCACCCACTCCCAGCGGTGAAACGCTGGCTTTAAGCGATGTCACCACCAAAGGCAAACTTACTTTGGTTGATTTTTGGGCTGCCTGGTGCAGACCATGCCGCATGGAAAATCCAAACATTGTTTCTGTGTACAATAAGTATAAAGACAAGGGATTCAACGTTATCGGGGTTTCCTTGGACACACGAGCAGAGGATTGGAAAGGGGCCATTGAAGCGGATGGATTGGCTTGGAACCATATCTCCAACTTAAAGCGTTTTCAAGATCCCATAGCAGAATTATATAACATTAATGCCATTCCCGCAGCTTTTCTATTGGATGAAAACGGAGTAATTGTTGCAAGGGACTTGCGCGGACCCGCTTTGGAAGAAAAAGTGGCAGAACTCCTCAATTAAAAATAAATAAATTCAAAATAGATAAAGGTTCAAGCTTTCTTGAACCTTTTTTTATGTCATATTTTGCCCATCTTCTCCAAAACAAACAAAATCACAATAGGGATGGCCAACAAAACCACAATAAAAGTATCGGTCACAAACAATTCCGGTTTAAACAACAAAGTAGTAGCATAACCGCCAATGGCACCACCAAAATGGGCCGTATGACCTATGTTACCCAATCTGCTTTTCATTCCGTAAATGGAATACAGCAAATAAGCAATCCCAAGAACGTAGGCCGGCAAGGGTATAGGGATGAACATAATCCCCAATTGCATATCGGGATTTAGTAAAATTGCTGCATATAAAATCCCAGTGACCGCCCCACTGGCACCAACGGCACTATAATAGGGTTCATCTTTATGGAAAAACATGGCCAACAAGCTTCCAGCAATAAGGCTAATAAAATAAATAATTAAAAACTTTCCTGGGCCAAACCAATTGATGACCACATTGGCAAAAAAATACAGGGTGAACATATTGAAGAACAAATGGGAAATATCCACGTGTAAAAAACCGGAAGTAACGGTTCGCTCCCGCTGTCCGGCCTGTATTCCTCCGATGCTGAATTTATATCGGTCAAAAAAAGTGGCATCACTAAAGCCCCGTAAAGACACAATTACGTTGGCGGCTATAATACCAATGGTTGCTATATGCAAATTGAACATGGCTGACTGGTTTGGTTTCAAATATAGCTATATTTGCACACAAGAATTGTTATGCAGCTGGCCGTATTTATCCTTGCTTATCCATTGCTCTGGTTGATTTCCAGACTTCCCTTTAGACTTATCTACCTACTTTCCGATGGAATTTATGGGCTATTATACTATGTTATAGGCTATCGCAAAAAAGTGGTGCGCGAAAATCTGGCCTTGGTCTTCCCTGAAAAATCGGAAAAGGAACGGCTTCAAATCGAAAAAAAATTCTTTCACCACATGTGTGATATGTTCATGGAAATGATCAAAACCATGGGCATCAGCAAAAAAGAAATACAAAAACGGTTTACGGTCACAAACATGGCAATGTTGAACGGTCTTGAGGAGAAAGGAATCAATACCATGCTCATGCTCCCCCATTACGCAAGCTGGGAATGGGTCTTATCACTGAACCTTCAAATAAAATCCAAAGGGTATGGTATCTATCAGAAAATACAAAACAAATATTTCGATAGATTGGTTCGGCAAATCAGAAGTAAGTTCAATACCACTTTGATTTCTACCAAGGAGTCCAGAAAAATCCTGAAAGCTGCAAAGGAGAGCAATGAACTTCTAATGGTGGGCATTATTAGCGACCAATCACCCATGATTGTCAGGGCAAAGTACTGGACAGAATTCATGGGAATTGTGGTCCCTGTTCATGTGGGAGGCGAAGAAATCTGTAAAGCAAACGACTTTGTGCCTGTTTATTTAAAAGTCCGTAAAAAGAAAAGGGGATATTATGAGGGGACTTTTAAAATAATCACAGAAAACCCTATGCAGGTCGAAGATTATAAGATTACAGATGCTTTTTTAAGGGAAACTGAAAAGTCTATTCTTGAAGCTCCAGAATACTATTTTTGGACCCACAAAAGATGGAAGCACCGAAATAAAGTCCCTGAAGCCTTCCAACAAGAAACCGTATCAAAAGTCTGATTCAAGGGCTCAATTTACGTTTTCGAAAAACCAGAAAAATCCTATACTTTTCTTAAAAAGCACCGAAGGCTCGAAATTGTTTCATACTTTCATTACCATTCAATCAATCAAAAAATGAAACAGTTATCTACCCTATTTCTCCTGTGCTGTTTTGCTTTATCCTATGGACAACGTCCTGCAAAACAAATTTCAACCGAAACCTTAGAAGCCATTAAAAAGGATGTTTGGATTCCCTTTATAGAATCCTATGATCAATCCGATTCCCAAAAATTAAAGTCCATTCACTCCAAAGACATTGTACGGGTGACCCAAGACCAAAACCTAATTGAGACCGGGGAGAGCTACTTAACCAACTTTGGTCAGTTTGTGGAATCCGTAAAAGCGCAAGGCAGTCAACTCGCAATAGCTTTTGCCATTTTGTCCACCGCTGTGGATGATAGCGGTGAAGTGGCCTACCAGACCGGGTATTATCGATTTAGCTCCAAACGCGAAACGGACGAAGACTTTGTAGTGCGAGGTTATGGCAAATTCAGCGTTGGGCTCAAAAAAGAGAACGGTTCATGGAAAATATGGCTCGATTCAGACAAACATATCGACCTTCCCCATGAAGAATTCAATGGCCAAGAAATTGTGTATGAACTGGAGCAATCTTAACTAAGTCCAGCCACTCCCTTGATTTCACCAATAATTCGGTCTGCAAGATTGTCTGCTGCTTCCTGTGATTTGGCTTCGGTATAAATCCGGATGATGGGCTCGGTATTAGACTTGCGCAGATGCACCCAGTTTTCAGGGAAATCAATCTTAACCCCATCAATGGTTGAAACCTGTTCGTGCTTATATTTTGTGTGCATGGCCTCCAACAAGGCATCAACATCCAGCTCTGGAGTGAGTTCAATTTTCTTCTTGCTCATAAAATAACTGGGGTAACTGGCCCGAAGCTCCGCTACAGTTCCACCCCGCTCCGCCATCAACATAAGAAATAAGGCCGTTCCCACTAAAGCATCTCGACCATAATGGCTTTCCGGATAAATGATGCCGCCATTCCCCTCACCGCCAATAATGGCATTATTGGCTTTCATTTTGGCAACTACATTTACTTCGCCAACAGCAGCAGCTTCATAAGTTCCTCCATGTTTTTCGGTGATATCTCGCAATGCACGAGAGGATGACAAATTGGAGACCGTATTCCCTTTGGTCTTACCTAACACGTAATCGACACAAGCTACTAGCGTATATTCTTCGCCAAACATTTCCCCATCATTGCTGACAAAAGCCAATCGGTCCACATCGGGGTCCACCACAATTCCAAAGTCAGCCTTTTCCTCAACAACTTTCTTGCAGATATCCCCCAAATGCTCTTTTAACGGTTCTGGGTTATGCGGAAAATGACCCGTAGGGTCACAGTACAATTTAACGACTTCAACACCCAACTCTTCCAGTAATTTTGGAATGGCAATCCCCCCAGAAGAATTCACTCCATCCACTACCACTTTAAAACCAGCTTTTTTTATAACCTCTGCATCCACCAAGGACAGTTCCAAGACTTCATCCACGTGAATGTCCATATAGGAGTCGTTGTTGACGATTTCTCCCAAATCGTCCACTTCAGCAAAATCAAAATCCTCTTTTTCGGCCAAGTCCAGAATTTTGGAGCCTTGCTCTGCATCCAAAAATTCTCCTTTTTCATTCAGCAATTTAAGGGCATTCCACTGCTTTGGGTTATGGCTTGCTGTCAAAATAATCCCGCCATCAGCCTTTTCCAAAGGCACTGCAATTTCAACCGTAGGTGTGGTGGATAATCCCAAATCAATCACATCAATTCCAAGTCCCACCAAAGTGGAAACCACTAAATTTTGAATCATCTCACCCGAAAGTCGGGCATCCCTTCCAATAACCACCGTGAGTTTTTCTTTCTTGGCATACGATTTCAGCCAAGTCCCGTAAGATGCCGCAAACTTGACTGCATCCAATGGGGTAAGATTGTCATTTGTTTTGCCCCCTATGGTGCCTCGTATTCCCGAAATTGATTTGATGAGTGTCATAAATTGTTAAAAAAGTTTTTGCAAATATAGCAGGGCATTCCCTAATCCATGTTTTGAATTTGTAAATTTCGACAGAAAAGGAAAAGCCCCGATGAACTTCTTGGCACATATCTATTTGTCCTTTGACGACAAGGAAATCACTTTGGGAAATTTTTTTGCCGATCATATCCGAGGCAACAAGTACAAACATTACCCGGAAAGAATTCAAAAAGGGATTCTACTACATCGGGAAATTGACACATTCACAGACTCACATCCCATTGCCAAGCAAAGTAGCAAGCGACTTCATAAAAATTACAGCCATTACAGCAGGGTGATTGTGGATATTTTCTACGACCATTTTTTAGCAAAGAATTGGAGCGATTACTCTCCCGTGCCTCTTGAAGAATATGTGGAGAATTTTTATGATTTGCTGGAAGACAATTATGAAATCCTTCCGTTGGGCACCAAACGTTTAATGCCCTATATGATTACAGATAATTGGCTGCTCAATTATGCCAATCTCGCTGGCATAGATCGGGTTCTAAACGGAATGAACAGAAGGACGAAGAACAAATCCAGAATGAATTTCGCCATCATGGACCTGGAAGAACACTATACTGATTTTGAAAATGAGTTCACCGCTTTTTTTGAAGAATTGATTACCTTTTCACGGCAAAAATTTATTTCCTTATGCGAAGGCTGATACTCCTCCTCCCCCTCATCTTATTTGTACACTGTAAACAACAACCTGCAACGCCAACCGGACTGGTCACGGAAAAGGCCATGGTGGTCTCAGCTCGTGAGGAATCCTCCCAAATAGGTATTGAAATCATGCAAAAAGGAGGCAATGCATTTGATGCCATGGTGGCCACAGAGCTTTCCTTGGTCATCTCCTACCCTTTTGCAGGCAGTGTTGGTGGTGGTGGTTTTATGGTGTATCGAAAAAATAACGGTGAAGTCGGAGGCATTGACTACAGGGAAAAAGCCCCTTTGGCAGCACATAAGGACATGTATTTGGACTCCTTGGGCAATGTAATTCCCGGTTTAAGTACTTCTGGTGGAACTGCATCCGGGGTTCCCGGAACCGTGGCAGGGGTTTTAAAAGTGCATGAAAAATTTGGGAAACTTCCTTTAAAAGAGATTATTGAGCCCATTATTGCATTGGCAAAAAAAGGAGTGGTTGTCACCCAAAAACAAGCTGAACGCTTGGAAAGCTACCGAGAACAATTTATTGAAGCCAATGGGGGCAGTTCTAAGTACGCAATGAAATTTAAAGCAGGTGATACCCTAAAAAATCCTGAGTATGCCAACACTCTCCAAAAAATTAGGGATGAAGGTCGGGATGGGTTCTACAAAGGTGAAGTTGCCCAAAAATTGGCTGCATTTGTTCAGGAAAATGGTGGTTACATCACCGAAGAGGACTTGGCCAAATACGAAGCTGTTTGGAGAGATCCCATTGTTTTTAATTATAAGGACATCAAGATTATTTCCATGAGTCCGCCCAGCAGTGGTGGGGTGACCATCAACCAAATTTTTAAGATGATGGAGCCTTATAAAGTTTCCAAATTTGGCCATAATTCCACCAAGACCATTCAATTGTTTACCGAAGCCTCCCGCCGTGCTTACGCCGATAGAAATTACTATCTAGGCGACCCCGATTTTGTGGATATTCCATATGATGTTCTCTTGAACGATGAATACCTACAAGAAAGAATGTCGAGTTTTTCCTTTGATCAAGCTACACTTTCTTCCGAAGTAAGCCATGGTGAGGTAGAAGTTGTGGAAAGCTCCCAAACCACCCACTACTCTATTGTGGACAGTGAGGGGAATGCCATTTCAGCTACATCCACACTTAATGGAGGCTATGGTTCCAAATTATATTGTGAGGAACTCGGTTTCTTTTTAAACAATGAAATGGATGATTTCAGTGCCAAGCCCGGAGTTCCCAATATGTTCGGACTTGTGGGTGCCGAAGCCAACAGCATTGCACCGGAAAAACGGATGCTCAGCAGCATGACGCCCACCATTGTGGAAAAGGACGGGAAGTTGTACATGGTTGTGGGTACGCCCGGCGGTTCAACCATTATCACTGCAGTAGCGCAGACCATTCTTAATGTGTATGAGTTCAACCTGAGCATGCAGGAAGCCGTGAACGCTCCTCGGTTCCATCACCAATGGTTGCCCGATATGGTGATTTTTGAACCGGAAGGTTTTCCGGAAGAACTCAAATCGGAACTAAAAAGTAAAGGATACATCATCAATGAAGAAAGAACCCCCATTATTGGAAAAGTGGATGCCATTCGCGTACTCCCTGATGGCAAATTGGAAGGTGGTGCCGACAAGCGGGGCGATGATACCGCGGTTGGTTTTTAAATGGCAATGGTATGAACTATGATGTTGTAGTACTCACCGACCCAAGGTACATTAATCCCAAAAAGCAAAGTGTTTATGTTGATAATGTCCTTCTGGAAGACCGATTGGTCCTGAAGGCCCTTCAAAAACAGGGATTGAATGCCATCCGGAAATCGTGGGACGACCCTGAATTTGATTGGTCAACCACAAAGTACGCACTTTTCCGTACCACTTGGGACTATTTTGACCGTTTCCCTGAGTTTTCAAAATGGTTGGAAGCGACATCTCAAAAAACACAGTTTATCAATTCCAAAAAACTTATTTATTGGAATATTGACAAGCATTACTTACAAGACCTTTCCATCGCCGGAGTGACCATTCCAAAGACCTATTTTGTGGAACACGGAACAAAAATCACCTTGAAAGAAGCTTTTCAAACCGCCATTGGTGAGCTAGGATTTCGGCCATCAGAATTTATCTTGAAACCCTGCGTATCAGGAGCGGCAAGGCATACTTATAAAATTCAAAAGGAATCGATCAAAGATTATGAAGCGGTATTTCAGCAACTCATTGCAGAAGAAGCCATGATACTCCAAGAATTTCAGGAAAATATTGTAAAAGAAGGAGAAATTTCCATGATGGTCTTCAATGGACAGTTTACCCATGCCGTATTAAAAATCGCTAAACCGGGTGATTTTCGCGTGCAGGATGATTTTGGCGGCACCGTTCACCAGATTGAACCCAGCCAAGAGCAAATTGATTTTGCCACTGAGGTGGTACACGCTGCTCCTGAACTTCCCATTTATGCTAGAGTGGATATTTTTAAGGACAATGATGGAAATTGGGCTTTGGCCGAACTAGAAATTTTTGAGCCCGAACTTTGGTTTCGGTTGAATCCTCAAGCTGCAGATACTTTGGCCAATTCCATTGCAACCAACTTATTTTATAGATAGAAATGTTTTTGTTAAATGACTGGCTTATTTTAGAACAAACCTAACCATGAAACAAACTATCTTTATTTTAACCTTAATCTTGATTTCGTGCAATAAAAGTAAGCGCATGGAATCCGAAAACAATATATCGGAAACCAAGAAAATGAGCAGCATACAATTCAGCAATGGTTATTCTCCTGTAAATGGGTTAAAAATGTATTATGAAATTTATGGAGAGGGTAAGCCTCTGGTGTTGATTCACGGTGGTGGTTCAACAATCCAATCCACTTTTGAAAAAGTCATTCCACTTTTTGTCAAAACCAGAAAGATTATTGCCCTTGAACTGCAAGCACATGGGCGTACCAACGATAGGAATACCCCTCTTTCGTTTGAACAAGATGCTGATGATGTAGCCACTCTCCTAAAAAATCTAAAAATTGGAAAAGTAGATTTTTTTGGTTTTAGCAATGGCGGCACAACTACCCTACAAATTGCTATCCGTCACCCGGAAATAGTCAACAAGTTGGTCTTGGGTTCTGCACTTGCCAAACGAAATGGAGTTTCTGAAGAATTTTGGGAATTTATGGGGCAAGCACAACTTGAAAACATGCCGAACCAATTAAAGAAAGCCTATCTAAAAGTAGCCACTGACCCTAACGGCCTACAAATTATGCACGATAAGGATGCGGAAAGAATGGTCAATTTTAAAGACATTCCAGATAGTCTACTAACATCCATCACTGCACCTACATTGATTATATCTGGGGATAAGGATGTTATCCTTCCTGAGCATACATTTGAATTGCACAAAAAGATTCCCAACTCGCAACTGGCCATAATTCCTGGGGTACATGGGGAATATATTGGGGAAGTCACCACCCTAACGCCCCACTTCAAAGAAACTGAACTTATTGTCCCACTCATTGAAAAGTTTCTTAACACAAAAAAATGAAAACCATAAATACCTAACTTTAATTATCCCTCTGGCTAAAGCATTTTTACTACTTTTAGAGCACAATCAAACAAGAAAATGAAAAAAATAGCACTCCTTATAATGGGAATCACTTTGGGATGCACGGCCCAAGAAAAAACAGGAAAACTCGTGGTTGAGGACGAAAAATTTTATGATTATGTAGCTAAAGACGCTGAGATAGAGGTCTTGGCCGAAGGATTCACCTGGTCCGAAGGACCGGTTTGGGTAAAAGAAGGGGGATTTCTCCTTTTTTCCGATGTGCCGCAAAACACCATTTTTAAATGGAAAGATGGCGAAGGCCTTACCGAATTCTTAAAGCCCTCAGGCTATACCGGAATTTTGCCGTACAGTCGAGAACCGGGCAGTAACGGACTCATTATAAATAATGATGGGGAACTGGTAGCCTGTGAACATGGCGACCGTAGAATTACCAAAATGCCTTTGGTTGGTGGTGGAAAATTTACATTGGCCGACACATGGGAAGGTAAACGTTTTAATAGTCCCAATGATGTGGTGCAAGCGTCTAATGGTACTTATTATTTTACCGACCCACCTTACGGATTACCCAAACAACAAGATTCAGAATCCCGGGAAATTGATGCGTTTGGGGTGTACAAAATAGGAACTGATGGTAGTGTAGATATGGTAGTGAGTAATCTTAATCGACCCAATGGCGTGGCACTGTCTCCCGATGAAAAAACACTTTACGTTACGCAGTCTGACTTCAAGGCTCCATACATTATGGCCTACAATATTAAAGACGATGGCACCTTGGATGAAGGGACCGTGTTTTTTGATGCAAAAACCATAATGAAACCTGGTTTAATGGGGTTACACGATGGCATAAAAGTAGCTAAAGACGGAACGATTTTCTCCACAGGTCCTGGAGGAGTTTTGGTCATTACACCGGAAGGAAAGCACTTAGGAACCATAGCAACTGGACAACCCACTGCCAATTGTGCTTGGGGCGATGATGGTTCGGTACTTTATATGACCGCCAACAATTTCTTGATGCGAATTAAGACGAAAACAGTCGGTGACGGGTTCTAACTATTTCATTTGACCCATTTGCTTTTTTAACTCTTCCATGGATTGCTGCAATTGTTTTAACAAACCAGTTTCGGTGGTGGCATCTACATTAAAGGTAAGTTTGCTGCTTACCTCCCAAATTTCTTGAATCTGAAAGGGTTTAATGTCATAAGGAGGATAGGTTTCGTTCAAGGAAACCAAGGTAATGTTGTTGGAATTAGGCCTTCGCTCAATTTTTTTCACCATAACGGAGTCTTGAAGCACCACCACATACATTTTGTTGGGGCTCACATGATCAATGTGCTCAATGGCGCGGGCCAACACCCAATCGTTGGGCTTTAAATTGGGCAACATACTATCCCCTTCCACCTGAAAACCACGATAAGTAGCGTTTCGCAACTCTGGAATAGGCATATCAAAAGCGGGGAGTTGTTGGTACCAGCTTGTATCAGCAATGTTCTGTGGATACCCTGCGGCCGCTTTTGCATTCACTAAGACCATATTGTCTTGATTGGTGCTATCCACAGTCACCACTTTTGGAATAACACTGGTTTTTGAAGTATCCAAATGTTTCTGGTCACTATCGCCAAAAAGCCAAAGCGGATTTATTTTGAACTGTTTCAACAATTCTTCCACCACTTTTCCCGATAATTTGGTCCGACCGCGTTCAATATCGGCAGTGGTGTTCTTCACCCCCAATAATTGGGCAAACTCGGTTTGGGTATAGCCCAATTCCCTTCGAATCTCTATAAAACGCTTTAAAGTAATTTCATTTTCCACATTTCAAATATATACAATTTGGATTATTTCCAATAATAATTTTGGATTATTTCCATTATTAGGAATATTTCCATATCTTTGATTGGAATATTTCCAACTTTAGCATGTTCCATTATAAAACAAAGTACTATGAATCCTTCAACAACCTTAATTTATGACGGTAGTTTTAATGGTTTCCTAACCGCCATCTTTGTCGCTTTTGATGAAAAAATCAATGTGGCCGATATCCAAAAGAACAGCGAATGCCAAAACGGTCTGTTTTCTGAAACCGAAACCATCTTCACCCACGTTGAAAAAGCCAAGCGCGTCTGGAACGGTATCCGTAACAAGAGTCATAATGCCATTGCCAATGTCTATTTTGCCTTTTTGAGCGAAACTGAAGGGGTGGAATTGATGCTATACACCTACATTCAAAAGTTGATGGCCACTAAAAGTGGAAAGCAATTGGATTATTCAGATGGGATTGTGCTACACATTAGCCAATTGGCCAAAAAGGTTGGGCGTGAAAAACACCGAATGGAAGCTTTTGTTCGGTTTCAATTGACCAAGGATGACATTTATTTTGCCAATATCGAACCTGATTTTGATGTATTGCCTTTAATTTCCAAACATTTTCGGGACCGCTACGCCGACCAACAATGGTTGATTTATGATGTTAAACGGAAATATGGCATCTTTTACAATCTGGACCATGTTGAAATGGTATCTCTAAACTTAAATGACATCCACCACAACAAAACTGTTAAAAACGATGTTTTTAAACCCGAGGAATACGATTACGTTAAAAGCACCAACATTAAATCCCGTATCAATCCCAAATTGCATACGCAACATGTGCCCAAGCGGCATTGGAAGTATCTTTCAGAAAAAAAGGTGAGTTAGGTACTATACTTTAAATTAGGGAAAGTTATTGACCAAATAAACAAAATTATACCCTGAGCGAAGTCGAAGGGTGAGTGAGAAAAAGGAGGCGGTTTAAAGCATCACTATTGTTCAATAATTTAAGTAATCATAAATCATTTTGTAAGAAAAAAGCATTTTTAAGTATTATTGCAGACAGCATTCCCCCGATTAATACAATTGTAAATATTTAATTATGAATGAATTTGGGGGCAAATGGACAGATGCAAAAATTGAAATTTTAGTCGAGTATGCTAGTGCATACTTGATTATTATGAATAAATATGCAAATAGATTTGGTTGGAATCTTCTCTATTTTGATGGCTTTGCTGGTAGTGGTTATATTACGAAGGGGAGTAATGAAAATAAGAAAGTAATTCTTGGAGCAGCTAAGCGTATTTTGGCCATAGATGAACCCCGTTCTTTCGATGAATATTATTTTGTTGAAAAAGACACCCACAATGCTCAAGAGTTAAAAGGTTCAATCTCATCCATAAATAAAAAAGTATATGTTGTAAATGAAGATTGTAATGCCAAAATTTCTTCTATGGGGCGATTTTTAAAATCACCAAAAGGAAAGAATTGGAAGATTTTGGCTTACATAGATCCGTGTGGCATGCAATTAAACTGGAACTCTCTGACCTCTTTAAAAGAGTCTAATGTGGATGCGTGGATTTTGGTGCCGACAGGAATGGGCGTTAATCGATTATTAAAAAAAGATGGTAAAATTTCTGAGTCGTGGATTAAAAAATTAGAAACTTTTCTTGGCATGAGTCGTTTAGATATTTTGAACAATTTTTACAATCAAACGGATGTGTTTACGCTATTTGGAGAAGAAAAAGTTACTACGAAAACAGAAAGGGCTGTTGAAAAATCAGCGGAACTCTATATGAATAGATTAAGTGAGCTGTTTAAATATGTAACAGAACCATATGTATTAAAGAATAGCTCTAATTCCATAATGTTTCATTTCTTTATGGTTTCAAACAATAAAAATGCGGTGAAAATCGCTAATGAAATAACAAACAAGTATAACAACAAATAGGTCATGGCGCAATCAAGCATCGAATGGACAGAAATGACATGGAACCCAACAACTGGCTGTACCAAAATTAGTCAAGGTTGTAAATTCTGCTATGCCGAGGTAATGTCCAAACGTTTACAGGCCATGGGAATAGAAAAATATAAGGATAATTTTGAAGTTAGGGTGCATGAGTCAGAATTGAGTACTCCGTATTCTTGGAAAAAACCAAAAATGGTCTTTGTAAATTCTATGAGTGATTTGTTTCACCCAGAGGTTCCACTCTCGTTTATCCAAAGGGTCTTTGAAGTCATGAACGATAACCAACAACATATTTTTCAAGTGTTAACCAAAAGACATGAGAGACTACTAGAACTCCATGAAAAGCTCAATTGGACACCAAACATTTGGATGGGTGTTTCTGTGGAAAACCAACAAGTTCAGCATAGAATAAATTATTTAAGAAAAACCAATGCCCGAATTAAGTTTTTATCTCTAGAACCTTTGATAGGTCCCTTACCTGACTTGAATCTGGATGAAATAAAATGGGTTATCGTTGGAGGAGAAAGTGGTAGGAAACCACGCCCCATAAAAGCCGAGTGGGTAAATGACATACAAAGTCAATGTAAAGAAGCAGGTGTTGCCTTCTTCTTTAAGCAATGGGGTGGTACTAATAAGAAAAAGAATGGGCGCTTGCTCAATGGTCGCACATATGACCAAATGCCCAATTATAGATTAATAGCTTAGCTACTTACCCCGCTCCCCTACAAAATAATCGCTCTTATTTTTAAACAGCACATTAAAACTGGTCAAGCTGCCATAAATGCGCGTAATGTACTGCTGCAGATCTATCTTTTCTTGGTCGTCCAGATTATTGCTGCTATTTATTTTTTGCTCCATCACCCGGATACGGTCACGAACCATCACGATCTTATGAAAAAAGGTGTCAATCGGCATTTCCTTGTTTTGCGTGGCATCACCAGGGTCTAAAATCAGTTTTCCGCCCTTCCATTTATCGGCGATGGCCACTTTTTCATGGGTGTCGCTCCACTTTTCCAAAATTTTGACCAAGGAACGTTCCACATCGAAAAAGCTTACTGAGTCCACCTCGTCCTCTACCCCTTCAATGACTTCAAATTCAGCATCGAGGTCAATAGTTTCTAGTCCATTTTCCAAAAAAGTTACCCAATAATGTTTGGATGATACATTAGTCACCACCCCTTTTCCATATTCGGGATGATCTATCCGGGAGCCTATGCCTAGTAGTTTCATATATATTTTAAACTTGTCAGGTCGAGCGCAGTCGAGACCTGTTCATGATATAAATTAACAAAGCACCTCTCGACTGCGCTCGAGGTGACAAACAATTCCGTAAAAATAAACCATCAATTAACAATAACGAAAACCAAACCTCTTTCTTTTTTACATGCCAAATCGCTATTTTTGAGGTTTGCTATGATTTATGATCAATTACGAAGAACATATTGAGGTTAGGGGCGCTAGGGTCCATAACCTTAAGAATATAGATGTCACCATTCCTCGTGAAAAGCTTGTTGTAATTACAGGACTTTCAGGCAGTGGTAAATCCTCTTTGGCCTTTGACACCATTTATGCTGAAGGACAGCGTAGATACATTGAAACCTTTTCGGCCTACGCCCGACAATTCTTGGGTGGATTGGAACGCCCGGATGTGGATAAAATCGATGGGCTATCCCCTGTCATCGCCATAGAACAAAAAACCACCTCAAAATCGCCTCGTTCTACTGTTGGGACCATCACCGAGGTGTACGATTTTCTCCGTTTACTCTTCGCCCGGGCCGGAGATGCCCATAGCTACAACACCGGTGAAAAAATGGTCAGCTACAGCGATGAGCAAATCAAAAATCTGATTATTGAATCTTATTTAGACAAAAAAATCAATGTGTTGGCTCCGGTGGTCAAGTCCAGAAAAGGGCATTACCGTGAGTTGTTCGAGCAGATTGGCAAGCAAGGTTTTGTAAAGGTACGCGTTGACGGTGAAATTTTGGACATCACTAAAGGCATGAAGGTGGACCGCTACAAAACCCACGATATTGAGATTGTGATTGATCGTTTGAAAGTTGGTGACACTGAAGATTTTCACAAACGCCTTAGCGAAACCATCAACACCGCCATGTACAGTGGCGAAAATGTGTTGATGGTCTTGGAAGAAGGTGAAAGTGTGCCACGCTACTTCAGTCGGGACCTGATGTGTCCCTCATCAGGCATCTCCTACCCCACTCCCGAGCCTAATACTTTTTCCTTCAACTCGCCCAAAGGCATGTGCCCGGAATGTAGTGGATTGGGTCATGTTCATGAAGTGAATGAGCGTAAGATTATACCGAACAAAAAATTGTCCATCAAAGCTGGCGGATTGGCCCCTTTAGGTGAATACAAAAAGTCATGGGCGTTCAAGCAATTGGAAACCATTGCCCAACGGTATGGGTTTGATTTGTCGGATGCTATTGAAAAAATTCCAGCAGAGGCCATGGAAGTTATTCTGAATGGCGGAAAGGAAAGTTTTGAGGTCGATTCCAAAACTTTGGGGGTGAAACGGCAATACAAAATTGATTACGAGGGTATTTCCAATTTCATAAAGACCCAGTTTGAAGAAGCCAATTCCACTTCCATAAAGCGGTGGGCCAAGGACTATATGGACAAAGTAAAATGTCCGGAATGTAATGGAGCTCGCTTGCGAAAGGAATCGCTCTATTTTAAAATTGGCGAAAAGAACATTGCAGAATTGGCCCAGATGGACATTGCCGAACTGGCCCAGTTTTTTAAAGAGCTGGACAATTCCCTCGAAGGAAATCAAAAAAAGATAGCCGAAGAAATCATCAAGGAACTCAAAACCCGAATTCAATTTTTGTTGGATGTGGGGTTAGACTACCTATCCTTGAACCGAGGTTCCAAATCGCTCTCCGGTGGCGAGGCCCAGCGTATCCGTTTGGCTACGCAAATTGGATCGCAGTTGGTGGGCGTACTCTACATTTTGGACGAGCCTAGCATCGGTCTGCATCAACGGGACAACGAACGACTGATCCATTCGTTGGAATCGCTTCGGGATATTGGAAATTCTGTTATTGTGGTGGAACATGACCGCGATATGATCGAAAGTGCCGACCATGTCATCGATATTGGCCCAAAAGCAGGTAAACATGGCGGGGAAATCATTTCCGAAGGGACACCGCAAGAATTAAAGGACCACCACACCCTAACCGCCCAATACATCACCGGCGAATTGGAAATTCCAGTTCCAGCAGAACGACGAAAAGGAACGGGCAAGAAAATTGTGCTTTCGGGCTGCACGGGAAACAACCTTAAAAATGTGACCGCTGAATTCCCTCTGGGAAAATTAATTGGAGTAACTGGAGTCTCTGGAAGTGGAAAATCAACCTTGGTCAATGAGACCCTCTACCCCATCATGAACGCCCATTACTTTAACGGCGTTAAAAAACCAATGCCCTATAAGAAAATTACCGGGCTGCAGCACATCGACAAGGTCATCGACATTAACCAATCGCCCATTGGGCGCACCCCACGCTCCAATCCAGCTACATACACAGGAGTTTTTAGTGAAATCAGGGCTTTATTCGCTAAAACCACTGAAGCAGCAATCCGAGGGTACAAACCGGGACGGTTCAGTTTTAATGTGGCCGGAGGAAGATGTGAAACCTGTCAGGGTGGTGGATTAAAAGTCATTGAAATGAACTTTTTGCCCGATGTGTATGTGGAATGCGAGACCTGTAACGGGAAACGCTTCAATCGCGAGACCTTGGAGATTCGATATAAAGGAAAATCAATTGCCGATGTATTGGAAATGACCATCAACGAAGCGGTAGATTTTTTTGAGAACATTACCAAAATACATCGCAAGTTAAAGACAATAAAAGATGTGGGATTGGGTTATATATCTTTGGGGCAACAGTCCACTACCCTATCCGGTGGTGAAGCGCAACGGGTAAAGTTGGCCACAGAACTTTCCAAGCGCGACACTGGAAACACATTTTACATCCTAGACGAACCTACAACCGGATTGCATTTTGAAGACATTCGGGTGCTTATGGAGGTGTTAAATCAACTGGTGGACAAAGGAAACACCATTTTGGTGATAGAGCACAATATGGATGTGATCAAAATGATGGATCATATCATCGATATTGGCTACGAAGGTGGCCGTGGAGGCGGAATGGTTGTTGCCACCGGTACGCCTGAAGACGTTTCAAAAGATAAAAAAAGCTATACGGCCAAGTTTTTGAGGAAAGAACTGGAGAATTCCAAGCAAAACATTGCTAAGGCCGTTTAAATCATTAAATATGCAAATGCGAAAAGAACAGCACACCAAAGGGTGGAATGAGATAAAGACAAACGATTCATGGGCCATATTCAAGATTATGGGCGAATTTGTCTACGGATTTGAAAAAATGAGTGCCATTGGCCCCTGTGTTTCCATATTTGGTTCCGCTCGGGTAAAGGAAGGGGAACATTACTATGACCTATCCGTAAAAGTGGCCCAAAAAGTGGCCGAAGCGGGCTATGGAATCATCACTGGAGGTGGCCCCGGAATTATGGAAGCGGGAAACAAGGGTGCTCATTTGGCGGGAGGAACTTCCGTGGGACTCAACATTGACCTTCCGTTTGAACAGCACGATAATCCTTTTATTGATGAAGATAAAAGCTTGGATTTTGACTATTTCTTTGTTCGAAAAGTAATGTTTGTGAAATATTCCCAAGGATTTGTGGTCATGCCCGGTGGATTTGGCACATTGGATGAGTTTTTTGAAGCCCTTACCCTTATCCAAACCCATAAAATACATACATTCCCCATTATTTTGGTAGGCTCTAAGTTTTGGAAAGGCCTAATCGATTGGATCAAGAATACACTCTTGGAAGCAGGCAATATCAGCCCCAGGGATTTAGATCTGATCAAATTGGTGGACACAGAAGATGAGGTTGTGGAAATCTTGGATTCATTCTACAAAGAACGCGACCTTAGTCCCAATTTCTAAATATACCCTCTTTGAACATTCGTTGCGCCCCATTTAGAATATCATTGTTGTTGTTCGTGCTTTGCACCTCATTGTGGGGTCAGCATAAAAATGAACTTACGGCAGAATTGAATGGCAGGGAGGTTAAGATTACGCAAAAGCTCACCTATGTAAATCAATCCAGTGAAGGACTTTCTGTATTGTACTTTAACGACTGGAATCATGCTTATTCCAACAAGAACACGGCATTGGCCAAACGCTTTGCGGAAGAATTCAACCGCAGCCTACATTTGGCCAAGGATCGTGAAAGAGGGTTCACCAACATCAAAAGTATAGTAGTCCAAGATTACGCTGGGTTGGACTGGAAACGTTTGGACAATAGGGATATTATTATGGTGACCTTGAACGAGGTGCTTCAGCCCAACGACTCTGTTCAACTGTTCCTCACTTATGACGTGCAACTTCCCGATACAAAATTTACCTCTTATGGTTATTCGCCAGAATTGGGGTACAACCTTAAAAACTGGTACCTCACCCCTGCCGTATACAATGGGGAATGGAAACTCTACGACAATATAAACTTGGATGACCTGTACACGGGCATTACAGAAACCACAATAAACCTTTCCTATCCAGAAAGGTTACACCTGTCAACCAATTTTAATGAATCCAGTGCCAGCAAATTTCCCGGCGGACAGCATATTCAACTAAGCGGAAAAAACAGAAAAAGTTGTGAGATCATTCTATCCACCTTTGATAGATTCAGCAAGCACCGCATTGGCAACGTAACGATTACCACGGATCTGGACTCCAATAAATATGGAGAGATATATCAAGGTATTTCCATCAGCAAAATTGTGCATTATTTAGAGGAAAATCTGGGTGAGTATCCCCATGCCAATTTATTGGTCAGTGAATTTGACTATAGTCGGTCTCCACTATATGGTGTAAACCAGTTGCCTTCTTTTATTCGTCCTTATGAAGAGCAGTTCCAATTTGAGATGAAATTCTTAAAAACTGCCATTCGTAGCCATTTGCAGGAAACCCTGTTCCTGAATCCAAGAACAGAGCGTTGGGTGAACGATGCCATCATCTATTATCTTATGATCAAATATGTGGAAGATCATTATCCCGACCAGAAATTGGCCGGAAAACTTTCAAAAACTTGGGGCATTAGGGGATTTCATTTGGCGCAAATGGATTTTAATGAACAATACGCCATGTTGAGTATGTTGTCTACCCGTAAGAACATAGACCAGGCTCTAACCACCCGTAACGACTCCTTGATAAAATTCAACGAAAAAATCGCCAATGGCTATAAAGCAGGACTTGGCATGTCGTACCTATCGGAATATCTTGGTGAGAAAAAGATAGATAGCAGTATTATTGATTTTTACAAGAATTTTCATCTAAAGCCAAAGGTTTCTGCTTTAGATTTCAGAAAAACCATAGAGCAGTTTTCAAATAAGGAGGTTGATTGGTTTTTTGAAGAATATGTGGCCACGGACAAAAAAATTGACTTTAAAATCGGGAAAATTGAAAAAACCGAAGATTCCATCACCCTGAACATTAAGAACAAGCGGGGCACCAATGTTCCCATTTCACTGTTTGGCATTCAGAATGATTCTGTGGTTTCACACTATTGGTTTACCGATATTGATACTTCCAGAACTGTGACCATTCCCAGAAATGGTGAGGACCGCATGGTACTCAATTATGACCAAAAAATTCCTGAATTTAATCAACGTAACAACTGGAAGACCCTTAATGGTTTCTTTTCGAGCAATAAAAAACTAAAGTTTCAATTTTTTAAGGACACGGAAGACCCTTATTACAATCAGGTTTTCTATGTGCCCATTGTCAATTTCAACATTTATGATGGGCTTACTCCGGGCATTCGAATCTATAATAAGACCTTTTTGGAAAGACCGTTCCAGTATGATATTTCACCTACCTACTCCTTTTTGGAACGTACACTGGTAGGAGGGGCTAGTTTCAGATACAGAAAGTATCACCATAAAACGGGGCTTTATGTGTCCAATTATTCCATTTCAGGATCTACCTCGCATTTTCAGGTGAATTCCCGTTTTTCAACCCTTACCCCAGCCGTTAGTTTTGGTTGGAGACCCAATGACCTGCTATCCAATCGAAGACAAACACTCCTCTTTCGCTATAGAAATGTATTTAGAAGCATAGATGAGACCATTGTAGATGAAATAGACACTGATCCTGATTATGGAGTGATGAATGTGCGTTTTACCGATGTGGACAACAACATTTTAAACTATAGCTCCTGGTTTTTGGACGCACAGCACTCCAGTGATTTCACCAAGCTTGTTTTTGAGCTGGAATACAGAAAGCTGTATCAAAGCAACCGGCAATTAAATTTTAGGTTCTTCGCTGGGAAATTCCTGCGGAATGAGACCGATTCCGACTTCTTCAGCTTTGCATTGGACAGACCTACCGATTACATGTTCGATTTAGCCTACTTGGGACGGTCCGAGAGTTCAGGGATTTACAGCCAGCAAATTATCATTGCTGAAGGAGGTTTTAAATCCAAATTGGAAAATCCATATGCCAATGACTGGATTGTGACCACTAATGCCAGCACCAATATTTGGAGATGGGTGGAAGCCTATGGTGATCTCGGATTTATAAAGAACAGAGGAACCAATGCACGCTTCGTATATGATTCTGGTATCCGCTTTAATTTGGTGACCGACTATTTTGAGCTTTATTTCCCGGTTTATTCCAATAATGGGTGGGAAATTGCCCAAGACGACTACGGGCAACGCATCCGCTTTGTGGTTACCTTAAGCCCCAAAACTCTGGTAGGGTTATTTACTCGTAAATGGTTTTAAGCATTGTCATATCCTCAATAAACAAGCCTTAAATCAGTACTTATTTAAATAAATGTGTTTTTATCACTTGTTTTTTTATCATATTGATAATTTATTAACAAGGATTCATATTGCTTTTTTGAATGTATTTTAGTAATTTCGCAGAAATCCAGAATTGCCTACATGAAACCTGACCCAAGTACCAGTCACGACATTTCCTTTTCAGATTTTCAATCACAGATTCTTCAAGATTATGAGATTGCGGTCACTAGCCGGGAATGTAGTTTGATGGGCAGACGCGAAGTGCTTTCAGGGAAAGCAAAATTTGGGATTTTTGGTGATGGAAAAGAGCTTCCACAGTTGGCCATGGCCAGAGCTTTTCAGGATGGTGATTTTAGAAGTGGTTACTATCGCGACCAAACCTTTATGATGGCCCTCGGCTACCTAAATCCCAAAGAATTTTTTCACGGTCTCTACGCTACTACTGATATTGAAAAGGAGCCCATGAGTGCCGGAAGGCAAATGGGAGGGCATTTTGTAACCCATAGCTTGAATGAAGACGGTTCATGGAAGGACCTTACCAAACAAAAGAACAGCAGTGCCGATATTTCTTGTACTGCCGGTCAAATGCCACGATTGGTTGGGTTGGCACAGGCCTCAAAAATATATAGAAACGTTAAAGGTATAGATCAAACCAACTTTTCCAACAACGGAAATGAAGTGGCTTGGGGCACCATTGGAAATGCCAGCACCAGCGAGGGACATTTTTTTGAAGCCCTGAACGCTGCCGGCGTAATGCAAGTTCCCATGGTCATTTGCATTTGGGATGATGATTATGGGATTTCGGTACCTTCCAAATACCATACCACCAAAGGAGACATTTCGGAAGTTCTGAAAGGTTTTCAGCGCGATGATGATAAAGAAGGCTTTGAGCTATTAAAAATCAATGGCTGGGATTATACCGGACTCATCCATGCTTTTGAAAATGCTTCCGATATTGCCCGGGAAAACCACGTGCCCGTACTCATTCACGTTACTGAGCTCACTCAACCACAAGGTCATTCAACTTCTGGTTCCCACGAACGATATAAATCACCGGAGCGGTTGGAATGGGAACGGGAAAACGACTGCAACAAACGGTTCAGGGAATGGATTCTTGAAAACGGCATCAGCACAGAAGAAGAGCTTAAAAAATTGGAACGTGAAATCAAACACAAAGTGCGTTCAGCAAAAAAAGAGGCTTGGACAGAGTTCTTAAAGCCCCATCTTAAAGCTAAAAAGCAGCTTGTGCAATTGTTGGACAACGTTGCCAGCAAAAGTCCTAATCGCTCATTCATCACAAAAATAAAGAACGACCTCATTGCCATTGAAGAACCTCTAAAAAAGGATTTGGCCTCCAAATCCCGAAGTGCATTGCGCTATCTCTTGGGAGAATCCAGCCCAGAAAAGCAACAGCTTCAGCAGTGGGTCAACAATTTTTTAAACACAACACAACCAAAATATAGCTCTCATTTATATAGTGAATTACCCAACAAAGCTACAAAGGTAGCGACGGTTTCACCAACCTATTCAGAGGATTTGGAAGAAGTGGATGGACGAATCATCCTTCGGGATAATTTTGATGCACTTTTCTCCAAATATCCAGAAGCTTTGGTCTTTGGCGAGGATACAGGAAATATTGGTGATGTAAACCAAGGCCTGGAAGGGCTTCAGAAAAAATACGGCGAACTGCGTGTGGCTGATACTGGCATCCGCGAAACCACGATTATCGGACAAGGCATTGGACTTGCGTTAAGAGGTTTACGCCCTATCGCTGAGATTCAATATTTGGATTATATCCTCTATACCATTCAAACCTTAAGTGACGATTTGGCTTCCCTCATGTACCGAACCGTCGGGAAGCAAAAAGCGCCCCTTATTGTTCGTACACGTGGCCATCGGTTGGAGGGGATTTGGCATTCTGGGTCGCCCATGGCTGGATTGATCAGTCTATTGAGAGGCATGTATATCTTGACCCCCAGAAATATGACTCAAGCGGCTGGTTTCTACAATACTTTAATGAAAAGCGATGAACCGGCCATAATCATAGAAAGCCTCAACGGGTATCGACTTAAAGAGAAAAAACCTGCCAATCTTGGAGCGTTTTACACACCTATTGGAAAGGTGGAAACATTAAAAGAGGGCTCGGACATCACCATGCTTTCCTATGGTTCCACACTACGAATTGTAGAAAAGGTAGCCCAAGACCTTTTGGAAGTAGGTATTGATGCAGAAGTGATTGATGCGCAGTCCCTTTTGCCTTTTGATTTGGACCATGACGTAGTAAAAAGTCTAAAAAAGACCAACCGGCTCTTGATTGTGGACGAGGATGTTCCCGGAGGATGCTCCGCCTATTTGCTACAGGAAATCCTTGAAAACCAAAAAGGATACCGTTACCTGGACAGTGCTCCACAAACCCTTACTGCAAAAGCACACAGACCGGCTTACGCTTCGGATGGGGATTATTTTTCCAAGCCCAATGCCGAAGATATTTTTGAAAAAGTGTATGAGATCATGCATGAGGCAGACCCCAACTCCTATCCCAGACTCAGATAATTGATTTTCAACGAAAATATCAATTGAGACTTACATTTGGTCAATTATTATTACGATGATTTCTACATAATTCATACTTTCACGTGAATTAAAAATTCCCCTACATGAAAAACAATGCTTTAGTTCATTTGGGTTTGGCCATACTTCGGATAGTGCCTTCTGTATTTATGATCACCCATGGATACCCAAAACTTCTCAACCTAATCAATGGCAATACCGAGTTTGCCAACCCTTTTGGCATCGGTCAGGCCCCCACGCTATTTTTAACCGTTATTGCGGAATTTCTATGCCCTGTTTTAATGATTATTGGATTTAAGACAAGATGGGCGGCAATACCAACCGCTTTCACTATGTTCATTGCTGCTTTTGTAATTCATGGTGCAGACCCATTTGGCACCAAGGAAAAAGCATTACTGTTTTTCGTGGTATTCTTGGTTGTTTTCTTATTGGGTCCAGGCAAGTACAGTGTGGACAAAAGGTAAGCTTAGATTATTTCGGTTAGTAGCTCTTTCAGCAATTCGGACTGGGCCATATTATTGGCTCCAACCCCTTTACTCTTCAAATCCAGCTCCCTTAAACTCGAAATGATGCCACTAACCCGTTTCATAGGATAGTTTCTGGCCGCCACGGTGTATTCTTTTACAAAATAAGGGTTAACCCCTAGCACTTTGGCCACATTTCCGGGAGAATGATCTTTTAACCCATGGTATTGCAGCAACTGTGTGAAAAAGGTATTTAGTAGGGTAACCGTCACCACAAATGGATTATCCTTTGGGTTTTGGGCAAAATAATCAATAATGCGGGAAGCCTTCCCCACATTCCGTTCTCCAATGGCTTTTTTCAACTCAAAATTGTTGAAATCCTTGCTGATGCCAATATGCTGCTCTATCAATTCTGGTGTAATCTCTGTAGACGAAGGCACCACCAAGGTCAATTTGGTGAGTTCATTGTTTATTTTTCCCAAATCAGTTCCCAAAAACTCAACCAATAGCATACAGGCCTTGGGGGAAATTTTATAGTTTTTACCGGCCAGTGTTCTCCGAATCCAATCTGCCACCTGGTTTTCATACAGCTTTTTGCTCTCAAAAAGCTTTCCGTTCTTCTGAACGGCCTTGTATAGTTTTTTACGCTTATCGAGTTTCTTGTATTTATAACACATCACCAAAACCGTTGTGGGTTGTGGATGCTCCACATAAGCCGTTAGATTTTCAATGGTTCGGGATAGATCCTGTGCTTCCTTGACAATCACCACCTGATGTTCGGCCATCATTGGGAACCGCTTGGCATTTGCAATGACTTCATCTACAGAAGTGTCACGACCATAAAGCACCATTTGGTTGAAGCCTTTTTCATCCTCAGATAGCACATGGTCCGAGATATATTGTGAAATCTTATCAATATAATACGGCTCCTCCCCCATTAAAAAGTAAATGGGCTTTGGTTTTCCCGCATCAATTTCCGCAACTATTTCCTTTACCTTGTCCATTCCAAAAAAAATTCGTCAATTTTGTCCAATGCAACCCTTGAACTTTCCCCCGTATTCGTTCCGAATCAAAAATAGCCAAAATAGGCACTATATTTTCGACAGTATCCGCAAAAAATTTGTTTTGCTACAGCCCGAGGAATGGGTTCGACAACATGTGCTGCATTTTCTAATGTTTACAAGGGATTACCCAAAGAGTCTCATCAACGTGGAAAAGCAATTATTGGTGAACAACATGAAAAAACGATATGACATTGTGGTTTTCAATCCTGATGGCACCATTTTTCTTTTGGTTGAATGTAAAGCCCCTGAAGTGAAGATAAACCAAACCACGTTTGATCAGATTGCCCGCTACAATTATGAGTTGCAATCCAACTATTTAATGGTGACCAATGGCATGGAACATTATTATTGCCAAATGGACCATGTGAATGAAAAATACACGTTTTTGAAGGATATTCCTGATTTTAGCCGTTAATTTGCCCTCGTTTTGAAAATCGCCGTAGTCATACTCAACTGGAACGGGGAAGCCTTGCTCAAAAAATTCCTTCCCTCGGTCATGACCCACTCCGCAGGAGCGGATATTTATGTAGTGGACAATGCCAGTTCAGATGGTTCCGTCTCATTTTTAAAAAAAGAATATCCTTCAATTGGAATTGTCCAAAATTCAGAAAATGGTGGTTTCGCCAAAGGCTACAATGACGGGTTAAAACATATTGAAGCAGATATTTTTTGCTTGCTGAACTCCGATGTGGAAGTCCCCCCCAACTGGTTGGAACCCATTCGAAATGCTTTTAGCAGCTTTCCTGAAACAGCCATCATTCAACCTAAAATACTCGACCTAAAGAACAAGGAGTATTTTGAATATGCTGGTGCTGCAGGTGGTTTTATTGACATGTTGGGCTATCCGTTTTGTAGGGGTAGAATATTTCAAGCTTTGGAGAAAGATGAAGGTCAATACGATGACACCACTGAAATTTTCTGGGCTACTGGCGCGTGTATGTTCATTAAGAGTGAGGTTTTTAATTCCCTTGGAGGGTTTGACGAGGATTATTTTGCGCACCAAGAGGAAATTGATCTATGTTGGAGGGCCAAAAATGCTGGACACAAGGTCCTTTACGTGGGGAAAAGTTATGTGTATCACTTGGGAGGCTCAACCTTGAGCAACATGAATCCCAAAAAGACTTTTCTCAATTTCAGGAACTCACTGTATTCCATCACCAAAAATCTACCAAAAAGAAAAGCATTTCCCATTATCTTCTTTCGATTGTTATTGGATGGCATTGCGGCTTTACGTTTTGTTTTTCAATTAAAGTTTGAACATTGTTGGGCCATTCTGCGTGCACATATGAGTTTTTATGGTAACTTTAGGAAACTTTACAAGAAGCGGGAAAAAGCTAATTTTATATTAAAGTACTATACCACGACATCCATAGTCTGGTCCCATTTCGTAAATCAAGTGAAGAATTTTAACATTTTAGTAAAAGATTAACTATACCGAAAATATAGAGACTTTGCTTTTTATCTAATTTTGGTTGACAAATTTTAACATTGATATATCTAACAATCCTTAAATTATACTCTGAACTATGAAAAAAGTTTTTCTAGGAACATTGGCCATGGCCGTTTTATTATCATCATGCGTATCCCAAAAAAAATACGCTGATCTTGAAGCAAAACATAAAGAAACCCAAGATTTATTGAATTCTGCTACTGTTAAGCTTAATGACTGCTTGGAAGAGAAAGCTACTGCAGATTCAAGATTAAAAACACTCGAAGATCAAAACGCATTTTTGAAAGCGAACAACCAAGAGCTCATCAATAACATGGGTAACTTGACCACGCTTACCACTAAAGGTGCCGAAAACCTTGAAAAATCATTGGAAAGTCTCAAGGAAAAAGATCTTACCATCAGAAAATTGCAAGACGCTGTAACCCGAAGAGATTCCGTAAACCTTTCATTGGTTCAAAGCTTAAAAGGTGTGTTGGGCAATTTGGATGATGAAGACATTGAAATTAGCGTTGAAAAAGGCGTTGTATTCGTTTCTATCTCTGATAAGTTGTTGTTTAGAAGCGGAAGCTACAACGTAACCAATGCTGCCAAAGAGGTATTGGGCAAAGTAGCCAAAGTGGTAAACAACAAACCTGATTTTGAGTTTTTGGTTGAAGGTCACACCGACAACGTACCTTACCGTAGCGGAGTTCTATTGGACAACTGGGATTTGAGTGCCAAAAGAGCAACATCCGTTGTTAGAATCCTTCAAAACGATTTTGGTGTAGACCCAGCTAGAATGACTGCTGCAGGACGTAGCTACTACGTACCACTTGTTAGCAATGACACTTCTGCGGATAGAGCCAAAAACAGAAGAACCCGTATCGTGGTACTTCCAAAAATCGATCAGTTCTACAATATGATCGAGGAAGGCATGAAAGATCCAGCTATTGGTGGAACAGGTATGTAATATATCCTGAACAAAAAAAGTAAAAGCGGCCCAAAAGGCCGCTTTTTTTATGCTAAAATATATCCAAGCTTCCCTTTCCGTCCCTAACCACCTCTGGAATACCTTCTGAAAGGTCAATTACAGTAGACGCTACATTGTCGCCATATCCTCCATCAATTACAACATCCACCAGGTTTTGCCATTTCTCAAAAATGAGTTCAGGGTCTGTGGTGTATTCCAAAATATCATCCTCATCATGAATGGACGTGGACACAATGGGATTGCCCAATTCCATGACCAAGGCTTTTGCAATACTATTATCCGGAACCCGAATCCCAACGGTTTTTTTCTTTTTAAAATCTTTGGGTAGATTGTTGTTCCCAGGCAAGATAAACGTGTACGGCCCCGGTAATGCTCGTTTTAAAATTTTAAAGGTAGCTGAGTCTATCTGCCGCACATAGTCCGACAAATTGCTCAAATCGGCACAAACAAAAGACCAGTTGGCCTTATCCAACTTTACTCCTTTTATTCTCGCAATGCGTTGCAAAGCCTTGGAATTGGTAATATCGCATCCAAGACCATAGACCGTATCCGTAGGATAGATTACAAGCCCTCCTTTCCGAAGCACATTGCCAATCTTTTCAATTTGCCTTGGATTCGGGTTTTCCTCGTAAAGTTTTATGAACTCTGCCATACCGTTTTTCCGCTACTGTACAAATTAAAGAAGTTTAGGGCCACATTGCATGATATACGTCAACTGAAAATGTTAAAAATATACAGTGGAGCCAACTTTTTTCAATAATCACATCTCCAGCAAAAAAGGGAATACATCAATTGAGAGCGGTCATTCGTGCATTTGTGGTACTCCCAATGGACTTTAATCCACAGTTTTGTGCAACAATCATTCTATAGTAAATGAGACAGTTCCATCAAAAATATATTGCCATTTTGTTCTTGCTTCAAGTTTTTTTAAGTTGTACACTCCATAACAACAAAAAGAACAATCAAAATGACGGCCTTACCAATGCCAAAGCCCTTGTTGACCATTTGGATGGATTGTTTGAATCATTGCAAAGCAAAAAAAATACGGACAATGATTTTCAAGAGGCGGTTGTGAATATCAATGAAAACATTAGACAATCCATTGAACACAATGTGAACAACCCACAATTTTTGAAGGAAGTCCAAGCCTACTTCCCACGCAAAAAGCATGATTTTTCATTTCTTTTTTCGGAGGATGAAAAATTTGGAGTCTTCTCTTGGTCCACACGAAAAAAGGAGTTTCCCATCAAAAACATAGCATTTTATGAAAGTGGAGACGGGTTTGCCCCCTCATCCCTCTATGGCAATCCAATGGTATATGACCAAATAGATATGATTCATGACAGTTCTTCGGGCATGTCCACTTATATCCTTGGTGGGTTGAAGGACACCACAGCCACTGCACACCAGTACCATTTAAGTGCCTATATTATTCGAAAAGATGGGATTGAGGAATCCTATATTTTTCCTAATGGCGAAAGCTCAATCACAGTACACTGCCCCGAAAATAACCCTGAAGCCTGTTTAGCCATTGAAAACAAAGCCCTGTATGCAGCCATTGCTCAGTAAATTTTGATTTTTACTCCAATTGACTTGATTTCTCCTCCATTTCATTCTGACCGTAAACCCCTATGTCATCTATCACCACAACTCCCAGCGAGTCTTTGTCAAACACCAAACTTATGGTACGTAACTTGCTCAGGTCCAAACTATCGGTTTTGTTTAAAAATGCTGAAATTGGTACATAGCAGCTTTTCAATTGCACTTCCCAATCCTTTCCAATCATTTCGCTATCCAAAAACTTGAATTTGGTGAACTTACTTCGGATGGGCACGGGTAAAATAGTGGTACTGGCCAAATCTGCCGAAGCCTCATTCCCCAAACTATCTTTAAGAACTATGCTGAAATTAAATCCAGCATTTTTAAAATCACCCTCATCTTCTTTTAGGTCCAGTTCCGATATATCCCCCACACCCACGGACAAAGCCAAGGTATCCAAGGCACCAAAATCCTTCAAAGCATTTGGTATGTGCACATGATATTGCGGGATTGAATCTTTCTCCGCATTACTTCCATATTTCCATCCCAAGACCAGCGCATTGTTTTGTTGTTTGCCATTATCACGCGACTTCAACCCTTCTTCACGCCATATTTTGAAATTTTCAGCAGTTATTTGAATACTATCCTTACCCGTAGTTACATCGATGTCATCCTCAAAATCCATCAATATCTTTTTGGAAGTATCTGCATATTGGCTCAAATAGGTTTCCTTAGGCAACCAATCCGTTATACCATCCACACTTTTAAAAACGTTTCGATATTCTTTGTTTTCCTTCAATACCGCTTCCACAAAGGCACTGACACACACCTTGGCCATCTGACGCTGGTCTTCACCAGAAACCAGAGGTTTTAGGTTCAACAACCATTTCATGGGCGCGCCAAAATCAGAACGACCCCAGGTGGAATTAAACTGCCCATGGTTGGCGTGGTTCATATATACTCCCGCCTTGAATCCATTAAAATCATCCGTAAATTTTAATCGATGATAGGGACGCATCCCCCAAAAGCTAACCTCATCCGAATCATAGGCGCCTTGGAGCGATAAATAATTAATATTGTTTAGCGTGATTTCCCTTTCATACCGATAATCGGTAGGCGCAATGGAAATGATGCCCTTAATCCCAAAACCAAAATTGAAAGCTTCTTCAGCATCATCCGGAAATCGTTCCAATTCATTAAAAGCAGCTGCAATGGAGACGGCCTCTCCACCTCTTGAATGTCCAACCAAAACAATATTGTTCATATCCACTTTTTTGGCCAAATCAGCATTGCTCCCATCATTCCATTTTTTCCATTGCTCCAAATGCTTGAGCAACAACCAACCTCTTGCAGGCATTTCTTTACCCCTAAAATCCCCAGACCAATGGGCATTGATGAAATTTTCATCCACCGACACCGCAATGGAACCTCTACTGGCCAACAATTCCCCGAGATAGGCATAGCCCGCGTCCGAATAATCTATCATACTATGGTTTCCGTGCACCATAAGCACCAATGGAAAAGGGCCATCACCTTTGGGCATGTACACCCTGCCATTCAACGGAAAGTTTTCTACCCCAAAACCCCAAAATTTCTCGCGCCATTTTTTCTTTTTGCCCTTCCAATCCGGCAATATTCGGAATGCATCAACGGTTGGGGTTTTTATCTTAACCTCCTCAGCGTACTCCGTCCTTTTTTCATCCGTTCCACTTCCGTAGGTGAAAACTTCGACCTCATAAGAACCTTTTTGGGAGGGGTCCACCACTCCTTTTTCAGAAAGTAGGCTAATATTTGTGTTAGTATCCAGGTTTGTTTTCGCCTCCAGGTATGGGTCGCCGTCCAAGGAGTTGAATCCATAAAGGCCCAATACTACAGTTATCAATGATACAATAACCAATACCCAACCCTTGTTGTTCTTTTTCTGGATAATTTTCTTCAACCCAAAAGTCAGTAGCAAACAACAGACAAAAACCCAAACCGCCAATAGATAAAACAACAAGGTAGGCCAACGGAACGCAAAGTTTTTTAAAAAGACCAAGGCCATCAAACCACTTAAAAAAGTGGTGATAAATCCAATTGAAATTCTTTTGAACAAGGGCTTGACCAATGAAATAAGGAGTTTTAAGCTGACTAACAGTACTATTCCGATGATAATGCCCAACACCATTCCGATCATGGGAGGAAATCCCAGTTCAAAATGAAACCCTGCAATTCCAAAAAGCATTGCAATGAGTAAAGTGGTGGCCAGAAAAATGGGATCGGAGAATAATTTTTTCATAGGGAGTTGGTATGGTATTCAAAATGGAAACGGTTTTGAATTTAAACATTTTTTCAGCCACCTATCCTATTGGCAAATTATTTTATGTCATCCCTAATCCGAAGCAAGTTTGTTTGAGGGAATACATTTTAAATCCAACGAAATTTGGTTTATGCATTATCAATGACCTCCAATTTGGCAAAACGGAGCAATAGTTTTTTCATCCCACCTTGCTCAAATTGAATTTCGGCCTTTTTGTCGTTTCCCAAACCTTCAATCTTGAGGACCTTGCCTCTACCAAAGCGAGTATGGTTCACCAAAACGCCCTCAGCGAGGTTTGAATCAACTGCATTGTTATTTGTAGTTGATGTGGAAAGTTCTGGCTTTAGTTTTCTCAACTTCCGTAATTGTTGCTCGTTGGGTCTATGGGTACTGGGCGGTGTCCCACTTTTGGGTTTTACCTGCCTGAGTTTACTCTTGTCCACTTCGCCAAAAATATCAGCATTCAATAGGGATTTATAGCGATACCCATCATTTACTGGGGTAAGATTTTCCACATATTGCTCATCCATTTCCTCCAAAAATCGACTGGGTTCTGCATCGATGAGCTTCCCCCAGCGATAGCGGTTTTGGGTATAGGTGAGCGTGGCTTGTTTCTCGGCCCGAGTTAAAGCTACATAAAACAATCGGCGCTCTTCTTCGAGCTCACTACGGGTGTTCATGCTCATAGCCGATGGAAACAGGTCCTCCTCCATCCCCACCACAAATACATACGGAAACTCCAATCCTTTGGCCAAATGGATGGTCATCAGGGCCACCCTATCATCGTCCCCTACTTCCTTGTCCATATCCGTGGCCAGGGCAACATCTTCCAAAAACTCGGTAAGGCTGCCTGTAGCATCAGCCAATTCTTTTTGACCTTCAACAAAATCCTTGATTCCGTTTAAGAGCTCCTCAATATTCTCCATTCGGGCAATGCCTTCTGGGGTTCCATCTTTTTTGAACTCCAGCAACAATCCCGTTTTTTTGGCCACGTGCTCTGCAAGCGTGAATGCATCAGTCCCTTCGTTCATGATTTGGAAACTCTTGATCATGGTCACAAAATCACCCAACTTTCGCTTGGTCCCGGCATTGATGTTCAAATTGAGCTTGTCCAAATGCTCCATCACCTCAAAAATGGACCGTCCATAATGATTCGCAGCAACCACAAGTCGGTCTATTGTGGTTTGGCCAATACCCCTAGTTGGAAAATTAATGACCCGTTTTAAGGCCTCTTCATCTTTTGGGTTGACAATCAGCCGCAAATAGGCCAAAACATCCTTGATTTCCTTGCGCTGATAAAATGAAAGTCCCCCATAAATGCGATACGGAATGTCTCGTTTTCTTAATGCATCCTCGATAGATCGTGATTGGGAATTGGTACGATACAAAACAGCAAAATCCCCATTTTGTAGCTGCTCCTGCATTTTCTTTTCAAAAATGGAGCTGGCCACGTACCTGCCTTCCTCAGCATCTGTGGGGCTTCGGTGGATTTTTATTTTATGGCCTTCATCATTGGAGGTCCAGACCACTTTTTCCAACTGGTCACGGTTCTTTGCGATGATGGAATTGGCCGCTTTGACGATATTTTGGGTGGACCGATAATTCTGTTCCAATCGGTATACGGCCACATCATCATAATCCCGTTGAAAATTGAGAATGTTACTGATGTTCGCCCCTCGGAAGGAATAAATACTTTGCGCATCATCCCCCACCACACAAATATTCTGGTATCGGTCTGAAAGTGCCTTTACAATTAAATACTGGGAATGGTTGGTATCTTGGTACTCATCCACCAAGATATATCGGAACCTATCCTGGTATTTCATCAAAACTTCTGGAAAACGGGTCAATAGCTCATTGGTGCGCAGCAGAAGGTCGTCAAAATCCATGGCGCCTGCCTTAAAGCAACGATCTACATAATTCTTGTAAATCTCTCCCATTCTGGGTCGTTTGGCCATGGCATCGGCTTCTACTAACTCAGGATTTTGGAAATAAGCCTTCACCGTGATCAAACTGTTTTTATAGGATGAAATTCGGTTTTGAATCTGTTTGTATTTATATATATCCTTATCCAATCCCATCTCCTTGATGATGGAAGCAATCAAACGCTGGGAATCCTGGGCGTCATAAATGGTAAAGTTGCTGGGGAATCCCAATTTGTCACCATCATAGCGCAACAACTTGGCAAATACAGAATGAAATGTCCCCATCCAAAGATTCTTGGCTTCGGAATCCCCAACAATGGAGGCAATCCGCTTTTTCATTTCACGGGCGGCTTTGTTGGTAAAGGTCAAGGCTAAAATATTGAACGAATCCACCCCTTGGTTCATCAAGTGGGCAATCCGATACGTTAAAACCCGGGTCTTCCCAGAACCGGCACCTGCTATCACCATCAAAGGCCCGTCCTTGTGCAATACAGGGGCCCGTTGCGCATCATTCAATTCATCCAAAAAAGTACTCAAAGGCTCGGATTTTTAAAAAGTAAGTGTGAAATTAGCCAATAATGGCCTTATGCTAAAATCTAGCTTTCAATATTTATAAACACGGAGGTGTTTTGATTTGAATTGAATATATTTAAGGCCATAACCCTTTTTGTTGATGAAATACAACCGTTTCCCCATTTTAATATGTGCGCTTTTCAGTCTTTTTGCACTGTCCCAAGAAAAAAAAGCAGGTCCAATCATAGAAAATTATGGCGCAGTCTTTACGGTTGAGGACCCAGATTTCAAAACCAGTGTCAACGAGGAGTTCAAAGTGGTATTTGATGTGTCCGTTGGTCCAGAGTCCCATGAAGAAATCAACAAGAGGATAGAGACTGCAGCTCGTTTTTTTAATATGCATGCCCAAAGTGGTGTGCCCGCCACCCAACTGAAAGCCGCCTTGGTCATACATGGAACGGCCACCACCAATATCATGAATAATGAGGCACATAAAAAACGTTTTGGGGTGAACAATCCTAATGTGGACCTATTGGAGGTTCTTATGGATAATGGGGTTGAAATCATCCTTTGTGGCCAATCCTCCAAATCTCGAAATGTGCCAAAGGAAGACCTTATTCCAGGGGAAAAAATAGCCCTATCGGCCATGACGGCACTGATTCAATTACAAAATGATGGATACCGTCTAATGAAATTATAAACTAACTCAACATTATGAAGAACATTTTAGCTCTTACGCTTCTCATTACAAGTGTAACCCTCCACGCTCAAGATTTAGGAAAGGACATCGCTGCGGTTGAATCCAAAGTAATCGAATGGAGACGTGACATCCACGAGCATCCCGAACTGAGTAATCGCGAATTCAAAACCGCTGAAAAAATTGCCAATCACTTAAAATCTTTGGGTATTGAAGTCCAGACCGGTGTGGCCCATACCGGAGTAGTTGGAATTCTACAAGGCAATCAGCCTGGAAAAGTGGTAGGTCTGCGAGCAGACATTGACGCACTTCCCGTCACCGAACGTAATGATTTGCCTTTCAAATCAACAGTTACCTCAGAATTTTTAGGGAAAGAGGTCGGCGTAATGCATGCCTGCGGGCATGATACGCACACTGCTATTTTAATGGGTGTGGCCGAAGTGCTCTCAAAAAACAAAGATAAAATTAAGGGGACGGTAAAATTTATTTTCCAACCTGCTGAAGAAGGAGCCCCTCCAGGAGAAGAAGGTGGCGCCAAATTAATGGTAAAGGAAGGCGTACTGACCAATCCTGATGTGGATGCCATTTTCGGATTGCACATCAATTCGCAAACGCCCATCAACACCATCAAATACAAACCAGGCGGTGCTATGGCATCCGCCCAACGTTTTGTCATTAATGTAAAAGGAAAGCAAACCCATGGGTCACAGCCATGGGCGGGCGTTGACCCGATTTTGATCAGTGCCAAGATTATTGATGGGCTTCAGACCATCATCAGCCGAGAAACTGAGTTGACCAATGAAGCGGCCGTTATTTCCGTAGGAAAGATTACCAGTGGGGTTCGTTTTAACATCATTCCTGAGAGTGCTGAACTCATTGGTACTATCCGAACCTTGGATTACGACATGCAGAAAAAGCTGAACGACCGTATGATGGAAATGGTGCCTGCCATTGCCAAAGCCTATGGTGGTGATGCAGATATTGAAATCACCACTTCCACTGCGATCACGTTCAACGATTTGGATTTGACGGCCAAAATGGCTCCCAGTTTAGAAAAAGCCGCTGGAAAGGATAATGTATCTGTTACCAAAGCGATCACCGGTGCCGAGGATTTTAGCTATTTCCAAGAAAAAGTACCCGGACTCTTCTTTATTTTAGGAGGAATGACCCCAGGCAGCACGGAATCCTTTCCGCACCACACACCCGATTTTAAGATTGATGATAGTGGGTTGTTATTGGGTGTAAAAGCGATGACACAACTTACGTTGGACTATTTGAACATGTAAAATGGATTCCATTTTGGATTTTTTGAGTGACATTCCATGGTGGGCATGGATACTGGTTTTTCTCTTGGTGGTGGCCATCCGGGATATTTTTCTCCAAAAGGCGCATACTATAAGTCATAATTTTCCAATTGTGGGGCATTTGCGGTACTGGCTGGAAAGCATTGGGCCCGAAATGCGCCAGTATTTTGTGGCCAATAATCGTGAAGAACTCCCCTTCAACCGGATAGAGCGTGGTTGGATTTACGCTTCGGCAAAGAAAGAGAACAACTATGAAGGTTTTGGAACCGAACGGGATATTTACAAGCATCAGCACATTTTTGTAAAAAATGCCATGATTGCCTATCAAATGCCCGAAGGACATCCTAATAGAAAAGACCCTTATTTTATTCCTTGCGCCAAAGTCATTGGAGCCTATAACAAGCGAAAAAAGCCCTATCGCCCTGCTTCTATCATCAATGTGTCCGCTATGAGCTTCGGCTCCTTGTCGGCAGCTGCTGTAGAATCCTTGAACAGTGGGGTGCAAAAATGTGGAGCCTATCACAACACAGGTGAAGGTGGACTTTCTCCCTATCATAAACAAGGAGGGGACGTTATTTTTCACTTTGGCACTGGATATTTTGGGGTACGTACTCGGGATGGAAACTTCTCCATGGAGAAAATGAAAATTCTTGTGGATGAAAACCCCTGTATCAAAGCAGTGGAAATCAAACTTTCACAAGGAGCTAAACCTGGAAAAGGCGGTGTGCTACCTGGAGCCAAAATCACCCACGAGCTTGCAGAAATTAGAGGGGTTGAAGTTGGAAAAGACGTAATTTCCCCTCCTACCCACAAAGCTTTTAGCAACATCCCCGAGCTATTGCAACTGATAGAGGACATTGCGGAAGAAACTGGGCTTCCAGTTGGCATTAAAGGCGCTATTGGAAAATTGGAACAATGGGAAGAGTTGGCCAATTTGATGAAAAAATCAGGAAAAGGTCCCGATTTCATCACCATTGATGGTGGTGAAGGTGGAACGGGAGCAGCTCCGCCCAGTTTTGCCGATCATGTTTCACTACCCTGGACGTATGGCTTTTCATCCGTCTATAAAATCTTTAAGGATATGGGACTCACCGAACGCATTGTTTTTATTGGAAGCGGAAAATTGGGCTTTCCAGCCAAAGCTGCCATGGCTTTTTCCATGGGGGCAGATTGCATCAACGTGGCCCGGGAGGCCATGATGAGCATTGGGTGCATCCAGGCACAGGTATGCCACACCAACCGATGCCCTTCTGGTATCGCCACCCAAAACAAATGGTTGCAACAAGGCATCAATGTACCTTTAAAGTCCGACAGATTGGCCCAATATTTCAAAACCTTTCGGAAAGAATTTTTGGAAATTACCCATGCCGCAGGTTATGAACATCCTTGTCAATTTAAGATGAATGACATTCAAGTAAATGTAGATGATGATTATCTTAGCAGCGATTTGGAAGCAGTGTACGGATACCAAAAAGATGAGGTAGCTTTTTCATCCATGCAGGAGCTTTATGAGTGTTCGCACTTGGGAGGCAAGTCCAAATTAGAAAAAACATTATAATTTAGCCCAAAATTAAATCACCAAATAAAACTACTTATGAAAAAAATACTACCCCTAATTGTTTTTCTAGCCGTTGCTACTTCGACATTTGCACAACGAAAAAGCGACCTCATTGCAGAAATCGATGATTTGAAATCCAAGATTTCTGAAGTTGAACAAGAACTCGCCAAAGCAAAACGCGAGATTTCTTCCAGCAATGCCAAAGCAGAAACTTTAGAGGCTGAAAATGCAGGGCTGCGCGATGCCAATGCCACTTTGTTGGGGAATCTGAGCAATTTCTCCGAACTATCCAAACAGAATTCCGATAATGTGAACAGAGCCATGGAAGCTTTAGCACGAAAGGAAAGGCAATTGAGCGGCATCAATGATATGATATCAGCCAACGACTCAACCGCCATTGTTTCTTTGACCCGTATTAAGCAAACTTTGGGTGAAAATGCCAATGTGAGCGTTGCCGAGGGCACTATTGTTATCTCCAGCAGCCTCAATAACCTATTTGGTTCGGATACTTCTTCTGAGCTGACCGAAACTGGAAAAGAATGGCTGGCCAATGTTTCCAAAGTCATTTTGGCCAATCCCAATTTTAAAACGGAAGTGGAAGGGTTGAACATTACAGGGGAATTTGGGCCAACGTTTGATCAAGTATCCTCAGTTTCCAAAGAATTGGTGGGCACGCTTGGAGTTCCCAGTGAAAGTATTGTCATTACGGCCAAAGATGGAAACTTCAAGGAAGGGGTCAATGTAAAATTGCAGCCCGATTATAAAGGGTTTTATGCCAAGGCCAAGGAAAGTGCCAAGGTTGCCCAATAAGATTGCAAGTAAAAATACTTTTTAGAAGTTTGGTTCGTTCTTGTTGTGTAAAATCAATAAAAAACCAAACTATCCTATGAGTGGAGATGACATCCTTCAACTTTTTGCTTATTTAATGCCCGCGGTTGTAACTGGGGCTGTTGCCTTTTATTTTTTTAGACTGCACACCCGAAACGAAGACGGCCGGAGACGGTTCCTTTTACACAAAGATTCCCAGAAAGAAACACTTCCTGTTCGGCTCCAAGCCTATGAGCGAATGGCGCTATTCTTGGAGCGTATCACCATAAACAGTCTTGTGGTACGAGTGGCTCCCCAAGGAAAGGGCAAAAGAGATTATGAAAACTTGTTGATCAATCAGGTTGAAACAGAGTTTGAACATAATCTCTCCCAACAAATCTATATGTCCGAAGAGTGCTGGAACATCATCAAAGCTGCCAAAAATGCTACCATTCAGATTATTCGTTCTGCTGGAATGAGCGAAACGGATTCACCGGATAAATTACGGGAAGACATCCTTAACCAAACCATGGAAAAACAATCACCTTCCAGTACCGCTTTAGCTTTTGTAAAAAAAGAAGTAAGCGAACTTTGGGACTAGTCTATTCTTGATGTCCTGGGTCAATAGGACTGGTTTCTTCGTTCTTGTTTTTGGCGTAGAGATATCCTCTTTTCCACCATAAGGTCATACGTTCCTTGTTGAATATCAACGAATTTGTGGTCAATACCGTTGGTGTGTAATAAAAATTGATGATACCATCTTTTTGATTGGCCACTAGTTTTCCAATTCTAATGTTTTGGTTTTCAATTCTATCCAGCATAAAGCTGAAAATGGTAGTAATCAAATCAAAAGGGTTTTTGGAGGACATTCGGTTTAAATGGTTTACCTCGGTGTGCAACACCACCACATCCACTTGGGTGGCACCTCTATTAAGGGCTTCTTCAATCGGAACCAAGGTACCAAGTCCACCATCGGCATATTCGCATCCATTTTTCTTGACCAAACTCATAAAAGGGGTGTAATTGGAGGAAATCCAAATCCAATCACAAAATTCATCATACGTACAGTCGTTGATGGATTTATACTCCACCTGGTTCAAAGACAGGTTGGATACCGTGACCACCACATCCATGTCACTCCTTTTCAGTTCATTGAATTCCTCAATAGTTATGGATTCACGGATGAGTTTACGCAGGTTTTCACTTTCTCCAAAGGTCTTTTTCCCTCGGATAAAATTCTTTACTACATTCCAGTGGTTAATGGCAATAATTTCCACCCCATGTTTTTTTTTGATCAGAAAAGGGCAATTATTGAAAATACTATCTTGGTTTACGGAAGAATAAATCTCTTTGATTTTATCCAGCTTGTTGAGCGCCAAATGGGAAATTAAAAGACTTCCTGTGGAAGTGCCCACAAAAATATCGTATTTGTGCTGGGCCTCCTGAATCAAAAATTGTGCAACACCGCCTGCAAAAGCGCCTTTGCTTCCACCCCCAGAAATGACCAATGCCCTCATTTACCCAAAGTTTTGTCCAAATATTGTTGTTCTTCTTGGTTTAACAAAGGATAAAGGGCTTTTAATCTAGCTGTACTACCCTCACTCTTTAAAAATTCCTTTAAAATCTGTCGGGACGATTTCTTAAAATGCCACACATGATGACTACAGGCCTCGACTAAGTTTTTCAGTGAAGCATCGTTGAACCCTCCAATAGTTTTGAGGTATTGAAAGGCCAATAGGCGTACCTCAAAATGAAATTCTGAGCTGGTATAGTTGCTCAGTTCTTCAAAATAGTTGGGCTTCAAGTCTGGGTTGAACTCAGGCGTTACCAAGGCCAAGGTTAACCAAAGTAATCGGATGTTTTTATTTGAAAACCCCATGATTCCATCCGTTTTGCCCAAATATTTACCACGGTTTTCTGGAAAATCTGTCCAAAGTTTGTACAATGCTGATTCCAAAGTGACATAGCTCTCATCCTCAAGCAACGATTCAAAATTCATTTGGATTTCTTGCGGAATCTTGTCCATCGACAATGCAAGAGCTTGACGCACCTTTAGGTTTTCAGTCCGCAGCAATTTAGAAACAGTAGATATGGAGAATTTGTTGCCATAATCCAATATAAGGTGATGTTTTAGCTGTTCCGATTGGAGGGTGTTCCATTTTTCTTGTAAAATGGTTTCGGCGGATTCTAAATCCTTACCAATTTGGTCTTGTAACTCAAAATAAGTTTTGATGGAGGGACTTTTTGCCATTAAAAAACTTTTGACCTCTTCAAATGAAAATTCTGATTCTTGGAGCCAGGTTTCCTCAAAATCAGAAAGCTTCATTCCCGAAGCTTTTTCCATTTCCCACATAAAATCAGGAATAGTGACGTTTTTATAAGCGTACTTGTCCAAATAATTCTTGATGCCTTGCTTGAAATTGGCGTCCCCCACCCTTTCCTTTAGCATCACCAGAGCCCATGCTCCTTTTTCATAAAAAGTAAGACTGCCAGCGCTTGAATTAGTGAGTGCCTCCCCATTTCCTTCTCCAGAAAAATTGGTCAGGGCTTGAGCCGTTTCCAACAAATGCCAATAATAATATTCATCTCCAAAGATGTCCTTTTCGGCCAAATAGGCATAGAAGGTGGCGAACCCTTCGTGCAACCAATGATGTGAACCACTTTGCTCGGTGACCAAATTGCCAAACCACTGATGTGCCAACTCATGCGCATTGACATTTACATAATTTTTGTCCTTAAATGCGGTGGAATCCACCACAAGCGTATTGGAAAAAATGGTAGCCCCTGTATTTTCCATTCCGGCATACAAAAAATCCTGAACGGGAATCTGTTTGTAATTCCGCCAAGGATAGGGCACACCTATCTCCTTTTCCAAAAAATCGAAAATGTGTTGAGTGTATCGATACGTGGGTTCGGCTTTTAGGCTGTCTTTGGGTTCATAATAGAGTTCAATAGGTACATCAGTGGTAGAATGAATGGTCTCCTTTTTAAAATTGCCAATGGCAAACGCCACGAGATAGCTGCTCATGGGTTTTTGCATGTTGAAGTTCCATTTGGTCTCGCCGTTCATCTTCTCTCTACCAATTAACTCCCCATTGGAAACAACAGTGTATTCATCTTTAAAAACTATTGACAAATCAAATTCCACCTTTTCCTTCATATCATCAAAACTGGGCAACCAATGACTGGTATATTTACCTTGGCCCTGTGTCCAGATTTGCCCATCACCCTCAATAGCATCATCCCATCCCAAAAAATAAACCGTTTGCGTAGGATGGGCCGTGTAGCGAAGTTCTATGGAATGGGTTTTTCCCATTTTGAATTTTTCTAAAATAGAGACTGTCCTTCCTGTGCTCGTAAAGGGCACACTTTTTTTGTCCAACAGCACAGAAGAGAAATCTATGTCCTGGGCATCCAAAAAAATGGAATCCACATCCTTAAGTACTTCGAACGTATAGGTAACCGTCCCATTTATTTTCTTTTCCTGCGGAATTGGCTCAATAAATACTTCAGCATGAATAAAGTCCACCTTATCCTGAACCTGGGCGGAAAGCAACTGTGCAAGAAGAAAAAAAACAAGAAATGGGCTTCGCTTCATACCGTCATACTATCAAAAGTCCTTCCAAATTACATATTTTAGTTCGATGAATCCCAATTTTCTGCAAACTCCTATCCCCTATTTAAAAGGTGTCGGCCCCAACCGGGCGGATATCCTCAAAGCTGAGCTGGGAATTGAAACCTACAGGGACCTGCTCCACCTGTTTCCCAATCGGTATTTGGACAAGACACAGTACTACAAAATTGCACAGTTGCACCCTAGTGGTGCCGATGTGCAAGTAGTTGGAAAAATAATCCATCTAAAAACGATAGAACAAAAACGAGGCAAGCGACTCGTGGCCACTTTTGTGGATGAAACCGGACAAATGGAGCTGGTTTGGTTCCGTGGACACAAATGGATTCGGGAGAATCTCAAAATCAATGAACCGTATGTGGTCTTTGGCCGAATTTCCAAATACGGTAGTACCTTTTCCATGCCCCACCCCGAGATGGAGCTTCTTTCCGAACATCAAAAAGGATTGAAAGTCGCCATGCAGCCCATTTATCCTTCCACAGAAAAATTGAGTGCGAAGGGAATCACCAATCGGGTGGTGGGCAAGATGATGCAGCAATTGTTTTTGGACTCCAAAGGGCAGTTTTTGGAATCGTTGCCCCAGAATATTTTGGAGGAATTGCGATTGATTTCCAAAAGTGAGGCGCTTTTCAATATCCATTTTCCAAAGAATCAAGAATTGTTGGCCAAGGCCCAATTTCGATTGAAATTTGAGGAATTGTTCTTTGTGCAATTGCAGTTGATTTCAAAAAAATTGGTTCGCAAACAAAAAATTAAAGGACTGCCTTTTGAAAATGTTGGGGAAAATTTCACTTCCTTCTTTGAAAATCACCTTCCCTTTGAATTGACTGATGCCCAAAAACGGGTCATCAAAGAAATTCGGGGGGATTTGGGCAGCAATGCACAGATGAACCGCCTGCTACAAGGCGATGTGGGCTCGGGAAAGACCATCGTAGCACTCATGTGTATGCTTTTGGCCATGGACAATGGCTTTCAAGCCTGTTTGATGGCCCCCACGGAAATCCTCGCTAATCAACATTACAATGGATTGAAGGAACTCTTGGGCAAAATGGATGTGAAAATTGCCTTGCTGACGGGTTCCACCAAAAAATCCGAACGGACTTTACTTCACAATCAACTTGAAAATGGGAATCTGAACATTTTGGTGGGCACCCATGCCGTTCTGGAAGATAAGGTGCAATTCAAAAATTTAGGATTGGCCATTGTGGACGAGCAGCATCGATTTGGGGTGGCACAACGTTCTAAACTTTGGCATAAAGGAAGCCCGACCCAAAGCTCAGATGGGGAGGATGGAGGGGCTATTCCGCCGCATATTTTGGTCATGACCGCCACACCTATTCCCAGAACTCTCGCCATGAGTCTCTACGGTGATTTGGATGTTTCGGTCATTGATGAACTTCCACCGGGGCGAAAACCAGTTAAGACGGTTCATCGGTATGACAGTAATCGCTTGAAAGTATTTAAGTTCATCAAAGATGAAATCAAAAAAGGGCGGCAGATTTATATCGTATACCCCTTGATACAGGAATCCGAAGCCTTGGATTACAAAGATTTGATGGACGGCTATGAAAGTATTGCCCGTGAATTTCCCATGCCGGAGTATCAGATTTCCATTGTCCACGGCAAAATGAAACCAACCGACAAGGATTACGAAATGGACCGTTTTGTAAAGGGTGAGACCCAGATTATGGTGGCCACCACCGTGATTGAGGTTGGGGTGAACGTTCCCAACGCCTCCGTAATGATCATTGAAAGCGCCGAGCGTTTTGGCCTTTCACAATTGCACCAGCTTCGGGGTCGTGTGGGCAGAGGAGCGGAACAGAGTTTCTGTATTTTGATGACGGGTCACAAACTATCCGAAGATGCCAAAACCCGATTGCAGACCATGGTTCACACCAATGATGGGTTTGAAATTGCCGAAGTGGATTTAAAACTCCGCGGTCCTGGAGATTTAATGGGTACCCAACAGAGCGGACTGTTGACCTTAAAGATTGCGGACATTGTAAAGGACAATCAAATCCTGAAAACCGCCCGCTATCATGCCCTGCAATTGCTCAAGGACGACCCAAGACTGGAAAAGGAAGAAAATCGGCCTGTCCGCATTGCCTATGCCAAAATGATGGCAAACAAGACGATTTGGAATTATATCAGCTAAAAAAGCCCAGCTTCCGCCGGGCTTAGTATTCTACTGTGCAAAATTTCTAATTGATGTCCGTTCCTGCTTCCAATTGGGTAATATACCCTTCAATCGCATTTTTGTTCAGTGGGTCTGGAGCCCTACCCTCAGCAATTTTAAGGTGCTTAAGCGCAGTTTTATAATTACCAACCGCTGAATAGCCTCTGGCCAATCCAAAATCAACAGGCCAGGTGTTTTTATGTTCCTTGGCATTCCATTTAAAAACCTCCAGCGCTTGGTCTTTTTTGCCTTGGGCAATCAATTGCCTGCCATAACTATGAATTTCTAGAACGGTGCCCATAGGCATGGCTTCATCCATTACCGCTTTGGCCTCGGCAGTTTTTCCTTGTCGTTCTAAAATCTGGGCCTTAAGACTCAGGTTGTTGAAGTTCTTCTGACTAAAGAATTGGCCTTCAATGGCAGCATTCACCCATCCTAAGGCTTCATCCAAATTACCTCGATTGTTCAAGGCGTACCCTGCTGCTTGTTCCCAAGTTTGGCGGTTAAATCCTGGGGAAGTTTGGAGTTGTTGACGGATTTCAGCCATTACATTTGCAGTGACATCGGTTTCAATGGTAAATGGAATCTGTTTTTTCTCCCATTTCAAGGATGCCACGGCTGAATTTGCCCCTACTTCATCAAAAGAATAGGTGAGCAGTTCGGTATGTGGGACTTCGTTGGTCGTCACATCAACCCGAAGCGCATCTTCCGCTGGATCGTAAAAATAACTGCCCCAAGCTTCATGATTTTTCGAAAAAATCACTGTTGCCGTATTGTCTTCGTTGACAATCATGTGGAGCCCATATTTTCCTGCGGGAAGGGTCTTTCCGCCAATGGCAAGGTCATGGGTGGTCTTGAATACCGTGTTCTCATTGGCACCTGCCCTCCAAGGAGATTCGGTGGCAGTTCCAAATCCAAGATTGTTCATACCATAAGGAACCAGCGCGCCCCAAATTTCTCGATTGTTTACACTGGGCCTTGAATAAATGATAGTAACATCGGTGGTGCCGATTCGTTGGGATACCTTTGCCATTTGGCTACCCCTGGGCAGAAAGTCCAATTGGGCTGTTACCGTACTTGTCATAAAAAGTAACGCCGTAATCATTGTAGCTGAAAAAGCCTTGTAAAATTGTTTCATTGTTCGTTGTTTGATTTAATTAGTGAATGAGTTATACAGTAGTATTCACCTAAAGTATGCAGCTTGTGGTTTCGATGGCGTTACAATAATGTTAAATACCTCTTGGCTTTGTTAAATTTCAATGCTTTAAACTATATTCTATAGGAATGTTGGAACCACTAAAGTGATATTTAAAAATGTGGGATGAAGATTTGTTAGCATTCCATGAACTTCACAAAATTGGAGGTTGAACATCGTAATTTTATGGACAAAAAGAAAACAGGTTTTAAATCAAATTTTAACTTTGTTTGCTTACAAATTATTGAATCAGACGATGAGTAAAACACTATTTGACAAAGTATGGGATTCCCATGTGGTAAAGCATATTGAAAATGGTCCGGATGTGCTGTTCATAGACCGCCATTTGGTGCATGAAGTGACCAGTCCCGTAGCTTTTTTAGGACTGAAGAACAGAGGTATAAAAGTATTGTATCCTGAACGCACCTTCGCAACTGCCGACCACAATACCCCTACCCGAAACCAGCATTTGCCTGTAAAAGACCCGTTGTCCGCAAATCAATTAAAGGCTTTGGAAGAAAACGCCAACGCCCACAACATACCCTATTGGGGACTTGGACATAAGAAAAATGGAATCGTGCACGTGATTGGTCCGGAAAACGGAATTACCGTTCCTGGTGCCACTATTGTCTGTGGAGATTCCCATACCTCTACCCATGGCGCTTTTGGAGCTATTGCCTTCGGAATCGGTACCAGCGAAGTAGAAATGGTACTTTCCACCCAATGCATTATGCAGCCCAAGCCCAAACGGATGCGTATCAATGTTAATGGCGAATTGAACAAGGCCGTTACGCCTAAAGATGTGGCGTTATTCATCATTTCACAATTGACTACTTCCGGTGCCACTGGATATTTTGTGGAATATGCGGGTGATGTGTTCACCAATATGTCGATGGAGGGTAGAATGACGGTTTGTAATTTGAGTATTGAAATGGGTGCCCGAGGCGGGATGATCGCTCCAGATGAAACCACATTCGACTACATCAAAGGACGCGAGTACACGCCAAAAGGCAGCGATTGGGATACTGCCATGGAATATTGGGAAACACTCTATTCTGATGAAGATGCTGTATTTGACAAAGAACTGACCTTTGAAGCCAACGAAATTGAGCCGATGATTACCTTCGGAACGAATCCTGGAATGGGAATGGCCATCAGCAATAACATCCCCTTGGCAGAAAGCATTGATGGTGCTGTGGCAACCTTCAAAAAATCCTTGGAATACATGGATTACAATGAAGGTGAGGCCATGGTGGGCAAACCCATAGACTTTGTGTTCTTGGGAAGTTGCACCAATGGTAGAATTGAAGATTTTAGAGCTTTTGCATCCATTGTGAAAGGAAGAAAAAAGGCTGATAATGTCACCGCATGGTTGGTGCCAGGTTCCCATAAAGTGGAAGAAGCCATCAAAGAAGAAGGTATTCTGGACATTTTGGAGGAAGCTGGTTTTGAGCTTCGCGAACCTGGATGCTCTGCCTGCTTGGCGATGAACGACGATAAAATTCCGGCTGGAAAATATGCAGTGAGCACCTCCAACCGAAACTTTGAAGGAAGACAAGGTCCTGGAGCCCGTACCCTTTTGGCAAGTCCACTCGTGGCAGCGGCTGCAGCTGTGACCGGAAAAGTGACCGACCCAAGGGAACTCATGCAAGAAGAAGCTTTGGTGTAACAATAAACAATTTACAATGAACAATTAGCAATAGAATCAACCTTTGTTAATTGAAAATTGATAACTGAAAATCGAACAAAGATGGCTTACGATAAATTCAATATATTAAAAAGTACTGCGGTACCCATGCCGATTGAGAATGTGGATACCGACCAAATCATCCCTGCCCGATTCTTAAAAGCAACGGAGCGTAAGGGTTTCGGAGATAATCTTTTCCGTGATTGGCGCTACAATTCCGACGGAACACCAAAAGAAAACTTTGTACTGAACAATCCCATTTACAGTGGAAAAATTCTAGTGGGCGGTAAAAACTTTGGTTCAGGTTCCTCACGCGAACACGCCGCATGGGCTGTGTATGACTATGGTTTTAGATGTGTAGTTTCCAGTTTCTTTGCTGATATTTTCCGAGGAAATTGCCTAAATATCGGGGTTCTTCCAGTACAGGTGAGCCCAGCATTTTTGGACAAGATTTTCACAGCTATTGAAGCTGACCCCAATACCGAATTGGAAGTCAATCTGCCTGAACAGAAAATCACCATTTTGGCAACCGGAGAAAGTGAAAGTTTCGAAATCAACGAATATAAAAAACAGAACATGCTCAATGGTTTTGATGATATTGACTACCTATTGAACATCAAAAACAATATTGAGGAGTTTGCCGGAAACACACCACTTTAAACAAAGCAGGTAGAACACTGCATCAACAATGAAAGCACGCACCATTGAAATCATGGACACCACCCTACGGGATGGTGAACAAACCTCTGGGATTTCCTTCTCCGCTTCCGAAAAACTCACCTTGGCAAAACTGTTATTGGAAGAGCTAAAGGTAGACCGTATTGAAGTGGCATCGGCACGGGTTTCGGAAGGCGAACTGAAAGCTGTTCAGAATATAACGGAATGGGCGGCTTCTGAAGGATACCTTTTAAAAGTGGAAGTGCTTACTTTTGTGGACAATGGTGTTTCCCTAAAATGGATGCAGGAAGCAGGTGCAAAGGTCCAAAACCTGTTGACCAAGGGGTCTTTGAACCATTTGACACATCAGTTGAAGAAAACACCAGAGCAACATTTCAAGGATATTGAAAATGTGGTGCTCAAAGGTCAGGAATTGGGCATTGAAACCAATGTATATCTGGAAGATTGGAGCAATGGAATGCGAAATTCACCGGAGTATGTTTTCCAATTTTTGGATTTTTTGACCTCCCAGCCCATTAAACGCATTTTATTACCTGACACCTTAGGTGTGCTGACACATACCGAAACGGGGGAATTTCTAAAGAAAATCATTGAACGCTATCCAGACACTCATTTTGATTTTCATGGTCATAATGATTATGATCTTAGCGTGGCCAATGTCATGGAAGCGGTTAAGGCAGGATGTCATGGTTTGCATCTCACCGTAAATGGTATGGGTGAACGTGCTGGAAACGCTCCTTTGGCCAGTGTGGTAGCTGTCATCAACGATTTTCTGCCTGAAGTCACCATTGGTGTGAAGGAATCCTCATTGTACAAAGTGAGTAAATTGGTGTCAGCATTTACTGGTTTCACCATCCCTGACAATAAACCTATTGTTGGTGATAATGTTTTTACGCAAACCGCTGGTATACATGCTGATGGAGATAGTAAAAAGAATCTTTACTTTAATGATTTATTACCAGAAAGATTTGGTAGGAAAAGGAAATATGCCCTAGGCAAGACATCGGGGAAAGCGAATATCCAAAAGAACCTTCAAGAGTTGGGATTGACCTTGAACGATGATGAACTTAAAAAGGTTACCGAGCGCATCATCGAACTAGGCGATAAAAAAGAGCGGGTCACAAAAGACGATCTACCTTATATCATTTCAGATGTTCTTGACAGTGATTTACATCAGCAAAAAGTTTTTGTAAAATCGTATGTACTGACCCATTCCAAAGGGTTAAAGCCCTCCACTACCCTTTCCATTGAAATCGATGGAAAGACCTATGAGGAAAATGCCCAAGGCGATGGACAATTTGATGCCTTTATCAACGCGTTGAAAAAAGTGTATAAAAAAGAGAATCGGGAATTACCCAAATTGGTAGATTATGCGGTTCGAATCCCTCCGGGAAGTAACTCGGACGCCCTTTGTGAGACCGTCATCACTTGGCAGACCAAGGAAAAGGATTTCACGACCCGTGGGCTGGATTCAGACCAAACGGTTTCTGCCATAAAGGCCACCGAAAAAATGCTGAACCTAGTGTAACGAACACAAGTTCAAGGCACAAGTTCAAGCACAGGAGCAAAAAGAAAAGCGAAAAAGAAAAAAGAGCAAAGACAAAAGACGGATTGCAATAACTAAATAACCCAGTAACAAATAACACAATAACCACAGATAAATGAAATTGAACATAGCCCTTTTGGCCGGGGATGGAATCGGCCCGGAAGTTATAGACCAAGCTGTAAAAGTATCCGATGCCGTTGCTGCAAAATTCGGACATGAAATATCGTGGACACCTGCTTTGACGGGTGCAGCTGCTATCGATGCTGTGGGAGAACCGTATCCAGATGAAACCCATGACATCTGCGTTGCTGCCGATGCCGTGCTATTCGGAGCCATTGGTCACCCACGTTTTGACAATGACCCATCTGCCAAGGTACGTCCCGAGCAAGGTTTATTGAAAATGCGCCAAAAATTGGGACTTTACGCCAATGTGCGTCCAACATTTACCTTTCCTTCCCTAATTGAAAAATCGCCCTTGCGGAAAGAACGTATTGAAGGAACCGACCTTGTGGTCCTACGAGAACTTACCGGAGGTATTTATTTTGGCAAGCGCGGTCGTGAAGATGGCGGTAACACCGCATATGATACCTGCACCTATACACGCGCTGAAGTAGAGCGATTGGCTCGCAAAGGTTTTGAAATGGCCCAACAGCGTTCCAAGAAGCTTTGCTGCGTGGATAAGGCCAATGTTTTGGAAACCTCTCGTTTGTGGCGTGAAACCGTCCAGAAATTGGAAAAGGAATACCCTGATGTGGAAGTTTCCTATGAGTTTGTGGACGCTGTAGCCATGCGTTTGATTCAATGGCCCAATTCCTATGATGTACTGATCACCGAAAACCTTTTTGGTGATATTTTAACTGATGAAGCTTCAGTAATCTCAGGTTCTATGGGATTGATGCCATCTGCCTCTTTGGGAGATAAAACATCTTTGTTTGAACCTATCCACGGTTCCTATCCACAAGCTGCCGGAAAGGATATTGCCAATCCTTTAGCTACCGTTTTGTCTGCAGCCATGATGTTTGAAACTGCTTTCGGACTACAAAATGAAGCCGATGCGATTCGTGCTGTGGTGAACAAATCCTTGGCCGATGGCGTAGTCACTGAAGACCTTGCCGATGGCGGAAAAGCTTACAAAACCAGTGAGGTCGGGGATTGGTTGGCTTCCAACATCTAATTGTAAATAACCAACTTTTAATACTTGAGCCCCATTTTGGGGCTTTTTTTATGCGTATAGTGTCATTCATCAACTCATATAAGCTATCCCTCAAATAGCAGGTATTAACCCATAATCCATCAGTTACTTTTGATGCTGGATACTCAAAAACAACCTGTTATGAAAAAAATCCTACTCACCATGCTATTGGTCACACCACTATTGAGTATGGCCCAAAAAAAGATAAAGACGAAAACAGCTCCTGTGGGATGGTCCTACACCATAACTCCGCTTATCAATTTACCCGATGAAATAAAAACCTATTCCATAGCGGTTGAAACGGATTTGGACCCGATGGATTTTTGGGATGAACTCAATTGGAATATGCAGGTATCAGAAAAAAATTCCGAAAAACGGCAGTTACTCTACCAGCAGGCTATACAAGACACATTAAATAAATGGACTGAAAACTACTTAGAGCTAACTGATGCTAAGTTCAATCAGACAAACTCTTCACCTGACTTAACCATTACCCTTGTCACCGACACTTTTACTATGGATAGTATACCAGAAGTATTGGATTATTCCAACCAAGATGCTGTTTTGGGGGAAATCAATGTATCTGCTACACTCACAGTTCGGACTTCACAAGGTGAAACTATACTTGAGGAAAAAATCCCATTTTATATTGATGACCCGGAAGGACCAACCTCCACGCTACGACTTCGTCATTTTGTTTTGAATCCGGCATTCAAACTAAAGTTGAAGCTTACCAAAAAACCAGAAAAGCGTAGACGACTATTGACCAATCGCATAAAACGCTTTGAAGCCGATATCTTGGAAACATTCATGCAAAAAGCAGGAGGTTTGCTAAAAGACAATTTTCTCTACCAAAATAAAACTGCTTATGGTGCTATGTTCATCTTTAAGGATAAAGAATTCGACCAATTTAATGAGCATGCAGAAACTGTTGGGGAAGCCATAAACGCCTTATCTGCATTCAGCAAGAAGAAACGAAAAACTTTGGATGAGATTCGTCCAGCCCTTGAATCCGCCATAATGTTTTGGCAGCAAGAACTCCCAAAGAGCAATCATCCGGATGTACAGGATGCACTCAACGCGAATATCGCGTTAACCTCTCTCCTATTGAATGACATGATAGCCACCAAGCTTCATTTTAGCAATATACCAAACACTGAGCGTTTAGAAAGTGAAATGATGGTCACCGGAAGCTCCAATTACTATCTAAAAGGACTTCAAGATGCTATTTTGGTAAAAGAACAGAGTGGTGACCGTGCACAAGTATACCAATCAGAATAAAAAATCCCCAACCTAACCAAAAACGAAGGCCATCAGAAAATTTCTCATGGCCTTTTCATATCTATAAAATATAATCGGTACTCAAAAAGTTGCTCACTTTGGCTTCCATCAATTGTTCAATAGTATTGGTGTTCAATTCGTTGTCTTTGAACGCCACAAAAGTTCGGATAGAGAACGAACGCAAAGCATCATGCACACTCAAAGTGGATTGTGCTGAGTCTTTTCGGCCAGTAAATGGATACACATCCGGGCCACGTTGGCACGAACTGTTCAGATTCACACGACACACCAAATTGGCCAAGGTGTCAATTAACGGAGATAAGGTATATACGTCTTTTCCAAAAAGGCTCACCTGCTGCCCGTAGTTGGATTCGGCCATATCATTCAAAGGCTCTTCAATATCTTTAAATGACAGCACAGGAATCACTGGGCCAAATTGCTCTTCTTCATACACCCGCATATCCTTGGTCACTGGATACAACACTGCAGGCCAGATGTAATTGTCAAAATGTTTGCCGCCTTTCTTGTTTTTTATCTTGGCACCCTTGGTTTGGGCATCATCCAACAATTCTTGGATATAAGCTGGTTTTCCCGGTTCAGGAAGTGGGGTCAGATTCACTCCTTTATCCCAAGGATTACCAAACTTAAGCGAGTCCACTTTTTCAGAGAAGCGTTTTAGAAACTCGTCTTTAATGTCCTCATGCACATATATCACCTTAAGGGCAGTACACCGTTGTCCGTTAAAAGAAAGCGTTCCAGAAATACATTCATTAACAGTGAGGTCTAAATCCGCATCAGGTAAAATAATAGCGGGGTTTTTCGCCTCCAATCCCAAAACCAAGCGAAGTCGGTTGCTCTTGGGATGCTGTTCCTGCAACGCATTGGCCGATTTACTGTTTCCAATCAATGCCAAAACATCAACCTTTCCAGTTTTCATAATAGGAGCGGCTACAGCCCTGCCCCTTCCAAATAGAATATTCACTACACCTTTTGGGAAACTACTTTTAAATGCCTCCAGAAGTGGCGTAATCAACAACACCCCATGCTTGGCAGGTTTGAATACGGTCGTATTCCCCATGATGATGGCTGGAATCAACAAAGCAAAAGTTTCATTGAGCGGATAATTGTATGGACCCAAACACAGTACAACCCCCAAAGGCCCCCTTCTGATGTGGGCATAAACCCCATCATGCTTTTGAAACTTTGCTGAGTCCCTATCCAACTGCTTGTAATCCTCAATCGTATCATAAATATACTCAACGGTACGATCAAACTCTTTGTATGAGTCTGGTTCGGATTTGCCAATCTCCCACATGAGCAATTTCACCACTTCTTCCCGCTTTTGCTCCATTTTTTTTACAAAGGTCTCCATGCATTCAATGCGATCCTTCACCTTCATGGTAGGCCAAACCCCTTGGCCTTTGTCAAACGCTCCCAAAGCGGCATCCAAAGCTTCCAATGCTTCGGGTTCACCCATGTCCGGAATACTTCCCAAAGTAGTTGGGGCATATTCTTCTGTGGAGGAAATAGTGGAAACCACTGGAGAGGTACTTCCCTCCCATTTGCGTAATTCACCATTTACCAAATACGTTTTTTGATGGATTTCTTGGGTTATTTGAAGTGCTTCAGGGATTACTGTTGTTGTAGCTGGCATGTGTTGTAGTTTTTTGTAAAAGTTTATCCAAATGAATCATCGCTCATTCAGTACAAAGCTAACATAAAATCAGTTGAAAACGACCTCGCTTACACCGTCTTAAAATCGCAAACGATTGAAAATTTGTTATATCAATCACACGAGGTATTGGAACAAGTCCGGTTTGTCGTTTAGATAATCACCAAAAAAATTATTGGCCTTCATACGTTGAATGAGGGGTTCCAAATCGGCCGATGACTTTAATTCTATCCCTACCACAGCAGGGGCATTTTCCCGACTGGATTTTTTAGAGTATTCAAAATGAGTGATGTCATCATCAGGCCCCAAAATATCGGCCACAAACTCCTTTAAGGCACCTGGTCGCTGCGGAAACCGAACAATAAAATAGTGCTTTAAATTGGCATAGAGCAAAGCTCGCTCCTTTATTTCGGCGGTTCTAGTAATGTCATTATTGCTCCCACTGATGATACAGACCACATTTTTTCCCTTGATCTCCTCCGCGTAATCATCCAAAGCGGCAATGGTTAATGCCCCAGCAGGTTCCACCACAATGGCATCTCGATTATAGAGGTCCAGTATGGTTTGACACACTTTCCCTTCGGGAACAGTGGATACCTGATAGAGATGGTCTCGACAAATCGGAAACGTTAACTGCCCCACTTTTTGCACAGCAGCACCATCGATGAACTTATCAATATGCTGCAATTCTACCAACTCTCCTTTTTCAATTGATTTTTTTAGTGAAGGCGCACCTTCTGGCTCCACACCAATGATTTTAGTTTGTGGAGATAATGCCTGAAACGTTCCGCACAAACCCGAAGCCAATCCGCCGCCACCTACGGCAGCAAAAACGTAATCGATAGGTTCGTTGGATTGTTGCAAGATTTCCAATCCCACCGTAGCCTGACCTTCAATAATTTTTTCATCATCAAAAGGGTGTACAAAAGTCTTGTCTGCTTGTTCACAGAACAACTGCGCCGCTTTATTGGAATCATCGAACGTATCCCCTTCCAACACCACTTTCACCCACTCTCCGCCAAACATCTTGGTCTGGTCAATTTTTTGTTTTGGGGTGACGACGGGCATGTAAATGGTTCCTTCTACCTGTAAATGACTACAAGCAAAAGCTACACCTTGGGCGTGATTGCCTGCACTGGCACAGACCACTCCCCTTTTCAGTTCCTCTTGGGTGAGGGAACTAATTTTGTTATAGGCACCGCGAATTTTGTAACTGCGGACGCGGTGCAAGTCCTCTCGTTTTAAAAGGATATTGGCCCCATATTTTTTGGAATAGCGGATACTTTGCTGCAATGGCGTCTCGTCAGCAACCTGCCGAATCGTCTTTGCTGCCTTATAAATATCCGCTATTTGTGGAAAATAGGTATCCACTGTTTTCATGGGGCCAATAGATTAGTTTTATCCGATAGGTTTCATTGCGGTCATGGACGCACGCAAACGAGCTCCAACCACTTCCACATCATGGGTGCGGATGGCCTTGTTAACGGCAATCAGCTTAATGTTGTCCACACCGGTATCTTTCCCTTCGCCGAAGTGCTTACCAATGACATCGGTATCGATTTTCTTCATAAAATCGGTCAACAAAGGCTTACAAGCATGGTCAAACAAGTAGCAACCATACTCAGCGGTATCTGAAATTACCCGGTTCATCTCGAACAATTTCTTTCTAGCAATAGTATTGGCAATCAAAGGCGTTTCATGAAGTGACTCATAGTACGCAGAGTCTCCAATGATTCCGGATTCAGTCATGGTTTCATAGGCCAATTCCACCCCAGATTTCACAAAAGCGACCATCAACACCCCGTTATCGTAATATTCTTGCTCAGAAATGGATACATCGCCAGCAGGAGTCTTCTCAAAATCAGTTTCTCCTGTAGCCGCACGCCAATCCAATAGGTTTTTATCGCCATTGGCCCAATCTTCCATCATGGTTTTGGAAAAATGACCACTCATGATATCATCCATGTGCTTTTGGAACAACGGACGCATGATTTCCTTCAACTCCTCGGCCAAATCAAAGGCTTTGATCTTGGCGGGGTTGGACAAACGGTCCATCATATTGGTGATACCTCCTTGTTTCAAACCTTCCGTAATGGTTTCCCATCCGTATTGAATCAATTTGGAAGCATATCCGGCATCAACACCTTTTTCAATCATTTTATTGAAGGAAAGGATAGATCCCGTTTGCAACAAACCGCAAAGAATGGTCTGTTCTCCCATCAAATCGGATTTTACTTCAGCCACAAACGAAGATTCCAATACACCGGCTTTATCACCACCAGTTCCAGCTGCGTAGGCTTTGGCCTGTTCCAAACCTTTACCTTCTGGGTCGTTCTCAGGGTGCACGGCAATCAAGGTAGGTACACCAAATCCTCTTTTGTACTCTTCACGTACTTCAGAACCTGGACTTTTTGGCGCCACCATGATTACGGTAAGGTCCTCGCGAACCTGCATACCTTCTTCCACAATGTTGAATCCATGAGAATAGGACAATGTTGCGCCTTTCTTCATCAAGGGCATTACCGTACCCACCACATTAGTGTGTTGTTTATCCGGGGTAAGGTTGATGACCAAATCCGCAGTCGGAATCAACTCCTCATATGTTCCTACGGTGAAATTGTTTTCCTTGGCGTTTTTGAACGATTGTCTTTCTTCTTTTATGGCGGCAGGACGTAGTGCATAGGAAATATCCAAACCGGAATCCCTCATATTCAAACCTTGGTTTAAACCTTGGGCACCACAGCCCACAATTACAATTTTCTTGCCTTTTAGGGCGGTAACACCATCGGCAAATTCGCTGGGATCCATAAACCTACATTTCCCTAGTTGGGTCAATTGCTCACGAAGCGACAGTGTGTTGAAGTAATTTGTCATTTTTAGTATCTGATTTTGCTATTTATTTATTTTGAAATTCTGCTAAAATATTGGTGATGGGCATAGCATCTTTACTGACTGCAATTCTACCTGTACGTACAAACTGCATAATGCCATACGGCTCCAAAGCCTCGTGCATTTCATCAATTTCATGACGACGACCCGTTTTTGCCAACACAAAGAACTCCCGACTTACGGTTACAATCTGAGAATGGTGCTCTTTGATGATATTTTGGATTTGGCGCTCATCAAACAATAAATGTGACGCCACTTTAAACAAAGCAGACTCTTGATAAATCGTCTCATCATCCGTATGGTAATAGGCCTTGATGACCTCCACTTGTTTCTCAATCTGATTTACGATTTTGATGGCCCAATCCTCCGTAGAGAAAATTACAATTGTGAATTTTGAAACTCCATCAATCTCTGATTTAGAAACATTTAGACTTTCTATATTAATGTGACGCTTTAAGAATATTCCTGATATTCTGTTCAGCAATCCAATATGATTTTCGGAATATGCCGAAATGGTAAACCATTGTTTTTCCATGCTTTTTTTATTTTAATCTAATGTCGGAAATAGAAGCTCCAGTTGGTACCATGGGGAATACATTATCCTCCTTCTCCACGCGAACTTCCAAGAAATAAGGGTCTTTGGAAGCCATCATTTCTTCCACGGCATCCTTCAATTCGGAACGCTCCACTACCCTTCTGGACTTGATGTGATAGCCCTCAGCGATTTTTACAAAATCAGGGTTGGTCATCACGGTTGAGGCATAACGCCTATCGAAGAAAAGTTCCTGCCATTGACGCACCATTCCCAAGTGGTCGTTGTTTAATACCACAATTTTCACGGGAAGGTTATGCTGGAAAATCACTCCAAGTTCTTGAATGGTCATTTGGTACCCACCATCTCCGATGATGGCGACAACTTCACGGTCCATAGCGCCCATTTTAGCCCCAATGGCCGCTGGAAGTGCAAATCCCATGGTACCCAAACCGCCAGAGGTAATATTACTTTTGGTCTGTTTGAACTTGGCGTACCTGCAGGCAATCATCTGATGTTGTCCTACATCGGTGACAACGACAGCCTTATGCCCTGAAGCCACATTGATTTGTTCAATAACCTCGCCCATGGTAAGTCCTGGCTTGGTCGGGTAAATATCTTTTTCAATTAATGTATCAAACTCGATTTTGTGCTTTTTTTCAAACTCGGCCAACCACTCCTTGTGCTCGTTTTCGTTTACCAATGGAAGCAGTAAATCCAAAGTTTGTTTGGCATTGCCCAAAACAGCAACATCTACTTTCACATTTTTATTGACTTCAGCTGGATCTATCTCAAAATGAATGACCTTGGCCTGTTTGGCGTAGGTTTCCAAGTTTCCGGTTACCCTATCATCAAAACGCATACCGATGGCGATGAGCACATCGCACTCATTGGTCAGCACATTGGGGCCATAATTTCCATGCATACCCACCATGCCCACATTCAAGGGGTGGTCCGTATCCATGGCGGAAAGTCCCAAAATAGTCCAAGCAGCAGGGATTCCCGCTTTTTCAACCAAGGCTTTAAGTTGTTCTTCTGCTTCGCCCAAAATAACCCCTTGTCCAAAAACGATATAGGGTTTTTTGGCGGTGTTGATCAATTCAGCTGCCTTTTCAATGGCACTCAAATCCGGTTCTGGAGCGGGTTTATAGCTTCGTACTCCAGTACATTTTTCATACACAAAATCCAACTCATCAAACTGGGCATTTTTGGTGATGTCCACCAATACCGGGCCCGGTCTACCTGATTTTGCAATATAAAACGCCTTTGCCATAATTTCAGGAATCTCCTCAGCACGGGTAATCTGATAGTTCCATTTGGTCACTGGGGTTGAAATTCCCACGATGTCCGTTTCTTGGAAAGCATCAGAACCTAATAAATGGCGTGCTACCTGACCCGTAATGCATACCATGGGGGTCGAATCTATCTGGGCATCGGCGATACCTGTCACCAAATTAGTGGCACCAGGTCCCGAGGTGGCCATAGCTACACCTACTTTTCCACTGACGCGTGCGTACCCTTGAGCGGCGTGGGTCGCCCCTTGTTCATGGCGGGTAAGGATGTGCGTCAACTTATCCTGAAATTTGTATAATTCATCATACACTGGCATGATGGCGCCTCCGGGGTATCCATAAATCAAATCGACCCCTTCTGCCAACAAACAATGTATAATGGCTTCAGCACCAGTGATGCGAATCGCGGTGCTTTTTTTCTTGTCTTTCTTTTTTGCTTTCAATGTCTCCATACGTGTATATTTTTAGGGAAACACCCCCTTATTCCTCATCAGGAACTTACTGTTAAATCATATCGGTAACACAGCCTTTGGATGCTGATGATACCATTTTTGCGTATTTGTATAGACTTCCTGATTTTATCTTCAACTCAGGTTGTTTCCACTCTTTTCTTCGTTGTTCCAGCTCTTCGTCTGAAATATTGATGTTGATGGTATTGTTCACCGCATCAATGGTAATTTCATCACCATCTTTCACCAAGGCAATACCACCACCCACTTGGGCTTCGGGTGAAACGTGGCCTACCACAAAACCGTGGGAACCGCCAGAAAATCTTCCGTCGGTAATCAGAGCGACATCTTTACCCAAACCAGCACCCATAATCGCAGATGTAGGCTTCAGCATTTCGGGCATGCCTGGAGCACCTTTTGGTCCTTCGTAGCGAATGACCACCACATCTCCTTTTTGCACTTTGCCCGTATGAATACCTTCGTTGACGGCTGTTTCACTATCAAAAACTCGGGCAGTTCCGGTGAACTCCAGTCCTTCTTTTCCTGTGATTTTTGCCACGGCACCTTCCGTAGCCAAGTTTCCATACAGAATCCTGATGTGACCCGTTTCTTTGATGGGTTGGTCTTTCTTTCGGATGATATCTTGACCTTCTGCCAAATCTGGGGCATCCAATAAGTTTTCGGCCAAGGTTTTTCCGGTCACGGTCATGCAGTCACCGTGCAACATGCCTTCCTTCAACATATATTTTAATACCGCTGGAACACCGCCCACTTTATGAAGGTCTTCCATCAGATATTTTCCGCTGGGTTTTAAATCAGCCAACAACGGTGTTGTTTCACTGATTCGAGTGATGTCCTCCAAAGTGAAATCGACATCACCAGCATGGGCAATGGCCATAAAGTGCAATACCGCATTGGTAGAACCGCCAAGAACCGTCACCAATCGGAAGGCATTCTCCAAGGACTTCTTGGTGACAATATCCCGAGGTTTAATATCTTCACGCAACAAGTGTAGCATGGCCTCACCAGCAGCTTCGCAATCCGCACCTTTTTTGGCATTCACAGCAGGGATGGACGAGTTAAACGGCAAGGACATCCCCATAGCTTCAATGGCAGAGGCCATGGTATTGGCCGTATACATTCCGCCACAAGCCCCAGCTCCAGGACATGCCTTGTGAATCACTTCCTTAAATTCCGTTTCATCTATGGTACCGGCCACACGTTGCCCGTAGGCTTCAAAAGCGGAAATAATATCCAATTTTTTATCCTTGTGGCAACCGGGAGCAATGGTTCCGCCATAGACCAAAATGGAGGGGCGATTCAATCGCAATTGCGCCATCAAGGCACCGGGCATGTTCTTATCGCATCCCACAACGGTCACAAGACCATCATAGCTCATGGCCTGCACCACTGTTTCCATGGAATCTGCAATAATATCCCTTGAGGGAAGCGAGTATCGCATTCCGGGAGTACCGTTGGAAATACCATCACTCACGCCAATGGTATTAAAAATAAGCCCGACCAAGTTGGAAGCCTCCGCTCCTTTTTTGACATCGAGCGCCAACTTGTTCAAATGCATGTTACAGGGGTTGCCCTCGTAACCAGTGCTGGCAATTCCTATAAAGGGTTTTTGTAAATCTTCATCAGTTAGTCCTAACGCGTGCAACATGGCTTGTGCAGCAGGCAGCGTAGAGTCTTGGGTCACAGTTTTGCTAAACTTGTTCAATTCCATTATAAAATTTTCATTCAAATACAGAATTCCGTTGAATTTAATCTGTTATTCAAAGATAAATGTTTAAAAAGGCCCATGTTTTTAACAGTTTCGGGCTGTTTAAATCCATTTAAAAAATAATCAGGATAAATTACTGTAATTCAGCTATTTAGGTTAATTCAAAATCCAATATCCACTTATTTTTATTCCTAAAGAAAAAGGGCCTGTATCGTTTTGATACAGGCCCTTTCCCAGAAATAGTGCGACTGTATCATTCCCAATTGGGAACAATAATGACCACACCGTTGACTAGGATATTTCTTTTCATACGTCAATGTTACGAAAAATAAATTTTAAAAAGAGGGAAAAATTAAATCAATTTAAGGGAAAGGGAATCTCCGGCCTTTTTCTGCGCCAAAACACAGATGGCAGCTTCAGAAAGTTGCAAGATTCTAGGATAACCTCCAGTGGTTTGCCCATCCTTCATCAAGATAATCAAACGGCCTGCAGGGGTAAGTTGAACAGTACCCGGCAATGTTCCTGAAGTGAGCATGGAATGGGAATGTTCTTCAATAAGCTCGTTGAGTTGATAGGCCATGCGGTCATTTGCCTTGGAAATGGTAAACGGTTTAGAGAAAATCTCTGCCAATTGTTTGTCCGTTAAAAGTGAGAACTCCGGTCCCTTGAACACTTCCAACTCATCGGTGAGGAAATGGTCTTCAATCTTTACTTCAGAAATCAATGGCTTGTACGACACCGTTTCTTCATATGGAATTTCATCACCATCCTTGATTCGTTTTTTCTTGGTTACCGGGAAGAATTGGGAGCGACTCCCGAGTACCTTTTCGGTCAAGAATCCTCCTTTTATGGCCAAATATGACCTAAATCCGTTTTTAAGCTTCCCAAAAGATAGAATATCGCCTTTGGAAACCTGAACGACTTGATGGTTTTCAATAGCAACGTCGTTCAACTTAGGCTCAAGATGTGCCCCGGCAAGACTGATGGCCGTAGGCTCCTCAAACTGTAATTTTGGGCCCATCATGGTAATCTCCAAAACGGCATCGTAGGGGTCGTTTTCCAATAGCAGGTTTGCTTTTTTTACCGATTCCACATCCATGGCTCCCGAAATGGGAACACCAATGTCTCGGTGCCCAAAACGGCCCAAATCTTGAATAGTGGCAAAAAAACCTGCTTTTAGCACCTTAAGCATTCAGCAATACTTTTTCTGGTTTATAAATTCCTACTTCACCTTCAATCTTATGCAGATCATACTCTGCCTTGGATATTTGTTGAAACTGTATCTTGTCCCCCACTTTAACAAAACAGGGGTCTTCCAACTTGGGGTTGAACAAGGGTATGGGGCAATTTCCGATGATGTTCCATCCACCGGGTGAATCTTGCGGGTATACGCCAGTTTGTTTTCCCGCCAATCCCACAGAGCCCTTGGCTACTTGAAGGCGCGGTTCTGCCCTTCTTGGGATTTCCAATGATTGTGGCAACCCTCCCAAATACATGAATCCGGGCAAAAATCCTATTCCATATACAATATATTGGTGGGATGTATGCTGTTGGATAAGCTCATCAACAGAAAGTTTTAAGGTTTTGCAAACTTCCTCTAGGTCCATACCGAATTCGGCATCGTAACAGACCGGAATCCGCCATAAATGCTGCATTCGCTTGGTTTTGGAAGCGGCTTGTTTGGCATGACAATCAAGGATGACCCTTCTAATATTGTCATAATCCAGATGTTCATCGTTGCAAACCATCGTGAGGGAATTATAGGCAACAGACATTTCCCATCCAGGGAGCTTCAACTCCTTGAACGCATCCATAAAATCAAGAATATCGGCCAAAATAGACACCTCTACCTTGCTCGGCCATTCCACTAAAACGGCCCGCTCACCAAAGGGTTTGATGCTTATGGGGTAACTTTTCACTGTAGTAATTGCACCTGGTGTTTGGATAATTCTTGGGAAAGATACATTAATATTTTCAATGCGGAAGGGGTATCGCCATGGATACAAAAGGTTTTTGCCTCGATTTTGATGAACTCACCGGAAACCGCTCTTACATGACCTTCTTTGATGATGGGAAGAATATGGTCCAATACTTTTTTGGGATTATGGATAAGGGCATTGTCAAGTTTTCGACTCACCAAACTTAATTCACTGTTGTAATTTCTATCTCCGAACGCTTCATACCAAACTTCAAATCCTTGTTGATGGGCTAGCTCAGCAATCACCGAACCAAAGGGAACATATAACAAGGTTCTAGTTTTGTATTCCTGAATGGCCTCCAGATAGGTTTGAGCCAAATCCTTGTCTTTCGCAGTCTCATTGTACAAGGCACCATGTGCTTTGATGTGATGTAATTCTGCTTGTTCTTGATCAAGAATGGAATCGAAGCGCTGTAATTGTTTTACGATGCTCTCTTGTAAATCCTGTTTTGAAATATCCATAACCCGTCGTCCAAAATTCTCCTTGTCTGGGTAGGAAGGATGTGCACCAATTTTCACGTTATGATGCTTGGCCAATTTCACGATTTGGGTCATGGTGTCCATATCACCCGCATGTCCGCCACAGGCAATATTACAGGAACTGATAAAAGGGAATATTTCAGTCTCGTTGCCTACGCCTTCGCCCACATCACAGTTGATGTCTATTGTCCAATTCATAATTAATATACTCCTATTACTTTGAGAATGCTTTTAACGCCCAGAAAGATGGCAAATCCCACAATGGTCAATCCCAAAATATTCTGAACCAAAGTATTCCTATGTTCGCCCATCACGTTTTTCTTGTTCACTATCCATAATAATAAAATAGCCATAATTGGCAAAAGCAACCCATTGGCCACCTGGGCAAATTGTATGACTTCGATGGGCTTGATGTCAAAAGACAAAAAGAACACCCCACAAAAAAGTACCATAGCCCAGACCAGCTTAAATCTTTTGTCTTCCATATTACCACCCCAATCAAAACAACTACTGGCCACAAATGCAGCTGCTAGCGGAGCTGTTATCGCCGAAGTGATTCCCGCAGCCAACAACCCGATGGCCATAAAGTACACTGCCATTTTTCCGAAGAGGGGTTCCAGTCCTTTGGCCATGTCCAAAGCATTGTTAATATTGTCAATGGGAGCTGAGGCTGCGGTGACTAAAATGGCCATGGACACCAATCCGCCCAAAGTAATGGAAATTATGGTATCCCACTTTACGGTTTTGAGTTCCTTACTTGACTTCCATTTCTGTCTCACCAAGGATGCATGTAGAAATAAATTATAGGGAACCACAGTGGTTCCCACCAAAGCAATGACTGTAAAAAGTCCACCTTGGGGCATTGTGGGCACAAAAGCTCCTTTTAAAATGTCAACAATGGAAGGTTTTGTTAGTATGGCACAAATAAGGAAGCTCACCCCCATGATACCCACAAGACCCACAAAGACCCGTTCCAGAATTTTATAACTACTGAACCACAACAAGAAGAAAATGAATATTCCAATGATCGCGGGATAAAATGAAGTCACTTTTGTTCCTGGAAATAGTTGTTCCAATCCCAAAGTAGCCCCGCCAATGTTCCCGGCCTCATAGGCCGCATTTCCAATAAGAATGGCAGAAAGAACGACAATAACCACTAACTTTTTAATCCATGGTGTTTTGAGTTCAGTGCGAACGACATCCACAAGGCCTGTTTGGGCAACCACCCCTATTCTGCCCGCCATACCTTGAAGCACTATGGTGGCTAAGACTGATACCGACAGCGCCCAAATCAAGGCATAACCAAACTGCGCTCCAGCCAATGTACACATGGTAAGGGTCCCTGGACCCACAAAAGCAGCAGCCACCAATACGCCCGGACCTATTTTTTTGAGCATAATTTCGGTTGGTTTTAGGGATTGAATTTAAGAGGATATTAGGATAAATAATGTATTTCATCCAAAAAAATGCATTTCGTCTAAAAGTGGGATGCTGTACATCGATTTTTTATACGAATTTGAAAAAGCAGAAGTTATAATAGTCCCAAATCATACTTAGACCTTAAACTTGACAAACACTTATGACATGTAAGGATTGCGAGAAAAGCATTGGACCTCAACAACATAAAGAATCTATGGATTCTTTGGGCGTTCCGCTTTGTGAAAGACATACACGACTTATCAAAAAAGTCATTCTAGATAACAATACTCCATTAGAGGCCATTCATTTATTTTACGCATTAAAAGAAGCAGGTGCTTATCCTATGCTAGAATGGTGGGATGGTAAGAAATCTGTTGATATTGCCATTTCTAGAGTTAAACTCAATATTGAAATTGACAAGGACTACAACATGATCACCCATGAGCAAGCCATAAGTGATTTGGAAGATGCCATGCATTCCTTTAAAAATGGATTTACCACGGTACGAATACCCCACTTGGCGGTAAAATATTACTTGGAAGATACGGTGCAGAACATTTTGGGTATCATCTCTGGACTAAAGGCCAATATAAAAGCCATTTAATCACAAAACTGCAATCGCTTGTCCATCTTGGTTTCTTTGTATTCCAAAATATTGATGACAACGGCTTCTTCCCCTATGTTCTCTAAATCGTTCACATAGTTTTTGCCTCTGTTTTCAAAATATTCCGTGTCACCCGGATTTAGTTTGATCATGTCGATTTTTCCATTTCCATAACGGGTAAGGACCAAACCTCCTGTAGTACAAACCCAACCATAGTTTGTGCTGTGCT
>JAUIBH010000098.1 GCA_030427985.1 Bacteroidia bacterium | reverse complement strand
TGCTGATTCCTGTATTTTCTATCGTTTTTCTGGTCCTGGCCAACAGGGCTATCAAAAAGGATGAAGATCTTGTAAAATCTGTTGATCGCTTACGTTAAACCTAACATCTTAGTAGTATTAGTGCGAAAAAACCCTGGCTTCGGCTGGGGTTTTTATGTTTTAGTTCATCGTTTTCCCAGTTCCACAACCTCCAAATCCGATATCTTTTCCCCATCGATTACAAACCGGAGCATGGTCCGCATTTGGTGAAAACCCTGTTTTCCACAAGCGCCGGGATTCATATGCAGGAGACCCAATTTTTTGTCGTTCATCACTTTTAGGATATGCGAATGACCACAGATGAACAGTTTTGGTGGATTCAACTTGATGTCTTCGCGGACTTTCACGTCATATCGATTTGGATACCCACCAATATGCGTAATCCAAACATCCACCCCTTCACACATAAACCGATTATGCTCCGGGAACTCCTTTCTAATCACATGGCCATCGATATTGCCGTATACCGCCCTGACTGGTTTCAATGCCTTTAACTGGTCGGTTACACTAATGCTTCCAATGTCCCCAGCGTGCCATATTTCATCAGCCTGGGCAGCGTATTTTAAAATCGTGGTATCCATATGGCCATGAGTGTCCGATAGCAATAGAATTTTGGTCATAACGCTAAAAATATGCTAAAAAATAGAGGTTGGATTCCTTTTGGATGGGATTGAATTATCTTTAACGACTTAAAAGTAAGGCATTCCATTGAGATATTTTATCCAATTTTCCTATTTCGGGAAAGCATACCACGGATGGCAGAATCAACCCAACGCCATTACCGTGCAAGAGGTGTTGGAAAAAGCCCTGTCCACCCTTTTACGGCAAAATGTTGAGGTTGTAGGTGCGGGTAGGACCGATACTGGTGTGCATGCCAAGGAAATGTTCGCTCATTTTGATTTTGATGAAATTGAAAATCGAGAGGAATTGGTCTATCGACTCAATGCCTTTCTCCCTGAAGATATTGCGGTGCAACAAATTCATCAAATGGTTTCTGAGGCCCATGCTAGGTTTGATGCGTTGGAACGCACCTATGAATATTGGGTGGTACAGGAAAAGAATCCTTTTTATTCTGATTATGCCCATTTGGTAAAGTATCCTCTGGATTTGGAAGCCATGAACAAAGCAGCTTCTTATTTGTTGGGGCACACAGATTTTGAATGTTTTTCCAAATCCAACACCGATGTAAAAACCTATATCTGTGATTTGCGGCAAGCCATTTGGGAAGAAAAGGAAAATAAATTGGTATTTACAATCACCGCCGACCGTTTTCTTCGGAATATGGTGCGTGCCGTGGTAGGGACTTTGCTTGATGTTGGAATGGGCAAAATGGCTCCCGAAGAAATCCATACCATTATTGCAAGTAAAGACAGAAGTGAGGCGGGAGTCTCTGTCCCGGCAAAAGGGTTATATTTGACCAAGGTTTTGTATCCAAAAGAACTATTTAATGAGCAAAAGTGACGAAGTAGGCAAAGCGTTTGATTTTAGACTGTTCAAGCGGGTGTTTGCCCATACCAAACCTTACAGGATTATTTTTTGGGTGGTGGCCATTGCGGCCATTTTGTCTGCGGCGTTTGCCGTGGGAATTCCCATTTTGGTCAAGAATATCATCAACGGGGCGTTGGAGAGTAAAAACTCCCAAGCGCTGTTCAATGCTATTATGTTGATGCTGGCGTTGCTTATTGGGCAAGTGACCATGCAATTGGGCTTTAATTACTATGCCAACCTTTTGGGAGAATCAGTAATCAAGGATATTCGTGTGAGGCTCTTTCAAAAAATGATGAGCTTTAAAATGACCTATTTCGATAATTCTTCCATCGGGGTCCTTGTCACTAGGGCCGTTGCTGATATGCAACGAATTGGGGAGATTTTCAGTCAAGGGTTTTTTATGATTGTGGCTGATGTGTTGAAGATGATTTCAGCCGCCATTATTATGACCATTATAAATTGGAAGCTTGCATTGATCGTGTTTGCCATTCTGCCTGTTATTTTGGTGGCAACCCGACTGTTCCAACAAGCCATGAAAGTGGCCTTTATTGAAGTGCGGGCCCAAGTATCCAATCTCAATTCCTTTGTGCAGGAGCGCATAGCCGGGATGAAAATCGTACAACTTTTCAACCGAGAGGAAATTGAGAAGGAGAAATTCAGGGTTATTAATGAAAAGCATCAGAATGCTTGGTTAAAAACCGTTTGGTACAACTCTATTTTCTTTCCCGTAGCAGAAATTTCTAACTCCATCGGGATTGGATTAGTAGTCTATTTCGGAGTGATACAAAACATAGAGAACATAGGTTTGGACAATAAAGGAGCCATTGTGGCCTTTTTCTTTTTGATGGATCTTTTGTTCCGTCCCTTGCGACAGATTGCCGATAAATTCAACACCCTTCAAATGGGAATGGTGGCCGCAAACCGAGTCTTCAAGATCTTGGATACCGATAGCCATATTGCTGATGAAGGTTCCGTGGTAAAAGCAGATGTTAAGGGCGATATTGAGTTTAAGGATGTCCGATTTGGTTACATTAAGGATGAAGAGGTGCTACATGGCATTTCCTTTAAAGTGGATGCTGGGGAGACCGTGGCTATTGTTGGGGCAACAGGAGCTGGAAAATCGACCATCATCAACCTGCTCAACCGTTTTTACGAAATCAATTCAGGACAAATACTGATAGATGAAGTAGGTATTCGTGATTTTACTTTGCAATCCCTTCGTTCACATATTGCCATTGTATTGCAGGACGTTTTTCTCTTCGCAGATACCATTGCCAATAATATTTCCCTACGCGATGAGTCCATCTCTGAATTAGAAATTGAGACGGCTGCCAAACAGATTGGGGTGCACGATTTCATTTCCAGCCTTCCGGGGGGGTATCAATATAATGTAAAGGAAAGGGGCACCATGCTCTCCAGTGGACAGCGCCAGTTGATTGCCTTTTTACGGGCTTATGTAAGCAACCCCAGTATCTTGATTTTGGATGAAGCTACCTCGTCTGTGGACACCTATTCAGAACAATTAATCCAACAAGCTACGGACAAGATTACCGAAGGTAGAACATCTATCATCATTGCACACCGACTGGCCACCATTAAAAAAGCCAGCAAAATAATTGTGATGGATGAGGGGCAAATTGTAGAGATTGGAACCCATAAGGAACTCTTGAAAAAAGGCGGGTACTACAACGACCTGTACACGGCTCAGTTCTTGGAAGAGGAAGTGGCTTAATGCTTATGCCTGAAAATCCTCCAAGGATATACGCCCTGTTGCTATGGAAACGAAAACAATTAGTAATCCAATGACCATCATGAGTATGGCAAAGAGGATGAGATAAATAAATCCGCGGAGAAAAGCGCTCCAAAAACCAATTTGGTATATTTTCTTGAATACATAAAACTGGTAGGTTATGGTCAGGAGCAGGAAAAACCACGTAAAAAGGTCATATCTAATGTCCAGAAATCCAAATAAGGGCAGACAAATCAGTACTTGAACAAAAGAAACTTGCCCGGTGATATAGGCGTTGGTCACCACGTGCTCTGTAAAATTCAATTTTTTCTTGTCAAAAAAAAGGAACCAAGTCATCAGAGCATACATTGGGATTATCAAATATGTAATAATCCCTTGATAATCGAATACAAAATCCATGTTTGGCGTCTTTCCACTATTGGCAATACTGCCTGGTGTAAGGTCAACGTGATAAACATTTCGAAGCACAAAAAATAAAATTCCCACAAGAGTTATGGCTATGGCAAAATAGCTTATGGGGTTCATATATTTTTTTCGAACACCTGAAATGTAACCGTTGATAACTACTTCTGGCTGGGAAATGAGATGCCTAAACGTTTTGAAAAGTTTGTTGTCCAAATTAAAGACTTGAACACTTATATCCTCCCAGACATTTTTTAAGGTTAATCTTCTTCGGATGACTTTGGCTCCGCAGGTGGGGCAGTAATCAAAACTGGGCTGCAAATCGGCACGGCAGTTCTTGCAATTCATTACTCCAAGTCTTTCTTGATGAATTGTGTGAGTTCTTCCGAGGTTTTAAAAGGAACAAACTCTCCATTTTTAATATAGGAAATGGAACCGGTCTCTTCGCTGACCACCAAACAAATGGCATCCGTTTTTTCTGTGATGCCCACTGCGGCACGGTGTCGCAGACCAAATCGGAGCGGTATGTTTCGATCATTGGAAACAGGCAAAATCACCCGCGTAGCGGTAATAAAGTTGTCTTGGATTACGGCAGCGCCATCATGCAAAGGGCTGTTCTTAAAAAAAATACTTTCTAAAATGGGTTGAGTTACCTCAATGTTCATGGCATCCCCAGTAGACTTTATAAAATCCAGGGAATTGTTGCGCTCAATGACAATGATAGCACCGGTCTTGGTGCTCCCCATGCGCTCGCAAGCCGCAACAATAGACTCAACATCTGTATCGGTGGGCACAGCCTCTTGTTTTAAAAACTTAAAATGGCGGAGGAAGTTTCGTTTGGTGGCAAAATTGGTGGAGCCTATCATCAACAAAAATTTCCGTATCTCTTGCTGGAACACAATGATCAAGGCAATAAGTCCAATATTCATAAACCCACCTACCATGCTGCTGATCATTTTCATTTGAAGGAGTTCGGTCAGTTTCCAAAGTGCCCAAACAATAACGATTCCAATAAAAATGTTGATGGCCACCGTACCCTTGACCAGTTTGTAGATATAATAGAGCAGCGCGGCCACGAGCACAATGTCTATGATGTCTGTGATTTTAAACTCAAGAAAATTCAAAAATTCCAACCGCGGTGTTTTTGTAAAATTAGCAAAAATAGCAGAACCAAAAATCAGAGGGCATTTGCCTTCAAAGCTTCTACAAGTTTAACACATTCCACCGCTTCTTTTACATCGTGCGCACGTAAAATATTTACTCCTTTTAAAAGGGCGATGGTATGCAGGGATGTGGTTCCGTTTAATGCCTCTTTCGGATTTGAGTTCAAGATTTTGTAGATCATTGATTTTCGGCTCAACCCGATGAGAAGGGGTACTTCAAAAGTTTTGAAAAGGTCCAAATGGTTCAATAGCGTGTAGTTCTGCTCTGTAGTTTTGGCAAACCCAAAGCCGGGATCTATAATGATGTCGTTTATTTTTTTTGAAGTGGCCTCCTCCATTTTCTGTGAAAAATAAAACCGAAGGTCTTTGAGCAAATCATCATAAACAGCCTCTTTTTGCATGGATTGAGGAGTTCCTTTTAAATGCATCATAATATAAGGAACCTGATATTGGGCAATGGTATTGAACATTTCCGCATCCAAATTACCAGCAGAAATGTCGTTGATCATGGCTGCACCTCGTTCCAAACTTTCGGCGGCAACCTTACTTCTAAAAGTGTCCACCGAAATTAAAGTGTCGGAAAAATGGCTCAGAATCAGTTCCACCATCGGGAGCATCCGTTTGAGTTCCTCATCTTCATCAACATGTTCCGCACCGGGTCGGGAACTATAGGCGCCCATATCAATAAAGGAGGCGCCATCTTCGCGCATTTTTTCAACTTGTTTCAGAATTGCGGCTTCATCCTTATATTTTCCACCATCATAAAAAGAATCTGGGGTAAGGTTGAGGATACCCATTACTTTGGGTATGGATAGATCTACGAGTTCACCTTTGCAGTTTATGGTCATAAAGAATACCTGCTTCGTTTGGGTTTCATTATCTTTGGCGAAGTGCTTTTTTGGCACTTACATTTGGACGAAATTTACGCAAATTAGCAACAATACATGCAGCAAACCTCCCAACAATATGATGCGGTGATTCAAACCTGCCGGGAATTGTTTTTAAAAAAGGCACAAGACTATGGTACCGCTTGGCGCATTTTGCGGCTTCCTTCCCTAACCGATCAGATTTTTATCAAGGCACAGCGCATTCGCAGCCTGCAACAAAATGAAGTTAGAAAGGTGGATGAGGGAGAACAATCGGAGTTTATTGGGATTATCAATTATTCCATCATGGCACTCATCCAAATAAAAAAGGGGATTGTGGAACAGCCCGATTTGACAGCCGAAGAAGCCATTGCCCTGTACGATGAGGAAGTGGCCATTACCAAAAAGTTGATGGAGGACAAAAATCACGATTACGGCGAAGCTTGGCGCGATATGCGGGTAAGTTCTTTGACGGATTTGATTTTGCAAAAGGTCCTTCGGGTAAAACAAATTGAAGACAATCAAGGGGCTACATTGGTAAGCGAAGGCGTGGATGCCAATTATCAAGATATGGTCAATTATGCCGTGTTTGCATTAATTCATTTAAGCGAAAAAGCATGAAATATTTAGTTTGGATTTCAAGAATCCTAGTTGGGGTGTTGTTCATTATCAGTGGACTCATCAAATTGAACGACCCGGTAGGGTTTTCGTTTAAATTGGAGGAATATTTTAGCCCTGCCGTGCTGGATTTGCCTTTTTTGGAGCCCATCGCTCTGGGAATCTCCATTTTTGTGGTCATTGTTGAGGTGCTATTGGGTGTACTTTTATTGATAGGCTTTAAACCCAAGTTAACCGTATGGAGCCTTTTGGCGATGATTGTTTTCTTCACCTTCCTCACGTTTTATTCTGCCTATTTCAACAAAGTAACTGATTGCGGTTGTTTTGGTGACGCTATAAAATTGACGCCGTGGGAATCGTTCACCAAGGATGTGATTCTTTTGGTGTTGATTCTGATTTTGTTTTTTGGGCAGAAATACATCACACCACTTTTCAATACAAAGACCAACTGGATTGTGGGTGGAGTGGCCCTATTGGCCTGTATCCTATTTGCCAATCATGTGTTGAACCATTTGCCTTCAGTGGATTTTAGACCTTATAAAATCGGTGCCAACATAGAAGAAGGAATGACAGTCCCAGAAGGTGCCCCAGAGCCGATTTATGAATACGCATGGCGATTTAAGGTGAACGGAGAGGACCAAATTGTGGTCACTAATGGAGGTTATCCTTCAGTGGATGGCGAATTTGTGGATGTGGAGACAACGCAAATACAAGAAGGGTACGAACCACCTATTCATGATTTTACCATTGAAAAGGATGGACAAAACTTTGCTTCTGAATTTTTAAACGAAGATAAATTGGTCATGGTGATTGCTTATGACTTGGCCAAAAGCAATTACGATGCTTTTACCAAAGTGGCTCAGGTGACCGAAAAAGCCAAGCAAAATGGCTATAAAGTGATTGGTATGTCCGCTTCCAATGATGAATTGGCAAACAAAGTTGAAGACCAATACAAATTGCCTTTCGATTTTTATTTTACCGATGAGACCGCTTTAAAAACCATTGTTCGTTCCAATCCGGCGGTTTTGGTTTTGGAACGCGGAACCATTCTACAAAAAGTTCATTACAACGATATAGACAAACTTTCCTTTTAATAATACAACACAAGAAAAACCAACAACATGAGAACAAAAATAGTGGCAGGAAACTGGAAGATGAACAAAAACTATGAAGAGACAGAGGCTTTATTGGCCGAGCTTTCAGCAAAGCTGCCCGATACCAAAGCGCAAGTGATTGTGGCACCTACATTCGTGAATTTGGCCGTAGCAAAAAGAAGCCTTCAAGCATCCACCATTCAAGTGGCAGCCCAGAACATGCATTTTGCTGAAAGTGGTGCCTACACAGGTGAAATTTCAGCGGATATGCTGTTGAATATTGAGGTGGACACGGTAATTTTGGGCCATTCAGAACGCCGAGCCTATTTTGGTGAAACGGATGAACTTTTGGCAAAAAAGGTCAAAACAGCTATAGAAAAGGGAATGAAGACCATTTTTTGCTTTGGCGAAGAATTGGAAGACCGAAAGTCGGACAACCATTTCTCCGTAGTGGAAAGTCAATTGAAAAATGGCCTGTTCGATTTGGATGCTGAGGCATGGAAGAGCATCATTTTGGCATACGAACCCGTTTGGGCCATCGGTACAGGTGAAACTGCTTCCCCGGAACAAGCCCAAGAGATGCACGCTTTTATCAGAAAGACTATCGCAGAAGCCTACGATACTTCCATCGCTGATAAAGTTTCCATTCTGTACGGGGGCAGTGTTAAGCCAAACAATGCTTCTGAGATTTTCTCAAAGCCAGATGTTGATGGCGGATTGATTGGTGGTGCATCCTTAAAATCAGATGATTTTGTGGCCATCATTGAAGCCATTTAATTTATAACGCCATGGCACTGGTGTATTTGGAATACGATTTTAAAGTAAACCCACTCCAACCCGCAACGGACATTCTTATTGCGGAATTGGGTGAAGCCGGCTTCGAAAGTTTTGTGGAAAACGATTCGGGTGTACTTGCCTATATCTTAAAATCAGAATGGAAAGAGGGGATTTTAGACGACCTGTTCATTTTGGAACATCCTGATTTTGAGATTAACTGGACGCGCAAAGAGATTCAACAACAAAACTGGAATGCGGAATGGGAAAGGAACTTTCATCCCATAAAAGTAGGGGATAGGTGCATGGTCCGGGCACCTTTTCATGAAGCTGAGGATGTGGAGTACGATATTGTCATTGAGCCCAAAATGAGTTTTGGTACAGGCCATCACGAAACTACCCACATGATGTTGCAACACATTTTGGAAGCTGATTTTGATGGAAAACCCGTCTTGGATATGGGTTGTGGCACTGGGGTATTGGCCATTTTGGCTAAAATGAGGGGCGCAGGTCCAGTGGATGCCATTGATATTGATGAATGGTGCTATTTGAACACCCAAGAGAACGTGGAGCGAAATGACTGTCCCGAGATTCAAGTTTTTATGGGAGATAGCCATTTGTTGAAAGATAAGAAGTACGATGTTATTTTGGCCAATATCAACAGAAATATACTGTTGGAGGACATTCCTATTTATGCTAAATGCCTGAATCCGAACGGTCAACTTTTTCTAAGTGGATTTTATTTGGACGATTTGGATGCAATTTCTTCAAAATGTAGGGCCAATGGTTTGGAATATGAAAAAAAGCTGGAGAAGAACCGCTGGATTTCAGTAAAATATGTAAATTAGAAAGGCATTAACTCCACGATTATGGGCACAAAAGAAAAAGGCTTGGAAGACCTTCTTCTGGAAGAGGAGACGGTTAAGCAAAATGAAATTGTACTTTTTAATGATGATGTAAACACGTTTGACCATGTCATTGAAACATTGATTGACGTCTGTGAACATACTCCTGAGCAGGCGGAACAATGCTCCCTAATTGTGCATTATAATGGTAAATGTACCGTAAAGACGGGGGAGTATTCTTATCTAAAGCCCAAATGTTCCAAGTTGCTGCAAGCTGGTTTGAGCGCTGAAATCATCTAATTTGAATTCAGCAGCCTATAAATTTCGATGGGTCAAAATCCAAATCTTGATCTATAGCATTGTCCAATACCCTTATCACTGTGTATTTCATCGTGACAAATTCTTTACATTGAAATTGCAGGAAGCGGAAATTATAAATCCTAAATTTGTGAGTGAACAACCATACAATCAAAAAACCAACATCTAATTTTCGTATTCAAGAATGAGCGAATTCTTTAAGGCCGAACTAAAAGACCGTTTTTTGGAATATGCTCTGGGGCGCAGTGATTATTTTGAAATCCAAACCCTCTACGATGAATTTCTGCGTCCAAATTATAGCTTGCAGTTTGTGGAAAAACTGATTAAGGAAATCCAAGAATATGATGCAGAGCTTTTGGATGTAATGAGCGGAAATGGAATGGATATCTTTATGTTGGCCTCCACGCCCAGCACCGAGGATTTTTTAGAGGCAGGCGGATTTATGGACATGTACGTCAAGGAAGAGGAAAAATGGGATGTGTTTGTAGAGCAATTGTCCAGCACCCGAAAATTGAGCAAGGATGAAAAACAGCTTCTGAAAAACAGCTCACCCCGACTAAAAAAGGAAAAAACGTTACTTATTGTTCTTATTTCAGCAATTGGCATAAGTTTTCTGTTCACCCTGATCAGTATTTTGAACAGTTCTTTTCTGGAGCCCGAATATGTGCCTGCCGATGAGTTTGAACGAAGAATGGAACAACTGCACCTACAATATATTGAAGAGAACCAACGGTTGGAGCAAGAATTAAAGAAGTCCAAAACCGTATTGGATTCCATAATGAAAACACTGCCGTAACCAGACCATTATCAAAGACCAATCATCAAAATCAAAATTTAATGTATATCATTTGTAGTCCATTAATTGCGTGTATTTTTGTGGAACAAGCTAAATACAAACCATAAACAATAATCGTAAGGTGTTAAAATGAATAAGTCTTCGCAACAGCTTATTTTTAACACCATTCAAGTATCCCAAAACCCACCAATTTAAATGCCACCTAACCAAAAAACAGAAAAAAACCAGTTCATTGTAGAGTATCTCAATTCCATTTACCCAATTAGCCCAGAATTCAAATCTTTTTTGGTCGATAAAATCAAAAATTGCACTTTCAAAAAAAAAGAGCTGATAAGCAAGGAAGGTGAAATTTGCGACAAACTCTACCTCATTAAAAAAGGCATGGTACGGGGCTATTTTGTTAGTGAAGACAAAGACATTACCACCTGGATAGATTCCGAGAATGAGATTTTTACATCCATAACAGGTTTTTTCAGGCATCAAATAACCATGGAGAATATACAGGCCATGGAGGATACCCATTGTGATTATCTGGAATATGTGGATTATCGTTATTGCTTGGATAATTTTCCTGAAATGCGGCACATATACCGGATATTACTGGAACAATACTACGTATTGGCGGAACATCGAGTGTATTTGGCTCGGATACCCAATGGCAGAAAGCGGCTGGATTTTTTCATTGAGAACAGCAAGCCGGAAATTGTAGAGCGCATCCCCAAAAAATATTTGGCCTCTTTTTTGGCCATGCGGCCG
>JAUIBH010000097.1 GCA_030427985.1 Bacteroidia bacterium | reverse complement strand
ACAGAAAATAGCATATTCCTATTACAATCCTTAATTTAGACCGATGAAGCCTAGATTCATCGATTAAAATCCCCACATGCAATTACAATTAACAAAGCCAATCTGTTTTTTTGATTTGGAAACCACGGGAACCAACGTGGTTAAAGATAGAATTGTTGAGATTTCTATATTAAAGGTATATCCCAACGGCAACAAGGAAAGCCGGACCTGGTTGGTAAATCCAGAAATGCCCATTCCACCAGAATCGGAAGCCATTCATGGGATATCCGATGAAAAAGTGGCCAACGAACCCACTTTCAAGCAGTTGTCTAAAGAAATTTATAAAATGATCAAGGACAGTGATTTGGCCGGATTCAATTCAGATCGGTTTGATATTCCTCTTTTGGTAGAGGAAATGTTGCGGGCCGATGTGGATTTTGATATGAAAAGTATGGTGTCTGTGGATGTGCAGACCATCTTCCATAAAATGGAAAAGCGCACCTTGGAAGCTGCCTATCAGTTCTATTGTGAGAAGAGTTTGGAAGATGCACATAGCGCTGAGGCTGATACTCTGGCCACTTACGAAGTGTTGTTGGCTCAGTTGGATCGGTATCCAGAACTGGAAAACAACGTAAAAAAGCTCTCTGAGTTCACTACCCGAAAACAATCGTTGGATTTTGCAGGATTTATAGGGATAGATGAAAATGATCAGCCTATTTTTGCCTTCGGAAAACACAAGGGTAAGACGGTGGATGAAATCATGGAGACAGAACCCGGTTATTTTGGTTGGATTTTGAATGCTGATTTTCCATTGTACACCAAAAAAGTACTTACCCAAATTAAGTTGAGCAAGCTCAACAACAAGTTATCCTAAACAATTTAGAACCCCATGAAATTGATATGCATTGGCAGAAACTATGCCGCCCATATTGATGAGTTAAAAAATGAAAGACCAGAGGAGCCTGTGGTTTTTATTAAACCAGACTCTGCCGTTTTGCCCAAGGAACAGGACTTTTATATTCCAGAATTTTCCAACGATGTACACTATGAAGTTGAGGTTTTGGTGAAAATCAAAAAAGTGGGAAAACATATTGCAAAGCAATTTGCGCACAAATATTATGATGAGATTGGTCTTGGTATCGACTTTACGGCACGGGACCTTCAATCCAAATTGAAGGAAAAGGGACTGCCTTGGGAAAAAGCAAAAGGTTTTGATGGTGCCGCGGTTATTGGAACATGGGTTTCCAAAGACAAGTTTAAAAATGTTGACGATATAAATTTTTCACTATTTAAAAATGGTGAAAAGGTGCAAGACGGGAACACATCCTTGATGTTATGGAAGATAGATGGACTCATCGCCCATGTTTCCACCTATTTTATGCTGAAAAAAGGAGATATCCTCTTCACGGGAACACCTGCGGGTGTTGGTAAAGTAAGCCCAAATGACTACCTTTCGGGTGAGCTTGAAGGAGAACAGCTATTTGAAATTAATGTAAGATAATGATTTACAGCCTCGATAAAATAAATGAAATGGCAGAAGGGGACGAGGATTTCGTAACCTCTGTAGTTTCGGTCTTTCTGGAAGAAGTTCCTGTGGACTTGGATGGTTTGGAAAAGGCCATTGCAGAAAGAGATTATGAAAATGTGTACAAATTGGCGCACAAAATCAAACCCAATGTAGATATTTTGGGCATGGAACAAACCCGTGCCAGAGCCCTTGAAATTGAGACTATGGGTAAAAGCACGGCCAGCATAGAGGAGATTGAGGAAAAATTTCCCATGCTCAAAAAAGATGTACTGCAAGTGGTGGCCGAATTGAAAAAAGACTTCGATTTATAGATGCAAGCCGAGATCATCACCATTGGGGATGAAATTCTCATTGGGCAGATAGTGGATTCCAATTCCGCTTTTATCGCCAAAGAACTCAACAAAATTGGGGTTTCCGTATATCAGATTACTTCCGTACAGGATGATAGGAAACATATTTTGGAAACTTTGGAAGATGCAGGCAAGCGTTCATCCGTAGTCATCATTACTGGTGGACTGGGACCGACCAAGGACGATGTTACAAAACATACCCTCTGCGAATTCTTTGATGATGAATTGGTTCAAGATGAAAAAGTTCTCATTCACATTGAAGAAATCTTTAAGAAATATATAAGCACTCCCATTTCAGATTTAAACCGGCAACAAGCGTTGGTGCCTACCAAGGCTACGGTGTTGCACAATGCTTTTGGTACTGCGCCGGGACTCTGGATGAAAAAGGGAAATACTGTCTATGTTTCACTTCCAGGGGTGCCCTATGAGATGAAAAACCTCATGACCCGCTCGGTTTTGCCCAAAATCGTGGAAGAATTTGAGCGACCCTACATCCTGCATAAAACTATAATGACCTATGGACTTGGTGAAAGCTCCATTGCCAATAAGATTGAGGATTGGGAAAATAACCTGCCGAGTTTTATCAAGTTTGCCTATTTGCCCAATTTGGGGCGGGTACGGCTTCGACTTTCCGCTAAAGGAGCGGATAAGGATTTTTTAATGGCTGCCATTACGGATGAGGTGAAGAAATTGTATCCCATCATTGGCGACATCATTGTTGGGGAAGAGGAGGACGAATCCATAGAATACCAAATTGGCCAATTGCTGACACAAAAACAGCTCACTTTGTCCACAGCAGAGAGCTTTACTGGAGGCACAATTGCCGAGCGTATTACTTCCATTGCCGGTGCTTCCCAGTACTTTAAAGGGAGTGTGGTCAGCTATGCCACGGAAATGAAAGTGAAATTGTTGAACGTCTCTGAAGAACTGATTCAAAAACACTCCGTGGTCAGTGAAGAAGTGGCGATTGCCATGGCCCAAAATATAAAAAGTATAATGAATACCGACTTTGCCATTGCCACTACGGGCAATGCAGGGCCCACAAAAGGGGACTCCAACGCCGATGTGGGAACGGTCTTTATTGCCATTAGTACGCCAGAACGTACGTTTGCGCAGAAATTTACGATGGGAAACCTTCGGGAAAGGGTGGTGGAGAAGTCTGTAAACAAGGCATTTGAGCTACTCTGGAAAGAAATTTTAAAATTCTGAAAAAGAATTTTGTACGTCCCACTAAAATGGTCTAAATTTGCAGCCTCAATAAAATCACTCAAATAGTTAGGGAGATGTCAAAAGTTTGTGAAGTTACAGGAAAAAAGGTGATGTTTGGAAACAACGTTTCCTTTTCCATCAATAAAACCAAGAGAAGGTTCGATGCGAACATTTCCAAAAAGAGATTTTACGTTCCTGAAGAGGATCGTTGGGTGACTTTGAACGTTTCATCCAGAGGATTGAAGATCATCAACAAAAAAGGAATCTCTGCTGTATTGAAGGAAATCAATTCCAAAAAGTAAGTAGTCTAAGCGTTTAAGTACAATACAATGGCAAAGAAAGGAAATAGGATTCAGGTAATTTTGGAGTGCACAGAGCACAAAGAATCTGGTCAACCAGGTACTTCCAGGTACATTACCACCAAGAATAAAAAGAACACGCCAGATAGGTTGGAAATCAAAAAATACAACCCTATCCTTAAGCGTATGACCGTTCATAAAGAAATTAAGTAATAGGTTTTTAGAAAGCCGATAAAAAGATAAGCCATGGCAAAGAAAACAGTAGCAACACTTCAATCATCTTCAAAAAGATTGACCAAGGCCATTAAAATGGTAAAGTCTCCAAAAACGGGAGCCTACACCTTTGTAGAATCCGTTATGGCACCAGAAATGGTCAACGATTGGTTGAACAAACAATAAGAATTGACCTTATAAAATATTGAAAGCCACTTTTTAAGTGGCTTTTTTTGTTCCTGTCCGCTGGTGAATTTTTAGGGAGCTGCCTGTGCGCCAGCCATTTTATGTAAAAAAAACTCCCCGTACTTTCCTATCTTTGACATTCACTAACTGAACAAAATGAGTTTATTCAAAAATATATTTTCAAAGGACAAAAAAGAGACTCTGGACAAAGGATTGGAAAAATCCAAGAGCAGCTTTTTTGGCAAGTTGGGAAAGGCCGTGGCCGGAAAGTCCAAGGTGGACGATGAAGTATTGGATAACCTTGAAGAGGTACTTGTAACTTCAGATGTCGGGGTAAATACCACTTTAAAAATTATTGATAGAATTGAGGAACGGGTTTCCCGCGATAAATACATGGGAACCGATGAACTCAATACCATTTTGCGCGAAGAGATAGCCGGACTCCTCTCGGAAACCCATGTAGGCGAAGAAACCGAATTTACTGTCCCAAAAGATAAAAAGCCTTACGTAATCATGGTAGTCGGTGTAAATGGAGTGGGAAAGACCACCACCATTGGCAAACTCGCCAGCCAGTTCAAGAAAAAGGGATTAAAAGTGGTTCTGGGCGCTGCGGATACCTTTCGGGCGGCGGCCATTGACCAATTACAGGTGTGGGCAGATAGGGTAGATGTTCCCATTATCAAACAAAAAATGGGGAGTGACCCTGCTTCCGTGGCTTTTGATACCTTAAATTCTGCTGTGGCGGAAAATGCCGATGTGGTTTTGGTGGATACCGCAGGCCGACTCCATAACAAAGTCAATCTGATGAACGAACTTTCCAAAGTAAAACGGGTGATGCAAAAAGTGGTGCCCGATGCGCCCCATGACGTACTCTTGGTTTTGGATGGCTCCACTGGACAAAATGCTTTTGAACAAGCCAAACAATTTACCAAAGCCACCGAGGTGACCAGCCTGGCTGTGACCAAATTGGACGGCACCGCCAAAGGTGGGGTGGTCATTGGCATTTCGGACCAATTTCAGATTCCCGTAAAATATATTGGAGTGGGTGAGGGCATTGACGATCTGCAGGTGTTTAACAAGTATGAGTTTGTGGATTCGTTTTTTAATATATAGTTGGCCAATGTTTAGGTGAAGAAAAACCATGGGACGCATACACCTGTTCGAGTTTGAAGATCAACAATGGTTCCCTAGTTTTTTGCGGGATTACGGCACCGATTTTTTGCAATTTCTTTCCAACAAAACCAAACTGTACAAACCGGCAATCCATATTTTGGAAAAAGGGTTAAAAGCCAGCAACACAAATCAGATAGTGGATTTGGCCTCTGGCGGGGGCGGCGGATTGTTATGGTTGAACCAAGAATTGCTAAAAACGCATCCTGATCTAAAAATTATACTCACAGATTATTATCCCAATCTTTCCGCTTTTGAATATACCAAGAAACAAGCCCCCAATTTTGAATATATCACCACCTGCATCGATGCTAGAAAAGTGCCTGAGAGTCTGAAGGGCCTGCGGACCCAATTTTTGTCTTTACATCATTTTAAACCCAACGACGCGGTAAAGACCTTGCAAAATGCCGTTGATTCTCAAAGTTGCATTGGAATTTTTGAAGTTCAGGAACGCAGTCTCCCAAGTATTTTGGCCATGCTGTTTTCACCGATTTCTGTACTTTTTACAACCCCTTTTATTCGTCCTTTTAAATGGGGGCGATTGTTGTTTACTTATCTTATTCCTATAGTTCCACTTTTTGTGCTTTGGGACGGGTTGGTCTCTTCTTTTCGGACCTATTCTGTTGCTGAAATGCACGAATTGGTGGAACAGGTGGACAACCACGACTCGTTTATTTGGGAAATTAATCGGATTAAATCAGGGCCCGGTGTAATCCTGTATCTTTTGGGAATACCAAAACCATAAAAATTTTAATACGCTAAAATTATTCTTTCAAATGGATGCAATGCTCTTGGTTATTGTATTTTTGCAGACCATTTAGAACAACTATGCGGACAAAATCGCTGAAGAAGAACAAAATCAATGTGGTGACCTTGGGTTGTAGCAAAAACGTCTACGATTCTGAAGTGTTGATGGGCCAATTGCGTGCCAGCAACAAAGAAGTGGTCCATGAGGAGGAAGGCAACGTGGTGGTAATCAATACCTGCGGTTTTATTGCGAATGCCAAGGAGGAAAGTGTCAATACCATATTGGAGTATGTTCAAAAGAAGGAAGCTGGTGAAGTGGACAAGGTTTTTGTGACCGGATGCCTCAGTGAGCGCTATAAACCCGATTTGCAGCAGGAAATCCCCAATGTGGATGAATATTTTGGCACAAGCGATTTGCCCAATCTGCTAAAAGCCTTGGGTGCCGATTACAAACACGAATTGTTGGGGGAACGTTTAACAACTACGCCCAAAAACTATGCGTATTTAAAAATTGCTGAAGGTTGTGACCGTCCGTGTTCGTTTTGTGCTATTCCGTTGATGCGGGGCAAGCACAAGAGCAAGCCTATTGAGGAATTGGTATCAGAATCCGAAAAATTGGCCGCGAAAGGGGTCAAAGAATTGATTTTGATTGCGCAAGACCTTACCTATTATGGGTTGGACCTCTACAAAAAGAGAAATTTGGCCGAGTTACTTCAGGAACTGGTCAAAGTTCATGGAATTGAGTGGATTCGTCTACATTACGCTTTTCCTACCGGATTCCCTATGGATGTCTTGGACGTGATGCGGAATGAGCCCAAAATCTGCAATTACATTGATATTCCGTTACAGCACATTGCCGACCCTATCTTGAAGAGCATGCGCAGGGGGACCACCCATGCAAAAACCACCAAATTGTTGCAAGATTTTAGAGCAGCCGTTCCCGAGATGACCATCCGTACCACTCTGATTGTGGGGTATCCTGGCGAGACTGAGGAGGATTTCCAAACGCTGAAAAACTGGGTCAAGGAAATGCGATTTGAACGTTTGGGCTGTTTCACCTACAGTCATGAGGAAAATACCCATGCCTATTCTTTGGAAGATGATGTTCCTGAAGAAGTGAAACAAGAACGTGCCAACGAAATCATGGAAATCCAATCCCAAATTTCGTGGGAGCTCAATCAAGAAAAAATCGGAAAAACATTCCGTTGCATCATCGACAGAAAAGAAGGGAATTATTTTGTGGGTCGAACCGAACACGATTCCCCTGATGTGGACAACGAAGTGCTCATTGATGCGGCCAAACACTACGTGAAAATTGGTGATTTCACCCAAGTCGAGATTACCGAAGCTTCCGATTTTGACCTTTACGGAGTGCCTGTTACTGCTTAGATAACAGTAGGTTATAACGCTTAAACTGACAATTGTCATAGTCCATATTGGCTTTAGCTTGTAGATTTGATGCTATTGTAACCATTAAATCACAATGCTATGGTCAACTCCCGCAACACTGGAAAAGTGAACCTCGTTGTTACCTTTCTCCGAATTTTAATTGGTTGGCATTTCTTGTATGAAGGTGTCATTAAACTGTATAACCCCGAGTGGACTTCCTTTGGGTATTTGGCCACAGCCCAAGGCCAGTTAAAACCCTTTTTCACTTTACTGATAGGTGAATCGGTGATAGGTTGGGTAGATGCACTGAACATTATTGCACTTCTAGTGGTAGGTGCAACCTTTCTTTTGGGATTTTGGGAACGCTTCGGCGCCATCGTAGGGATAGGGTTATTGGCACTCTACTATTTGGCCCATCCTCCTTTCCCTTGGTTGGCACAACTCAATGTAGAGGGTAATTATTGGTTTGTGAACAAGAATCTTATTGAACTCATTGGCTGCATTTTGATTTTTTACCATCCAACGGGTCATTTCTTTGGACTTGAAAGTTTGAAAAAAAGAGAACACCTTAAAATTGAACAATCATGAAATGGACTAGAAGGGATTTGTTAAAAGGCTTGGGAGGACTTCCCATTTTAGGTGCAGTTTGGTGGGCCGGGGCCATCAGTGCCACCTCAAACAAGAAAGAACGCTTGGAAATCTTGGAACAATTGAACATTAGGCCTTCATTGCCTCCAACGGTTCCAGAAATTGGAGGCGAACCCGTTCGTGTTGGCATTATTGGTTTTGGTATACGGGGTGAACAACTCTGTAGATCATTAGGGTTTGCTACCCCAGCTTGGATGGAAGAGATGAAACTGGCCACGGAAGAAGACCCCAATAATCACCAACTGGAAGATTTTTCAAAACAGGATAAACTCAATGTAAAATTGGTGGGCATCTGCGATGTATTCGATGTTAGGGCAGCAAATTTCATCGATGCTTTTGCAATACCCGATAACCCTATCAAGAGATACAAAACCTATAAGGAAATGATTCAAAGTGGAGAGGTGGATGCTGTGGTCATTGCCACACCAGACCACTGGCATGCTCCCATGTCCATTGAGGCCCTTAACCATAATGTGCATGTGTATGTGGAAAAACCCATGACGCATACGGTTGAAGAAACGTACCGCTTGCGCAGGGCTGCCCAAAATTCCAAAGCAATATTCGCTGTGGGGCATCAGCATAGGCAAACTTTGAGCTTCAGTACGGCTCGTGATATTGTGGAGAAAGGAACTCTTGGCCATGTGTCCCTCATCCAGACCAATACCAATAGAAATGATGACAATGGAGCTTGGAACTATGACATCCATGAAAAAGCCAGTCCAGAAACCATAGACTGGGAACAGTTTTTGGGTTCGGCTCCAGCCGTACCTTTCAACAAAAACCACTTTTTTAGATGGCGAAAGTGGTGGGCCTATGGTTCTGGACTTTCAGGTGACCTCTTGACCCATGATTATGATCGACTCAATTGTGTTTTGAATATGGGTATTCCTACATCAGTGAGTGCTTCTGGCGGCATTTATACCCATAATGATGGCAGAAATGTGCCCGATGTCATCCAAGTGAATATGGAGTTTCCCAATTTCAGTACTGGAAGTAGTCAGGCCAAAGGAAAGGAAAAAGGAATGACTTTCTGCTATAGTGCTACTTTGGGCAATGGTTTCAACAGGCCTACCATCCTCATGGGTCATGATGCTACCATGGAATTGGGCAATAAACTAACAGTTTGGCCCGATGGTGCATCTACGCGTTATGCAGATATGATTGAAACGGAAAAAATGCGCCCCAATGTTCCTATTTATCAATATGATCCTGCTACCAACGCGCCGGATGCCATTTCTTCAGCTACCTCTCAATATTTTGCGGATAAGGGACTCATGTGGACCTATATTGATGGGGTTCGGGTTGATTCTACATTTTTGCACATGCGAGAGTGGTTGAGTGTCATTAAAAATGGTGGAAAAGTGAGTTGTGGCATCAACGAAGGATTTGATGAAGCCATTTCTGCGCATATGGCCGGACTTTCATGGAAGTTGGGCCGTAAAATTGAATGGGATGCCGAGAGCGAGACATTAAAACCTATTGAAGGTGTTGATTTTGACCAAGTGCTTTTGGGCAACGGTAATTGGCATCCAGAGTCTGAATTAGTGGGATAACCGCTACATGTTTACAAATTCAAATCCGGATAATGGGATATTTCTCAAATCAAACTCCGTTTCGTTGAGCAATATCCCATGTTCCAAATAGGCTTTGAGGTTGGCCAGCCAAAACGTCCAGCCATTACTGCAACCATGGTGTATATTGAGTTTGCTATCATCATCTGTTGGAATTTCATGCTGCTTTAAAATGACAAGTACGGCATTGTCATGGTCTTCCAGTGATACGGAAACCTTGCTGTTTGCAAAGGAAATTTCCAAATAATCGGTTCCGTTGGCTTCAAGTACCTTTCCCGTTTCCTGACCATCCCAATTGTGCCATCTCCAAATGTAGTCATCCCCAGCCTGAATCTTTTCGTCGGGTTTTCTTTGTTTTCCGCCAGCTGTGTAAATGGCCTCGCTCAAAAACCAAGAGGCAATCCCTTCAGAAGTGCCCCAACACCAATAGAGTTTTTCTTTGGGCACCTTAATGAAGATTTTTTTGGTAAACTGGTCAAAAGTTAGCTTGCTCATCGTTTGCGTTTTAGTTCATACTCGTACAATTCTCGTCCCAATTGTGCCAAAAACGGAATGCCCACTTCATCATAATCATAGTTGTCATCATTAAAAATTTCATTGCTGTTTACCAAAATGGTGGCATTGATCATAAAATCGATGTTATTCTGGGTATCCTGGATGTAGGCGCAGTCGGTAAGGGTACCGTAGGCATAACCTACCTTATTGTATATTTTGATGTGCTCCGGCATGGGGTCATAATTATCCCCAAACATGAAAAACTTCACATAGCTGTCGTAATATTCCTCTGGATCATACCCCAATTTCGCAGGTAGGGTGTGCATGGCTTCCAGCAAAAAGTTACGCTGTTCAACACTTAAGTCAAATTGCTGTGCTTTGGGAAAGGCATCTGGAAAAATGATGCGTTTAAGCAGCGCATTCTGGGACGGAATGGGAAAATAGTTCTTCAGGGAAAAATCAAACGGGCCGTGCTGGGGAATCATCTTCATAGTACCCTTTTCCTTTTTTGATTTTACGCAGTTTTAAAGGTTTGGCAGGGGTATTGATAATGGGCTTGCTCAGCACAGTGGTGGAATCGTTCACATAAATAACCAAAGGCTTGGTGGTAACATCGTCACCATTTGGAGCAGATAGCCTATGGGCAATTCGGATGGGTTGCACCCCTTTGTTCCGCATTCGTTGGTTGAGTTCGTCCTGACCCAAAAATTCAATCAACCGGTTGTTGGCTGCATTGTCCGAAACCGCAAAGATTTCTGAAATGGCTTGGGCAAAAGTGGTTTCCACAGAATCCCCTTCCACATAGAACCGGGTGTGCATGGAAAGGGAATCAATTTCGTTTAGTTTTTCCAACGTGGCCACGGCCGCGGGAAATTTTGCTGTACTAGCCGGATAAAAATAATTGTCCGGGATTACCTGAAAATCAAAATCGGTAAAAAAGATACTATCGTTCCTTCGGTCTATCTGGGTATACCGTATTTGGAGTTCATGCGCCTTTAGGTTGTCCATCACCCGAGTGATTAAAGCGCTTTCTGAGCTTAGTGCTTTTTCCAAAGGGTCGTTGTAGTTGACACCACCACAAGAGGCAGTGAAAAGAATCAATCCTAAAAATAGAAATCGGCCCCACATATAAATTTCGGATTCGTTTAGTCTTCTACATAAAT
>JAUIBH010000096.1 GCA_030427985.1 Bacteroidia bacterium | reverse complement strand
AAGGTGGACAACACACACCCATTGGCCTATGGCTATGGCACGGATTACTTCACTTTAAAACTGGGTAATGCCAGCTACAATTATTTGGATAGTGGCAATGCGGTATACTTGGAGAAAATCACCAAACCTTTCTCGGGGTTTGCTGGAAGTGAAGCCCAGAAAAAAGTAAAAGAATCCCTTGTTTTTGGGGTGGAAAATGTTGGTTCAGGTCAGGTAATTTACATGGTGGACAACCCCCTGTTTCGTGGTTTTTGGGAAAACGGAAAACTATTTTTTGCCAATGCCCTCTTTATGGTGGACTAAACTTCTTTTTTATTGATTTTAAACCGTTTAAGCTTCAAATTTTAAGAAAATTGAAAGGATATTGATTTCCAAAATTTTGTACCTTTAATAGAATATTTAGGTATAAAATATATGGATATGCGCTCGATACCCCCTTTTTTTCAAAAAATGTCATTTATTTTTTTGATGTTGATTGGTTTATTGCTCTGTCCAGCTCATTCTTTGGCTTTCCAAGACAATCAAACCGACACTGATTTTAACCAATATGAGGGCGAAGTAGTGGATGAATCCAACAACAGACCCTTGGTTTTTGCCACAATTTCCGTGGAGGGCACCAATATCAGCACCATTACCAATACGGAAGGGGATTTTTTGTTGAAAGTTCCCAAAAGCATCACGGATGCCAACGTTATTATATCATTCTTGGGATACAGGACCAAAACCATTCCTTTACTTCAATTTCAACCTGAAGACAACACAATTGGACTTCTTGTATCGGTCACACAACTTTCAGAAATCAACATAAATGCCCCAAAAGATGCCAAAGCCCTCGTGAAGGAAACTTTGGCCAAAAAGGGTGAAAAATATTTTGATGACCACACCCTAATGACTGCATTCTACAGGGAGACCATTAAAAAACGTAGAAGAAATGTATCCTTGTCCGAAGCCGTGGTAAGCATTTACAAAACACCCTACAATTCGCCAAGAAATGATGCCGTTGAACTCTACAAAGCTCGAAAGAGTACCGATTACAGCAAGTTGGACACTGTTGCGTTAAAATTGCAAGGAGGACCTTTTAACACCCTGTATGTGGACATTATGAAATATCCCGAGTACATTTTTGCCGAAGGCTCTGTGGATAACTATACATTCTCTTTTGATCGCTCCACCCGAATCAACGACCGTTTGATCTATGTCATTAAATTCAACCAGTTAGAGACCATTTTGGAACCCTTGTACACCGGTGAACTCTTTATCGATGTGGAAAACAAAACCTTGACCAGTGCCATCTACAACCTCAACATTACGGATAGGGATATGGCCGCTCGACTTTTTGTACGTAGAAAGCCATCTGGAGTGGATGTTTGGCCCACCGAAGTGGCCTATCGCGTGGATTATCGCGAAAAAGGAGGCAAATGGTATTACGGTTACAGCAGCGTAATGATGGAGTTTAAAGTGGATTGGGCGGATAAATTGTTCAATTCACTCTACAGTATGACCGCTGAAATGGCCGTTACCGATTGGGAAAAGAATGATAGTGGTCAATTGCCCAGAAACCGCGAGAGGGTAAAAAAATCAATAATTTTAAGTGATGAGGCCATTGGTTTTTCTGACCCTGACTTTTGGGGCGAGTACAACATCATTGAACCCGAAAAGTCTATTGAATCGGCAATTCGAAAAATTCAAAGACAATTGCGACGTTCTCAGCGTAATAGCAAATAATTGTAGCAAAGCAATTCATTATTTTTTTGCATTTTTACCATAGCGATTCAGCCTTGGTTATAAAATGCAACCTCGATTACATGTCTAAAAGAAGAATCTTTTTAAAATCCCTTGCCGTTCTTGGGACCACAACATTTTTGCATCAAACGGCATGGAGCAGCACTCCGATTAAGCCCAAACCCTCACGTTTAAAACCAAAAAAGCTTGAGGAAGGTGGTACCATTGGTCTTGTGGCACCTGGGTATTCTGTGGAACCAGAAAAATTTTACATTGCCGTGGAAACCTTGGAGAAAATGGGATTTAAGACCCATCATACCCACCGGATTTTAGAACATGACGGGTATTTCAGCAATACCGATGAAGAACGGGCAAAAGACCTTATGGAAATGTTTGCCAATCCAGAAGTGGATGCCATTCTATGTGTTCGTGGAGGCTATGGCTGCACCCGAATTCTTGACATACTGGATTACAATCTCATCAAACAAAATCCAAAACCCCTTATCGGTTTTAGCGATGTTACTGCTTTGCTCAATTCCATCTTTAAGGAAACCGGGCTTATAGGTTTTCATGGACCTGTGGGCATTACTTTGGACAACGAATACAGTAAAACCTATTTTAGGCGTATTTTAATGGAGGGGCCCGAAAACATGCCCATGAAGAATGCCATATTATCTGACCCTGAAGACTATATGGATAGTGAGTATCACAGGTACACTATAACCCCCGGCGTTGGTGAAGGAGAGCTTGTTGGTGGTAACCTTTCTCTGGTAACCGCTATGATGGGCACCCCCTATGAAATTGATTTCACTGACAAATTGGTTTTTTTGGAAGAAGTGGAAGAAGCGCCCTATCGCATTGACCGAATGCTTACCCAATTTGCAGAAAGTGCAACACTCCCAAAGGCCAAGGGAATTATTCTCGGCGTATTTAAAGGTTGTGACCGATTAAAAACGAGCGATAACTTTACACTAAAAGAGGTCATTACAGATAGATTGGAGCCTTTGGGCATTCCAGCTGTGTATGGCATGAGCTTTGGACATGTGCCCCATAACCTTACCATTCCCATCGGCATAAACGCCCATTTTAACGCTACCAAAAAACAATTCCGTTTGCAAGAGGCTGCTGTTTTGTAAAAAATTTAGTGCAATATCTTTTTTCTTGGAACGTTTTTCATTCCACGAACGCGCTATGGGAAAAATTGTACAGCAACCTATATTTCCTTAGTTGCGTTCATAACATAAACCTTAATAAATAAACATGAAAAAACTATTTTTAGTAGTCGTTGCGGTATTCGCATTTTCTTATTCTTCACAAGCCCAAGAGGCTAGATTTGGAGCAACAGCAGGATACCTCAATGCCCGAGGAAGTGTTAAAGCTGACGGAGTTAGCATATCTGCATCAGAATCTGGATTTTATCTGGGTGCTGTGGCTGATTTTAACGTCGCTGAAAATTTCAACATTCAACCTGAGCTTTTATTTGCCGTTGTAGATGATGCCAACGGGCTAATACTCCCAATTCTTGGTAAATTTGCCATTTCAGAGAAATTCAACTTGCAAGCCGGTCCACAACTGGTGTTTTCGCTTGAAGATACCCCAGAGGATTTTAGCAGCGTTGAATTTGATCTTGCCGGAGGTGTTGGCTATGATATTGATGAAGACTTTTTTGTCGAAGCCCGATACACATTCCAAATCAATAATTCCTATACCGGTAGTGAAGACGTAAAGGTTAGAGGTAATTATTTGACCGTTGGAGTCGGATATAAGTTTTTATAAGAACTGCTTTATTAATACCAAAAAAGGGCCGTGAATTCACGGCCCTTTTTATTTTAAAATACATAAATTCTATTTAGAGAAATTCTGCAGGGTCTTAATAATAATGGAAACACAATCCATTAACTGCTCGTGGTTCATCACCAAAGGTGGCGCAAAGCGTATAATATTACCGTGGGTAGGTTTGGCCAAAAGTCCATTTTCCTTTAATGCCATGCAAATGTCCCACGCTGTGGAACTGTCTTCGGTGTCATTGATTAAAATAGCATTGAGCAATCCTTTTCCACGAACCTTTACCACTAAATCACACGTAGGAATAAATTTATTGAGCTCTTCCCGAAAAACTTCACCCAATGTCTCCGCATTCTCTGCCAACCCCTCTTCTTTGATAACCCCAAGAGCGGCCATGCCCACAGCGGCTGCAATAGGGTTTCCTCCAAAGGTACTTCCGTGACTTCCCGGGGTGATCACTTCCATAATTTCATCATTGGCCAATACGCCCGAAACCGGATAAGCACCCCCTGAAAGTGCCTTGCCCAATATTAAAATATCGGGTTTTACATCTTCATGGTCAACCGCTAGCATTTTCCCGGTCCTACCGATCCCGGTCTGAACTTCATCAGCAATAAAAAGTACATTGAATTTCTCACATAGTGCTTTCGCTTCTTTTAAATACCCTTCCGAAGGCACATAGACCCCAGCTTCACCTTGAATGGGTTCGACCAAAAAACCAGCAGCATGCGGATTGCTTTCCAAGGCCTTTTCCAAAGCAACCAAATTATCGTATTCTATTTTAATAAACCCTTGGGTATAGGGACCATAATCTTCCTTTGCGACAGGGTCATTTGAAAAAGAAATGATGGTGGTAGTTCTTCCATGAAAATTATTCTCACATACAATAATTTGTGCCTGATTTTCAGGAATTCCCTTCTTTTGATAGGCCCATCTTCTACAGATTTTTAACGCGGTTTCAACAGCTTCTGCTCCCGTATTCATGGGCAAAAGTTTATCAAACCCAAAAGTGGATGTGGCGTATTCCTCAAACCGCCCCAGCATGTCATTATAAAATGCTCTTGAGGTCAAGGTCAGGGTCTTGGCCTGATCTAGCATAGCCCCAACAATCTTGGGGTGACAATGCCCTTGGTTCACTGCAGAATAGGCCGATAGAAAATCGTAATACCTTTTGCCTTCCACGTCCCAAACATACACACCTTCACCTCGGCTCAAGACCACGGGAAGCGGGTGGTAGTTATGGGCGCCGTACTTGTTTTCCAAATCTATCGCTTGCTGCGATGTTAAATGCTCTAAAACAGCCATTTTAAATAGTTTTAAATCAATAAAATAACCATTCCTACAATACCTTTATTCTTTCGAAGTCTCGAAAAAGCAGCGTGGGAGAGAAATCATCCCTAGAAGTGTCCGCAAAATACAAATTATTGCTTAAACCAAAGCGTATTCCCCTCTGAAGAATATAGTAAAGTTTAGGGGCAATTTAAGAGGCTGCCCGATGCCAAATACCAAAAAGAACTTACTTTTGCCCCATGCGGAAAAAGAACAGGAGACAGACATTTGAACAGGTCGAAGTCATTGATGCCGGAGCTAAGGGAAAATCGGTTGGTAAAGCCCTAGATGGACGGGTGATATTTTTATCCAATGCTGTGCCAGGCGATGTGGTGGATGTAATGACCACCAAGAAAAGGAAGGCTTATTTTGAAGGAATGGCCACCCATTTTCACAGCCTATCCCCAAAACGGACGGAACCCGAATGTGAGCATTTTGGGGTTTGTGGTGGATGTAAATGGCAAAACATGGCCTATGAACACCAATTGTCCTTTAAACAACGTGAGGTGGAGAACAACCTAAAGCGTATTGGGCATCTTGAATTACCGGAAACAACTCCCATTTTGGGTTCCAAAAAACAATATTTCTACCGAAATAAAATGGAGTTTTCCTTTTCCGATAGTAGATGGCTCACCCAAGAGGAAATCAATTCTGAAAAGGATATAGAGGATAGGAACGCATTGGGATTTCATATTCCCGGCATGTGGGACAAGATTTTGGACATCAAAAAATGCCATTTACAACAGGACCCGTCCAATGCCATACGACTGGAAACCAAAAACTTTGCCCAAAAAAATGGGTTGTCCTTTTTCAACCCCAGAAAACAGGAAGGGCTTTTGCGGACTTTGATGATCAGAACCACATCCATAGGAGAGGTTATGGTTCTCATCCAATTTTATGAGGATAATTTGGAGCATCGGGAACTTTTATTGAACCATTTGAAAGAATGTTTCCCAGAAATCACAGCTTTGCTGTATGTTATCAACTCCAAACAAAACGATACCATTTACGACCAAGAGGTCGTTCGCTTTTCAGGGCGTGACCATATTGTAGAAGAAATGGAGGGGCTGCAGTTCAAGATCAATGCAAAATCGTTTTACCAGACCAATTCGGAACAAGCTTATGAATTATATAAAGTAACTCGGGATTTTGCCAATCTTTCGGGGAATGAGGTAGTCTATGACCTTTACACAGGAACAGGGACCATTGCCCAATTTGTGGCTAAAAAGGCTAAAAAGGTTGTTGGGGTAGAATCCGTTCCAGAAGCCATTGAAGATGCCATTGCCAATGCAGAGCACAACAACATAGACAATGTGGAATTCTTTGTAGGTGATATGAAGAATGTCTTTAACCAATCGTTCATTGCCCTTCACGGAAAACCCGACGTAATTATTACCGACCCACCTAGGGATGGTATGCATAAAGATGTGGTGGAACAACTAAAACAGGTAGCCCCAGGAAAAATTGTGTACGTAAGTTGCAATAGTGCCACCCAGGCACGGGACCTGGCCCTAATGAAAGAAATGTACCAGGTGACCAAGGTGCAGCCCGTGGACATGTTTCCGCAGACCCACCACGTTGAAAATGTTGTACTTTTGGAAAAACGGGTATAATTTTTGATTTTAAAAACCTGCATAACATTGGAATGAAAAAAATTCTCCCCATCTTACTTATTACCGCGCTCCTCGTCTATGTTTCATCCTGTGAAAAAGATGACATCTGTGTAAATGGTGACACCCCGCATTTGGTCATTGGCTTTTTTGATATTGAAGACACCACCGCTGCCAAAGAAGTGCCCTCATTGCGCATTAGGGCTTTGGACAATGACAGTGTTTTACAAAATGAAACCTTCAGCGACCGAGCCGATTCACCGGATTCCTTGTTGGTTCCCTTGCGGATAAATGCAACAAACACTTCATTCGAGTTCATCATGGATTCTGAGGATGATGAGGAAACCGAAATGGAAATCGGAAATATTGACCCACTGACCATTTCCTACACCACCAGTGAAGCTTTTGTCTCCAGAGCCTGTGGCTTTGTGGTCAATTATGATGGGTTGTCCATAACACTGCACGAAAGTGAGAACAACTGGATTCAAGACATTCGCATTGTGCAACCAACTGTAGAAAACTCCAACAATATCCATGTCAAAATATTTCATTAGTCTTTTTATCGCATTTCTTCCTCTATTGATGGTGGGGCAAAACGCACCCATTGATCTTCAACCAAAGGACACCGTGGAATACAAAGATGAGTTTGGTCTTCGAGTTGGTGCAGATTTAAGCCGATTAACATTTTCCTTTATTGATGAGGACTATACAGGACTTGAGCTTGTGGGCGACTACCGGCTCACCCGGAAATTGTATTTGGCTGCTGAAATAGGTAATGAAACAAAACTTCAGGACGAAACTATAGGTCACACCCTATTGTACGAGTATGAAACTTCTGGAAGTTATATTAAAGCTGGGGTGGACATCAACACGTATGAAAACTGGTTTGGGATGAACAATGCCATCACCATTGGTGGACGTTATGCCGTTGCCAGTTTTAGTCAAACCCTGAATGATTATAACATTTTTGAAAGTGACCATTTCTTTAATCCCGATTTTTTACCCGGTTCTGACCCCAATGTAGAGTTTAGCGGCCTAAGCGCTTCGTGGTTGGAATTTGTAGTGGGTATAAAAGCAGAGCTTTTTGCCAATATTTATATCGGTATGAGTGCGCGTTTGGGCTTCTTGGTAACAAATACAGAAGATGAACGATTTCCCAATCTTTGGATTCCAGGGTTTAATAAGGTAACGGATGGCAGTAATTTTGGTGTGGGCTACAACTATACCCTCACCTACTTTATTCCGTTTTACAAAAAATCAAAAAAGGGAAAAGAGACCAATCAAGAACCACAATGAAAAGAACCTTGATCAACTATGTTGAGTTCAAGGCCACGGACCTTGAGAAAATAAAAGTGTTCTATACCAAAGCCTTTGGATGGACCTTTACTGATTATGGTCCAGATTACACCGCTTTTTCAGATAGCGGACTGGAGGGTGGCTTTGAAAAAACCGAACTAGAGATTACCAATGGAGGAGCATTAGTGGTCCTTTATCATGAAAATTTGGAGGACATCCAACAAAAAGTCGTACAGTCAGATGGAATTATTGTCAAGGATATTTTTTCCTTTCCGGGTGGACGAAGATTCCATTTTAAAGATCCATCAGGCAACGAATTGGCCATTTGGTCTGACAAATAAAAAAGAGCCTGCAATGCAGGCTCTTTTCGTCAGTAATTAATTTGAGTTAGTTAGCAATCTAAATTCTCTTGAGTTAGTTAGCTTGTCTCTTTGAGAGTTCAAATGTAAACATTTTGGTAAACTTAAGTAAATTTTAAGTTAACAATGACTTCTCTTATAAAATGGCATTTGTCAACTATCCTTAAATTTTGCTTTTTTACTGCCCTCATACATTTCATAATGAACCAATCGAGCCTCCAGTTTTCCGTTGAAGGCCTTTATTTTACAGGATGTCTTTAACCCAACATGCTTTAAGGCTTCCAAATTGGAAGTAATCATCCATGCATCCGTTCCGGGATAATTTTGCTTTAACGCATCCCCTATTTTGGCATAAAATTCCTCCATTTCAATGGGTAATCGTTCTCCGTAAGGTGGATTGAACACCATATGCAATTTTCCATCAACGGGCTTTTCGGTCCTAAAAAAATCCTTTCGCTCTATACTAATGTATTCGGATAGATTGGCATAATCAACATTTTCCTGTGACTTTCGCACAGCAGAAGGCGCCTTATCGTACCCTATGATTTTGTGATGGAATTCCCGTGTTTTGTTCAAACTAGAGTCGATAATTTTTTTGTGTAGTTCCGCATCGTAATCCGCCCAATTCATAAAGGCATAGGACTCCCTATTAATGTTTGCTGGGATATTACAAGCCATCATGGCCGCTTCAATCAAAAAAGTACCACTCCCGCACATGGGATCCAAAAAATCAGTCTGTCCGTCCCAACCACTCTTTAAAAGAAGACCTGCGGCCAGCACTTCATTGATAGGTGCAATATTCGTTAAGATTCGATATCCTCGTTGATGGAGAGAGTTGCCTGAACTATCCAAGGAAACCGTACAATCATTCTTATAAATATGAATGTTGATGCGCACATCGGCATCTTGCGAGTTTACATTGGGGCGTTGCCGCACCACGGCCCGAAATTTATCCACTAGGGCATCTTTGGCCTTGAGCGACACAAACATAGAGTTGTTGAAAACCTCCGAACTCATGGTGGTGTCAATGGCAAAGGTCTTGTCTTGATGAAATAAACCGGGCCAATTCAACTTATAGATATTGTTGTAAAGGTCCTTTTCGTTGAAAACTTTAAATGAGGCTATTGGTTTCAACACTTTTAGCGCAGTACGCAAACAAAGGTTTGCCTTGTACATAAATCCAGTATCGCCTTCAAAGGTTACATTCCTAACCCCTTCCTCTACATGCCCTGCGCCCAAATTTCGCAACTCTTTTGCTAGAAGTGGTTCAAATCCATAAAGTGTCTTGGCCAACATCTTAAAATTTCCTGCCATCTTTTCCTTAAATCTTTCCACAAAAATAGGCTATTTTTAACCCTTCAACCCAGCTTATGGATTTTCCTTTTTTTATAGTGTTATTAATTCCTATTGTGGCTGTTTGGTCCAGTTTTTTCTTTGTTTGGGCCGTAAAGCCCAAAAACTCAAGCAACATAAAGCTCTTGTTGGCCTTTAGCGGTGCATTTTTGCTGGCCCTTACTTTTTTTGAGCTTCTCCCCGAAGTGTATGAGGGCCATGACACAAAAACCATAGCCTTGTTCATCTTGGGCGGAATTTTACTTCAAATATTCTTGGAGTTCTTTTCAAAAGGTGCGGAGCACGGTCACATGCATTTTGATTTGGAAAAGAACACATTCCCCGTTTTACTTTTCTTGAGTCTCTGCATTCATGCGCTGGTGGAAGGAGTTCCTATTCATGGCAATGAGCCCATTTTGTATGGCATTATCATTCATAAAATCCCAGTTGCCATCATTCTTAGTATTTTCCTTATAAATTCCAAAATGAAACTTGTATCTGCCTTGCTTTTTATGGCAGTTTTCTCATTGATGACACCCCTTGGGAGTTATTTGGCCACACAATCAGATTGGGTAAATAATTACGGACATTTTTTGACCGCATTGGCCATTGGAGTCTTCCTTCATATTTCAACCATCATCCTGTTTGAAAGTTCGCAAGGACACGCTTTTAATTTGAGAAAATTATTGGTAATTATCCTTGGGGTTGGAATTGCTTATTTGGTGTGATTTTTCACCATTTTTTTTACAAGATAGCCTTGTAAATCATCAACCAATGGCTCACTGCCCCACCCAGTACAAAAAAGTGCCATATTAAATGGTTAAAAGGAATTTTTTTGATGGCATAAAAGACAATTCCCAATGTATAAAAAGCACCACCTAAGGACAGATACAATAAACCAGTGGCGGAAAGATTCTCAAGTAGATAGGGCAAATCAATAACAATAATCCAGCCCATTACCCCATAAAGTACAAGAGAAAATACCTCAAATTTTCCTGTAAAGAACAGTTTAAGAACCGTCCCAAACAAAGCGATTCCCCAAACCAAATAAAATAACAACCATCCTTTGGAGGGCAAAAGTACGGTAAGACAAACAGGGGTATAGGTCCCGGCTATCAAATAATAAATACTGATATGGTCCCAAATGCGTAGCCTCTTTTTCAATTTTGGGTTCTGAACGGAATGGTAGATCGTTGAGGCGGTAAACAACAAAACCAAAGACAGGCAATAGACCAAAACACTTTCATACAAATAAGGTATCCCGGTCAAATCCTTTTGAAATAAAACGATACCCCCAAGTATGGCCAGCACAATTCCTATGGCATGCGAATACGCATTCCATTTTTCTTCTAGTAAAACAGGGTTAGAATTGGTATTCAATGAAATGAATTAAAGTAGCATTTGTAGTGAACAAAGATACTATCTAAAAACAAAAAAAGCCCTTCACTGTTTGTGAAGGGCTTTCGAGGAAGGCGGCTACCTACTCTCCCACCTGGTGTGGCAGTACCATCGGCGCAAACGGGCTTAACTTCCCTGTTCGGAATGGAAAGGGGTGGGCCCCGTCGCCAT
>JAUIBH010000180.1 GCA_030427985.1 Bacteroidia bacterium | reverse complement strand
GTGGTTGCTATTAACAACGAAGTAAAGGAATTGCTTTATGTACTGGAAAAGGATTACACTAAAAGTGTAACCGTTAAAACCATAAATCTAACGCGGGATGATGAAATGCATTTTGATTTTGAGCACGAGCATGAAAAATCATGCACCGCTGAGTTTAGCAATCCCCTTACGTTCTTATATGAACCCAATGCGGCCATTTTAAAGTCTGGAGGATTCAAAACCGTGGGACACCATTACCAAGTAAAAAAGCTCCATACACACTCCCATTTGTACACTTCGGAAAACCTTGTGGAATTTCCTGGCAGGAGATTTGTCATTAAGGAGGTTCTGCCTTACTCCAAAAAAACCCTGAAAAGAATGGCGCAGACCAAGGCCAATATCACAACCCGAAATTTTCCCTTATCGGTTGCCGAACTACGAAAAAAACATAAGATCAAGGATGGTGGCGACCGCTACTTGTTCTTTACCACGAACTATGATGATTCTTTGTTGGTTCTTGACTGCTCAAAAGAATTGGATTAATCCAAATTATCAAGCCAAGCAACAAAAAGATCAAGCCAATTTTTCAGTCTTTCATTCTTGTGTCCTAAAGAAAAACCATGTCCGCCCGAAGGATAAATGTGCATCGTAGTCGAAATATTATGGACTTTTAACGCTTCAAAAAACATAAGGCTGTTCTCTACAGGTACTGGAGTATCATCCGCAGCATGAAGTAAAAATGTTGGGGGTGTATTGTCTTTTACTTGTTTTTCGTTGGATAAATAGTTCAATTGCTCCATGGCAGGCTCCTTACCCACCAAGGATTCCCTTGATCCCATGTTCACAGCTGGCTCCATAAGCGTAATGACCGGATAAATCAAGGCCATAAAATCCGGGCGGGCGGAAATCCTATCGATGGAGTCCTGCTCTGGATAAACCTTATCCTCAAAATGGGTCCCCAAGGTCGAAGCCAAATGTCCTCCCGCCGAGAATCCCATGACACCAATTTTATTTTCCACCAAATTCCATTCTTTGGCTTTGCCGCGAACTATCCTGATGGCTCTTTGGGCATCTTGCAGGGGAACTATTTGTTGGTCTGCCACAATTGATTTGGATTCCGGCAATCGATACTTTACTACAATTCCAGCAACACCGTTTCCATTTAGGGCCTTGGCTATATCACCACCTTCCCAATCATAAGCCAATCCGGAATATCCACCTCCAGGGAAAATAATCACTGCTTTTCCATTAGCGTTTCCCTTTGCGGGAAGGTACACCTCCAATGTTGGCTTTTGAACATTGGTAACCCAAATTATACCTGAATCTCTATACTCCACTTGCTCCCTTTCATCTGTATCCATGCTTTGGTTGGGTACTGCATTGGGCCAAAGTGGCACAATAGCATCCTGTGCCGACACACCTAGGGACATCATCACCAAAAACAGAAAATTTATTCTTGCTGCCTTCATTGCATTTTCATTTAGTTTTGTTCTGGACATTCCCATTTAAAGTTGGCCACTTTATCATTTGAACCCGCTGAAAGATTATAATGCCACCATTCGGTCCTTATGGACCAAAACCCGTGTGCTTCCATGGTTTCCTTTAACAACTTCCGATTTTTTAAAACTTGTTCGGGCAAGTCCATGTGATCATGGTGGGCTTTTTTTCCAAAAAAATCGAAGTCGGTTCCCATTTCCAACTCATTGCCCTCTAAATCTTCCAAAGTAATGTCTACCGCACCTCCCTTATTGTGGATGGAACCTTTTTCAGGATTGGCAACGTATTGCGGATTAGGAAAAATTTTCCACATCTTGTACTGTACCGAATTGGGGCGATAACAGTCAAAAAACTTAATCCTCACCCCTTCTTTCATTAAATCTGTATTTGCCTTGATCAAAGCCTTGGCAGTTTTTACCCGGGTATAGCATTCGGCACAGTCGTACACTTTTGTCTTGAGAAAATTGTTTTCAGTGGCATACCTCATATCATAGGCGAAATCATTGCTGAAATCAGCCAGGCGTACAAAGGTAGTATCGGCCAACCCTTCAAAAGTTTTTAGCTTTATTTCAGTTTCTTGGGGAACAATTGAGTCTTTCAGCACTACGGTCTTTACTTCAATTGCTTCTTCTACTTTGGTTTCTTCAGGCTTTTCTTTACAACTGGCAAGAATACATAATCCCAGAAAAAGTACACCATATCTCATAAAAATCAGTTTATACGTTTTTGTTCCGCAAACCAAGT
>JAUIBH010000179.1 GCA_030427985.1 Bacteroidia bacterium | reverse complement strand
TGGGCGTTAGCGGCCATCGTCAGTCCAAAAAACACCACAGTTGCGAGTATTAATTTTAAGCCTTTCATAAGTACTTGTTTTAAAGATTTACATCAATAGGACTTATGGTTTTGGAAAAGGTTTAATTGAAAAAAGGAGCCAAATGGCTCCTTTAAAAGATTATAAGGAAATTGATGGTTCCTTAGCAGTGGTTTATAGCATCAATACTTATGAAGCATTATTCTAGGTCTGCTCCATAAATAAACCATTCATCATAAATGCTATCGGGTAATTCCTCTCCTTGCATACCTCCATAGATAACAAACATTTTTCCATTGAACAAGGCCATTTGATGTATGGAATGGAAGCCATCAGGGTTATTTAAGTTATGGGAGATTTCCTTGATACTGTTATCTTGGGTGTCAAATACATGTATGGTGGATTCTCTGCCACTTGGATTCCCTTCTGTGTCAAATTGTAACGTTGTCCCTGCCACATAAATCAAGTTTTGATCTTTCTGTACAAAACTGAAGCTTAATTTTTTTGGCATTGCCAACGTCTGAATATCTTTTGGGTTATCCATGTCGATAACGTAAATAGTATTGGTAGGAGTATCATCATAGAAACCCAATGAACCACCAAAAACATACATTTTATTATTTACAATGGTTCCACGTGCTCCATAACGCCGTTCTGGGAGCGATGCAAAAAGGGTAGGGGTCATGGTCTCCAAATCCCACTTGTAAATATTTCTAGCCTCTTTAGTATCAAAACCTTCAGATGGCACAAAACCTCCACCGATAACGTAAACGTTGTCATCTTGTACGGCAATACCAAATCGAGTAAACATGATTTCTGAGTCAAACTCTTCTGATACAAGACCATGAGGCACCGTTGCTGGGTCGCTGGAAAGGTTTAGATCGTAAGTGTTGACATATCTTCCTCCAAAGGCAATCAATTCATTGTTGACCACATGAAGTTGCTTGGAGACTCCATTATCCAGAAATTCAGGATTGGTATAAACATATTCCTCTTGTGAAAAATCATCAATGTTAAATTTGATGACTCGTTCTGGCCCCCAGGATTCATTTTCTTTTAATGCATCTTCCCTGTTTACCAAAAAGAAGCTATTATCGCTGTTAGATCCTATCATTCCGGGTGAGTATCCTTCAATTGAGGTGGACCCAAACCTAAAAGCTTCGGAGAATTGAAGTCCGCCAGTTGGAGGTGCTTTGTAATCATCCGGATTTTTTTTGACCAATGTCATGACCAATTCACCTAAACTGCCTTTTCCTGTTGCAGTACCTTTTTTTGCAGTATCGGAGCCGGAACCCGAAATCGTTGCGGTTACTGTTCCGTCTGGGGCGACATTTATGTCAAAGTCGTCTGAAACCAAATCTGAGCTGCTTTCACTCACAAAAGTGAATGCGGAACTTTTGGGAGATCGGTAATAATCCAATAAAGTTTCATCCATAGAAGATGCGGACATGTTCAGATCATGACCTCTTCGCCATTCCAAAGATGCATTGGAGGTATTTGCAGAAAAAATAAATTCATCATCAATAACGTTGAAATTGTTGGAAATATCCAGTATTTCGTTTCCATTGGAAAATTCGGCTGATTCAATTTTCCATACAGTAGGCTCTCCATTGTTGGTCAATTGACCAATGGTCTCGCTCTGAAGTTCCGGAAGATTGGGTTTTTCATCAGTTTTGCCATTAGGCGGAGGTTGAGGACCATCATCCGAACTACAGCTCCAAATCAATGAAGCCACAGCGAAGATGTGTAAAAAATTTCTTTTCATAAAAACATTCAATAAACCTTTTTTCATAGTATGAACTTTAATTGATAAACACTCTGATGAGAGTGAGTATCTCTTTTATATTATGGTGCAAGGTCTATTTAAAAAGCCTGATTTTTGTATCCGATTTACGAATGGCCCATTTGACTTGACGCATGGGTAGTTTCAATTGATACTTTTTTGCATTGAGATACGACAATACACTGAAAGTAAGAGGATTATTGTTAATACATTCAGTTTAATCGAAAAGATGTAGTAGTGTATTTTGTAGAATGGATATGGAGCGTGAAAATTGTCCGATCATTACGCTCAAATGAGTTATAGGTAAAGTGCTGGGAATATAAAAAGACAGGAAAAAAGGGAGAACCATTAATCACCTCCATTATGTTTTCGGTACTGTTGCAACAACCGTTTTTTAAAGTCTTCTTCAGCCCTTAGGAGGAGCAACGTTTTTTTGGCGGAAATAACGGTCCTGA
>JAUIBH010000006.1 GCA_030427985.1 Bacteroidia bacterium | reverse complement strand
CCGGCGGCAAAGAAATTGTTCAACACATGGGCGTCTGTTGCACCTCTGTTCTCGGTGATGTTTTTGGCCAAACGCGCCAAAGCATCCAATTTTTGGTCAAAAGAGGCTTTTCCTGCCCTTAGTTCCAAAATCTGCTCATCGGTGAAGCCGTTCATTTTACCAATGGCAGTGTGTGCGGACAAACAATACAAACAGTTGTTGGCTTGGCTAACGGCTAAGTTCACCACCTCTTTTTCTTTAGCTTTCAATGAGGTTTTGCCGTTGGCAAAATTCAAATAATTACCCAATGCATTTTCTGAATGTGCATAGGTTGCGTAAAGGTTAGGAACAAATCCCAAAGCCTTTTCCAGATTGTCAAAAATAGCCTGATTGGCCGGACTTACTTCTTCTCTTTTAAGAACATTGATTGTGCTCATAATTCTAAATTTTAAAATGAATTGTTATAAATGGATTAATACGTCTGTACGAAGGGTTTCTCGGCATCACAATAGAAATCGTGATGGTATTCTTGTTCACAGTGCTCCGAGGCTTTTACTGTTTTTACCTGGACTTTATGTGGCTTTCTAAATATCTCAATGAGATTGAAAATGGATTTTTCCATGGACTTTTTCTTTTGTCTGTTTTAAATTACAGGGCAAAGATGCGTCCAAAAAGAAGGTGGGTGTTAGGAAGGGTTTCCCGATTGCTTGACCAATTTTCCCTTATGCTGTGACAAGAAGGTTTTCCCGGTATTCCGATGGGGTCATCTGGGTCATTTTCTTGAAAAATCGACTAAAATGCGCGGGGTCATTAAACCCCAATTCATACGCTATTTCCTGATTTTGCTTGTCCGTATAATTGATAAGTCGCTTAGCTTCCAAGGCTATGCGTTCCAAAATAATCTGTTGTGGTGATTTTTGGTTGTAAATGGAAAAGAGATTGGAAAGTGTCTTGGGCGATTTGTACAGCATCTCGGCATAATCGCTCACCTTTCGCTTGGTCTTGTAATGCAGGTCCACCAAAAAATTGAATCTTCTAATGGTATCTATTTGATCGTTCCCAAGCGTTTTAACAATCAGCTGCTCCTTGGCCAAGCGCGTGCTCATAATAATCAATCTTTTGAGAAGCATCTGAAGCATATCCCCTTGAATGTTATCTGGGGTTGAGAACTCTTCAATAAACATGTCGTGCAACAGATTAAACTTGTTCAACTGATCTTTTGGAATGGTAATGATTGGAATATCTTGAGTGCCAAAAAACAAAATACCATTGCAGGAAACTTCACTATCATGATCAAACACACAATAAAACTCTCTGTTGAATAAGATAGCCGAAAGAGGTAATTCCGTTTCGGAATAGGAAACGTGCTGAAGGTAGGTGACCGTTACAATCTGGTTGGGTTCCAATTCCAGGTCCATTCCATCTATCTGAATAGTGAGGGGGCAATCATTTCTATTCCATAAAAATTTAATGGTCTTTGCTGTAATGGAAAATCGTTTTTGGTCTTTTTTTATGTCTTCGGTAAAGCCTAAAATAGCCCCTAATCTGGAATCTTTGTATTCGTATTTCATAGGTCGATTGTTCCGTTACGCTACTTTTAGTCCCCCTTTTTTGTTCATACTTACAGGTTATAAACCGTTCATTACCAAACAAAATCTTAAACAAGAGTGTTAATCTCTTGTACACATTTCGTCAATTTTTTAGTATTGGGTATGAAAGCACGTTTTTATGAAGAAGCCGTGACACAATTTTACGGCAAGATGAAGTTGGGAAATTCACCTATTTCATCCCTCGATTTTTATGCCTCCTTTTTTGATAGCATCTGCCGAAATATGCTGGACGTGAAAAATTTAAGTTCGCTTTCCAAAGAAGGGAAATGGAAAACGCTTTTCCCCTTTCGTCAAGAAATCATGGATAAAAATCACACGGTGGTGGTAACCGATTCTAATGTTAACATTGTTTATGCCTCTCAGAACATGTATTTTATGAATGGTTACAAACCCGAAGAAATTATTGGTAAAAAGCCCAAGATATTTCAGGGTGAGGATACTTGCCCAAAAACCACGCAAATCATCTCAAAAGCCATAAAAAACAGAACACCTTTTGAGGTGGTATTGGTAAACTACAAAAAAAATGGAGCTCCTTATCAATGTAAAATCAAAGGAGCCCCTGTTTGGAATAAAGACGGAAAGTTGGTCAACTTTATAGCCTTTGAAAAAGAAGTTGCTTAGTTCTTTTTTCTATTAAAAATTACAGTTTTCTATTTCGGTCACCCGTAGGGTGTTCACCATGCCTTTGTCTTTTATGGGCATGGCCGCAAGGCTGATGAGCATATCGCCAACCCCCAAAAATCCTTTTTTGCAGGCAATTTGGTTTACATCCTCTATGGTCTGGTCGGTAGACACAAACTTGTCATAATAAAAAGCTTTCACCCCCCAAAGCAGGTTCAATTGGGTCAAGATTCTTTTGTTGGATGTAAACACCAAAATATGGGCACTGGGTCGCCATGCTGAAATCTGAAATGCGGTATACCCACTATTGGTCAAAGTGGAAATGGCCTTCGCCTGAATCTCATTGGCCATTAAAGCGGCATGGTAACAAACTGATTTTGTAATATATCTTTTGGTTTTAATGTGTGGAGGTGTCTGCGGTACCTTGATCAAGCTGGAACCTTCTACGCTGGTCAGGATGCTTGTCATTTTCTCAATGACCTGAACGGGGTAGTTCCCTACCGAAGTCTCCCCAGAAAGCATCACGGCATCGGCACCGTCCATAACGGAATTGGCCACATCGTTTACCTCGGCACGGGTTGGTGTAAGGCTGGTGATCATGGTTTCCATCATTTGTGTGGCGATGATCACGGGAATCCTGGCTTTCTTGGCACGGAGCACCAATTTTTTCTGAATCAAGGGCACTTCATGTGCAGGAACCTCAACCCCTAAATCGCCACGGGCTACCATCAATCCATCACAATAGGCCACAATCTTGTCGATATTTTCAACCGCCTCAGGTTTTTCAATCTTGGCAACGATTGGAATTTTGTGGTCAGTATGTTGATTGATCAAATCCTGAAGATCGATCAAATCTTGGCTATGGCGCACAAAGGAAAGTGCAATCCAGTCCACCTTATGCTCAATGGCATAAATGGCATCCTTAATGTCTTTTTTGGTCAGTGCAGGCAATGAAATTGCAGTATTGGGAAGGTTTACCCCTTTTTTTGATTTTAAGGGACCACCCTGAATTACAGTTGCCGTTACTTCATCTTTTCCATTGGTGGATTTTACTTCAAAAATAAGTTTTCCATCATCCAGCAAAATGCGTTCGCCGGGTTTAACATCAACAGGGAAACTTTTATAGTTCATGTACACTCTCTGGGCAGTCCCTTCAAAGGGTTCGCCGGTGGCAAAGGTGATTTCGTCTCCTGGGGCCACAACAGCTTCTCCTCCCATTACACCCACTCTAAGTTTGGGTCCTTGCAAATCTGCAAGTATTGATGTATTTACCTCCAATTCTTCATTTAACTCCCGTATCATCTTGATACGCTCTGTAACATCATCATAAGAGGCGTGTGAAAAGTTTATCCGAAAAACATCCACGCCTGCCAAAATCATTTCTCTGAGAACTTCCTTCTTACTGGTGGCAGGGCCCAACGTTGCTACAATTTTAGTCTTCTTTCTAGTTGGCATTTTTAAAAGATTAAATTTCTTTTTGATTTTAAGGTTTCTGTGTCAATGGGGTATGCGGTGATGACCTTGGATATTTTATTGATGGATTTCACCTTTTCCGCAAAGGCTGATTCCTCGGTGGCATCGACTTTTAAAAAATAGTCGACCTCTTTTCGCTCTCCTATCAGATAATTTGTTCTAGTGGATGTTTCATCACCAAAAAAACCATCTGAAGGAACAACTTCTTCAACAACACATTTGTTGGAAACCAACGTCCAGTAGATGTCGTTCATCTCATCGTCCCAATCAAACACAGAAAATGATAGATTTTCATCAAGGTGAAGGTCTTTTGCCATCCTCTTCAAATACAATCCACAGTTGGAGTTTATGGCATAGGTCATGGCATAATCCTCCAAATTACTGTGTATGGCGATGAGTTTAAAACTGTCATCAAAAAAGTCTGCCGATATCTTGTGCGTCGTCAACATGCCCTTAACACGAAATGTAAATATACTCTTAATCCTATTGACTGCCTAGTTGAAACAAAACAATACACTTATAAACACTACGAAAACGTTTGAGTTTACTTTTATTTAAAGTTACTGGTTTTCTATTTTGTTCTGAAGTGCAAAATAGGCTCGTTTGGATGCTTTTTCTTCTGCTTTTTTCTTGGAAGTTGCCCTAGCCTTGGCCATGATACGGTCTCCAATGGTAAGCTTAACGGCAAAGTGTTTTAGCTCGTCATTTCCTGTGTCCTCGTACACATTATAGTTGAAGGATTTCTTTTGTTTTTGACACCATTCTATAACGAGGCTTTTGTAGCTAATGACCTTTCCTTCCAACTGTTCAATATCCACATAAGGCTCTATGACACGGTCATTGATGAATTTTTCACAGTACGGGTACCCACGATCTAGATAAATGGCCCCGACCAAAGCTTCAAAGACGTTTCCGTGTATGTTTTCCCCAAAATGGGATTTGGGAATCCTGCTTTCCACAAAACGCAAAAGATTAAGATCTTTCCCCAATTCATTGAGATGTTTTCTACTCACTACTTTAGAGCGCATTTTGGTCAGATACCCTTCATCACCTTCGGGAACCTCATTGTACAAATGTTTTGAAATGATGGTGCCCAACATAGAGTCGCCCAAAAATTCCAGTCGTTCATAATTCATAGGGTTGCCTTCGGAATCCTTTTTGTTTGCCGAACGATGCAGAAAGGCCTTCTTGTAAATTTCAATGTTCTTGGGCTTGAAACCAAGGATTTTTTTAATCCCTAAAAAAAAATCCCCATCCGTTTTCGGATGGGAATTGAATATTTTAGAGGTGAGCTTCATAGATACAAAACTACTCTATTTTTTTGAACAAAACGCAGGCATTATGTCCGCCAAACCCAAAGGTGTTGCTCATAGCCACTTTAACTTCTCTCTCTTGTGCTTTGTTCAAAGTAAGGTTGAGTGAAGGGTCAATTTCCTCATCCACAACACTGTGATTAATGGTTGGAGGTACCATATTGTGTTGCATTGCCAATATGGATGCAATGGCCTCAATGGCCCCTGCCGCTCCCAACAAATGTCCTGTCATGGACTTTGTGGAATTAATATTGATGTTGGTTGCATGGGCACCAAATACTTTGGAAATGGCCTTCAATTCGGCAACATCTCCCAACGGAGTGGAAGTTCCGTGCGTATTGATGGCGTCCACATCCTCTGGTTTCAACCCAGCATTTTGCAAACAGTTTTCCATCACCTTGACCACACCGATTCCTTCGGGATGGGGAGCGGTCATGTGGTAGGCATCACTGGATAATCCACCGCCTAAAACCTCAGCATAGATTTTTGCGCCTCTTGCCTTGGCGTGCTCATATTCTTCCAAAATGAGTGCGCCACCACCTTCTCCAAGTACAAAGCCATCTCTAGTGGCATCGAAAGGTCTTGAAGCGGTTTCTGGACTATCATTTCTGGTGGAAAGGGCGTGCATGGCGTTGAATCCGCCCATACCAGCTATGGTAACGGCAGCCTCACTTCCTCCGGTAACTATCACATCGCAATGGCCCAATCTGATGTAATTGAGCGCATCGATCATGGCGTTTGCCGAGGAGGCGCAAGCGGAAACCGTAGTGTAGTTAGGGCCCATAAATCCATGTTTGATGGAAATGTTTCCCGGGGCGATATCCGCAATCATTTTTGGTATGAAGAAAGGATTGAAACGTGGTGTTCCATCTCCTTCGGCATATCCGATCACTTCATTCTGAAAAGTTTCCAGACCTCCGATACCGGCACCCCATACAACACCTACCCGAAACTTGTCCACAACGTTCAGGTCTATTCCTGAATCTGCAATGGCTTCATCCGAAGATACAAGTGCGTATTGGGCAAACCTGTCTAGCTTTCTGGCCTCTTTTCTGTCGAAGAAATCCTGCGGATCATACCCTTTAAGTTCACAGGCAAATTTTGTCTTGAACTTCTCCGTATCAAAATATGTGATGGGCGCAGAACCGCTCTTTCCGGTCCGTAGTCCTTCCCAATAAGCTTCCAAATTGTTACCTATGGGGGTCAATGCTCCCATTCCGGTAACCACTACTCGCTTTAACTGCATTGAACTATTTTTTACCCTTTTGAACCTAAATTATAAAAAAAATTATCCATGTGCCGATCATCACATGGATAATTTATACTCTTTAGTAATATATCATATTAATTACTTCGCTTCTTCGATGTAGCTAATGGCTTGGCCAACAGTTGCAATGTTTTCTGCCTGATCATCAGGGATTTGAATGTCAAATTCTTTCTCAAACTCCATGATAAGCTCAACAGTGTCCAAGGAATCCGCCCCTAAATCGTTGGTAAAGCTAGCTTCTGCTACTACTTCATTCTCATCTACACCTAGTTTATCAACGATGATAGCCTTTACTCTTGATGCAATGTCTGACATAATTATAGTGGTTTTAAAAATTTAATTGTTGGCAAAAATATAAAACTTTGGATTAAATACACTATTTGTCGATAAAATGTACCCCAAATTAAACATCTTAAAGCTCAGTATCTTACTTTAGCCGCCTGAAGTTAGTCCAAAATCATATCAATTCCTAACAGATGAAACAAATTGTCATCTTGGCATCGGGAAGCGGGTCAAATGCCGAAAATATCATCTCCTATTTTAAAGAGAATCCGCTGGCAAAGGTTTCCGCCGTGTTTACCAACAAGAAAACAGCAAAGGTTTTAGAGCGGTGCGATCGATTGGAAGTTCCCGCATTTTATTTTAATAAAACCGCTTTTACCAATTCCGATTCTGTAGTGCAACTGCTCAAAAGCCTAAGTCCAGACATTATAGTTTTGGCAGGTTTTTTATGGAAAGTTCCATCCAACATTATTGCGGCCTTCCCCAACCAAATCATCAATATCCACCCTGCCCTGCTTCCCAAATATGGTGGAAAGGGCATGTACGGGGCCAAAGTACATCAGGCTGTAAAAGAAAATGCAGAGACCGAAACCGGCATCACTATACATTATGTAAATGAGCATTATGATGAAGGTGCCATTATTTTTCAGGCAAAAACCAGTGTGGAACCTTCGGATGATGCCAATACCATTGCCGAAAAAGTGCACCAATTAGAATATGAGCATTTCCCAAAAGTGATAGCGAAACTCCTTTTATAATGGCGAAAAAGCAGAAGTTTTATGTGGTTTGGAAAGGCAAGCATCCCGGTATTTTTGAATCGTGGGACGATTGCAAAGCGCAGATAGAAGGATTCAAAGGTGCCCAATACAAGTCGTTCGCCACATTTGCCGAAGCCAAAAAAGCCTTCAACAGCAATTATCTGGAATACAAGGGCAAATCCAAAGGAAAATCGGAGCTGACCCAAGAAGAACTTTTAAAAATTGGAGATCCCAATTACAATTCCATCGCCGTTGATGCCGCCTCCAGTGGCAACCCTGGAAAAATGGAATACCGTGGGGTAGACACCAAAACCAAGAAAGTCCTGTTCCATCAAGGACCTTTTCAACAAGGCACCAGTAATGTTGGTGAGTTTTTGGCCTTGGTACATGGTCTAGCTTTTCTGAAAAAAAACAATAGCGACCGCATTTTGTATTCTGACTCCCGAATTGCCATTGGCTGGGTGCGGAAGGGAAAATGTGGCACCAAATTGCAAAAAGGGCCGAAAAATGTAGTGCTTTTTGAACTCATTGAACGCGCAGAGGACTGGTTGAAAAAAAACCGATACACCACTCCAATCGTAAAATGGGAAACCAAGGCGTGGGGTGAAATCCCTGCTGATTTTGGCCGGAAATAAGGATTTATAGAGTAGAGATAAAAGAAGTTAGACAAAAGACCAATGTGTTTGAACTTGAGTTTGAACTTGAACTTGCATTTGAACTTACCACCTCTTTTTGGTAAATCCTTTGCCAATGATTCCAATATGGAATATCAAAGCGTATATTTGCACCAAAATTCACTGAATGGGTAAATTGCTAATTGTCGGTAGCGTGGCTTTTGATGCCATTGAAACTCCGTTTGGCAAGACTGGTAAAATTTTGGGAGGTGCCGCACCTTTCATAGGATTGGCTGCTTCACAATTCAAAACAAAATCCGCCATAGTTTCTGTTGTTGGGGATGATTTTCCACAAGCATATCTGGATTTGTTGACAGACAGAAACATTGATATTTCCGGAATTGAAGTGGTAAAAGGCGGCAAAACTTTCTTTTGGCAAGGTAAGTATCATAATGATCTTAACTCACGGGATACTTTGGTGACGGAACTTAACACCCTTGGGGATTTTACCCCTGTTGTTCCTCCTGATTTTAAAAATGCCGATGTGGTGATGTTGGGCAATCTGCATCCTAGCACCCAAATGAGTGTAATTAATCAGATGGAAGAACGACCAAAACTTATAGTTTTGGACACCATGAATTTTTGGATGGACAATACCTGGGATGAGCTAATGGACGTCATCAAAAAAATAGATGTCATTACTATAAATGATGAGGAGGCTCGGCAATTGACCGAAGAGTATTCCTTGGTAAAAGCCGCAGCTAAAATTCAGGAAATGGGTCCCAAATATGTGGTCATCAAAAAGGGGGAACACGGTGCCCTGTTGTTCCACAAGGAGAACATTTTCTTTGCCCCCGCCCTTCCGTTGGAAGAAGTTTTTGATCCCACAGGAGCAGGTGATACCTTTGCTGGTGGTTTTTCAGGATATTTGGCTGAAACGGGGAATATTTCCTTTGAGAATATGAAAAATGCCATTATACATGGATCCAATCTTGCATCGTTCTGTGTGGAGCGATTTGGTACAGAACGAATGTTGGAATTGCAAAAACATGAGGTTGAGGCCCGTCTGATGCAGTTTAGGGAGTTGACCCAGTTCAATATTGAATTAACATAGATACGTGCCCTGAAGTTTTCGGGGCTTTTTTATTATTGGTTTGTTATGAGTGATGCGATTAAGCACGAATGCGGAATATCACTGATCCGCTTGCTTAAACCTCTGGAGTATTACAAAGAAAAGTACGGTACTGCTTTTTACGGAGTCAATAAGATGTACCTAATGATGGAGAAACAGCACAACCGGGGACAGGACGGAGCTGGTTTTGCCAGCATTAAATTGGACATGCAAGCTGGCGAACGCTATATGAGCCGGGTACGGTCCGCACAGCAGCAACCCATTCAGGATATTTTTGCACAGATCAACGCGCGAATAAATTCGGTATTGGCAGAGCACCCCGAATATGAGGATGATGTTGCAATGCAAAAACGCCACATTCCTTACATTGGCGAATTGTTGATGGGTCATGTGCGCTACGGCACTTTTGGCAAAAACAGTATAGAAAGTGTACATCCCTTCCTTAGACAGAACAACTGGATGCACCGTAACCTCATTGTGGCCGGAAACTTCAACATGACCAATGTGGATGAGCTCTTCGGCAATTTGGTGGAGTTGGGCCAGCATCCGAAGGAATTGGCCGATACGGTAACTGTGATGGAGAAAATCGGTCACTTTTTGGACGATGCCGTGGCCAAACTCTACAAACAGATAAAAAAAGAAGGCTACAACAAAAGGGCGGCCTCTCCTTTGATCGCAGAGCGATTGAACGTGGGCAAAATCCTTAGAAAAGCGTCAAAAAACTGGGATGGTGGCTATACCATTGGAGGTCTTTTGGGTCATGGCGATGCTTTTGTAATCCGTGATCCCGCCGGAATACGGCCTGCTTATTACTATCAAGACGATGAAATCGCGGTGGTAGCTTCAGAACGACCTGCCATACAGACGGTGTTCAATGTAAAGTATGAAGATGTCAAGGAATTAAATCCAGGGCATGCTGTCATCATCAAAAAAGATGGAAGCTTCGCCGTAAAGCAAATTCAGGAGCCTACCGAGCGCAAGGCCTGTTCTTTTGAGCGCATTTATTTTTCAAGAGGAAGCGATAAAGAAATCTATCAGGAGCGAAAGATGTTGGGAAAATTGGTATTTCCTGATATCTTGAAGTCCATTGACAACGATATGGAAAATACCGTGTTCTCCTATATTCCCAACACTGCGGAAACTTCATTTTTTGGGATGGTAAAAGAGGCACAGAATTACCTCAACAAAAGAAAAGGAGAACAAATTTTGGAATTGGGGCCCAGTATCACCAGAGAACAACTTCAAAAAATATTGGAGGTACGCCCACGAATTGAAAAGGTGGCCATTAAGGATGCGAAGCTGCGAACCTTCATCACCCAAGACAGCAGCCGGGATGATTTAGTGACCCACGTCTATGATGTTTCCTATGGCTCTGTGAAGCAGAACGACAATTTGGTCATCATTGATGATAGTATTGTTCGTGGAACCACCCTCAAAAGAAGTATCCTTAAAATTTTAGACCGCTTATCCCCAAAGAAAATTATTGTGGTTTCTTCTGCCCCGCAAATTCGGTATCCGGATTGTTATGGGATTGATATGGCGAAGTTGGAAGATTTTGTGGCTTTTAAAGCAGCCAAAGCATTACATGAAGAAGCGGGTACTACCCATAAGATAAAAGAGATCTACGAAAAATGTCTCACCCAAACAAAATCAAAAGATAAGGATGTGGTAAATTATGTAAAGGAGTTTTATGCTCCTTTTACGGCACAGCAGATTTCCAAAAAAATTGCTGAGATTCTAAGTCCCGAAGGGATAAAGGCCGAAGTGGACATCATTTACCAAAGTATAGAAAGTTTGCATGAAGCATGCCCCAAGAATTTAGGGGATTGGTATTTCACCGGAAATTACCCCACTCCAGGGGGCAACCGGGTCGTGAACCGTGCATTCATCAACTTTTTTGAGGGGAAAAACGAACGTGCTTATTAATCCCGTATTTGCATTCAACCAAATTGCGTGCAGTTCATCGATGAAACAAGTAGATTAACGGGTTTTTATAAGATGGGCAAGTAGCCAACCTACTTTAGCATTGCCATAGCATAAGTAGGTTAAGTTCATGGTAAGATTTGGGGCAAAAAAGGTGGAAGCTATTCCACCTTTTTTATTTTCCACCCGGCCCTAACAGTGTTCCTTTTAGCTCTTTTCGTAATCCTTTTCTTCATTTATGGTGCATGTAACCCGCATGTTTGGCAGTTCAACCAAATAAAGGGGGTTTCATCTAAAAGCTTGTTGTGTAAATATACCCTTGCATTACATTTGGAGAACCATAGCATAAGTAGGTTAAGTTCATGGTAAGATTTGGGGAAAGAAGGCGGAGAATACTCCGCCTTCTTTATATTTGACTACCAACGATTTATCCATTTTATCGATGAACTGCACGTTTTCTTTTTCATTGAAAAATCAAAAATTTATATAAAACCCTTTGTTATTTTACACAATACCAGTATTTTAGTCTCGCCATAGCATAAGTAGGTTAAGTTTATGGTAAGATTTGGGACGAAAAGGGTGAGGACTTCCTCACCCTTTTCTATTTTAAAAATTCTTAATCCATAAAAAAAGCCGAACACTGCGTGTCCGGCCTTCATATCTTAAAACAATGGGGGTTATTTGCTTGCCGCGTAATTCTCGGCAACCTTTGCCCAATTGATTACATTAAAGAATGCCGAAATATAATCCGGTCTTCTGTTTTGATAGTTCAAATAGTACGCGTGCTCCCAAACATCCAAGCCTAAAATGGGCTGTCCGCCACATTCAACGCCCGGCATAATGGGGTTATCTTGGTTTGGCGTGGAGCAGATTTCCACCTTTCCACCTTTATGCACGCACAACCAAGCCCATCCAGAGCCAAATCTGGATCCAGCGGCTGCAGTGAATTTTTCTTTAAATCCATCAAAAGAACCAAAAGCATCATTGATTGCCGATGCCAAATCACCAGATGGAGCTCCTCCTCCGTCTGGAGACATTACTTCCCAAAAGAGGGAATGGTTGTAGAACCCTCCTCCATTGTTTCGAACAGCACCGTTGGACATGTCCAAGTTGGAAAGAATGTCCTCAATGTCCTTGCCATCCAAATCCGTTCCTTCAATGGCCGCATTTAATTTAGTAGTGTAGCCATTGTGGTGCTTGGTATGGTGGATTTCCATGGTCCTAGCGTCTATATGTGGTTCCAATGCATCGTATGCATACGGTAATTTTGGTAATTCAAAAGCCATAATTTTGTGTTTTTGCGTTATTACTTGATTCGTGTAAAAATAAGGGTTTTAACAAACAAATGCACCTAAAACCTTGTTAAGTTCAGATCGATAATTCTTATTTTGCAATAAAAGTTTTCTTGGGCGACTCCAATTTTAAAATATATAGCGCATCTGCCGGTTCGGGCAAGACGTATGCCCTGGCCAAGGAGTACCTAAAATTGCTCTTATCCAACGATTCCCCGACCAAATTCAGGCATATTTTGGCCATTACCTTTACCAATAAGGCGGTTGATGAGATGAAAACCCGAATCTTGGACAACCTATTTAACTTTGGAAAAGATGCTGTCCCCAAAAAACAAGAGCCCTTATTCCAAGAACTTTGTCAAGAGCTTTCATTGACTGAAGATCAATTGCGGCAAAAATCCAAAATGGTGCTCAAACGGATTTTGCACAATTACTCCTTTTTTGAGGTTTCCACCATAGATAAGTTCAACCACAAACTCATTAAGACCTTTGCTCGAGACCTCCGACTCTCCCAAAACTTTGAGGTAGAACTGGACACCGACCTGCTTTTGGAGGATGCCGTGGGCCGACTCCTGGAACGGGCCGGAACCGATGAAGAACTTACGGAAGTGCTCATCGATTTCTCCCTGGAAAAAATTGATGATGACAAAAGCTGGAACATTGCCTACGACCTTTTGGAAATCGGAAAATTGTTGTTTCAGGAAAACCATGCCGTTCACATTGAAACATTGCGTTCCAAATCCATCCAAGACTTTAAGGACATTCAGAAAAAAATAAGCTCGCAAGTCAGTCTTCTGGAAAACAAGGTGAAGGAGTTGGCGCAATCGGTTTTGCAGGAAATAGAAAACCACGGTTTTGATGTTGCAGATTTTCCACGGCAAACACTGCCAAATCACTTTAAAAAAATTGAAAGCGGGGATTTTAATACCAGAACACTCTACAACAACCAACTGGGACAAAATCTGGAAGAGGGAAAAATTTTAAAGGTCAATGACAAAAGAGATGCCACAGCATTGGGCCAATTTGTTTTGGAAGCCTTTTTGTCCATCAAACAAAAATTATATCGCCGTGGTTTCCTGAAGAACATTTACGGCAACATGGTTCCCTTGACGGTACTAAATGAAATCGCCAAGGAAATCCACAACATTGAACTGGACAACGATATTGTTCCCATTTCTTCTTTGAATGCCATTTTGTCCAAAGAAATAAAGAACCAGCCCGTACCTTTTATATATGAACGGATGGGCGAAAAATACCGCCATTATTTTATTGATGAGTTCCAGGATGCCTCGCAAATGCAGTGGGAAAATCTGGTGCCGCTAATTGGCAATGCCTTGGAAAGTGAAGATGAACGCCATCAAAAGGGATCGCTCTTTTTGGTGGGCGATGTAAAACAGGCCATTTACCGCTGGCGGGGTGGTAGGGCCGAACAGTTTTTGGACCTTATCAATGGAAATTCACACCCTTTTGTGGTGGAACCTTCGGTACATTCGCTGGATACCAACTGGCGGAGTTTTGACCAAATCGTTGAGTTCAACAATTCATTTTTTACGGCAGCGGCACCAGTGCTTCAAAATGAAGCGTACCAAAACCTTTTTTTGCACGATTCGCACCAAAAAACCAACAACAAACCCGGAGGGTTTATTCAACTTTCGTTTTTGGATAGCAAGGTGGAGGACAAAGATGAGGTCTATTGCCAGCAGGTTTTGGAAACCATCAATACAATCACCTCAAAAAATCATCCCTATTCAGATATCTGTATTCTGGTAAGGGATAATAATAAAGGTATGCTTTTGGCCGATTTCTTGGCACAGCAGAATATCCCCATTATTTCTTCGGATGCATTGTTGCTGGACAACAATGACAAAATTACTTTTTTAATTGCGCTGTTGAAGCTGTTTGAAAATGCCAATGACCGCGAAGCTGCCTACCACATTCTATTGTTTTTGGCCCAAGATGAAGCAGACAAGCATAGCTTTATTTCCAAAAACATACATCAAATTGAATCCTTTCTCTCCCAAGGCTATGGGTTTCAGATGGCAAAACTGAAAGGGCAATCCGTCTTTACGATTTTGGAAAATGCCATTGTGCAATTTGATTTAGCCACCGACTCCACAGCATACCTCACCTTTTTGATGGATGAAGTGTTGCTAGTGGAAAAAAGGGAAGGTCCCAGCGTGTTTTCTTTCTTAAAATACTGGGAGCAGAAAAAAAAGTCACTTTCCATTGCCGCTCCGGATAATGTAAACGCGGTTCGCATAATGACCATTCACAAAGCAAAAGGATTGGAGTTCCCGTTCGTGATTTTTCCGTTTGCCAATGCCCTATTGGATGACAAGCGGAAGAAAAAGAAATCGTGGGTGCCGGCAACCGAATCGGAAAAAGAGTTGGGCCTGGATGAGTTTCTCATCAACACCAACAAAGACATGTTGGAATACAACGAAGAAACGGCCCAAATCTATTTGGATGAAGAACAAAAATCGGTTTTGGACGCCATGAATGTGCTCTACGTGGCCTTAACACGACCCGTAAAAGGGCTATTTGTAATCACCGAAACGGGCAAAGATGTGGCCACCATGGAAAGTGCCACTTCGTATTCTGATGTGTTCCAAGCCTATCTGCAACAAAAGAACATCCCCAAAAACGAACAGGAAGTGTACACCTTTGGTACTTTTCCTGAAGCTGAGGGTGGCGCTGAACCAACCACTGCCAAAGGCACTTATGTTGCATATATCACCCGTCCTAAAAATGATGTTGGCTTTACCATTGCCACCACTTCTGGGCGATTGTGGGACGATGAGCGAAAAGAGGCCATCGAAATCGGAAATCTGATTCATTTTGCTTTGAGCAAAATCAATTACGCAGAAGATGTACCTCAAGTAGTCGAAAATCTTCAATTGGCTGGTCATTTTGAAAAGGACGCTTCGGAGGAAGTCAAACAAAAACTGTTGGATGTGGTCACCCACCCCGATTTAAAGCCTTATTTTTCAGAAGATTACAAAATTATCAATGAACGGGAAATCCTTACAGTAAATGGTGTTTCCCTTCGCCCAGACCGAATTGCCATCAAAGGGCAAGAGGCCAACATCATTGATTATAAAACTGGAAAACCATCGCCTTCGCACAAGGAACAAATCACCCAATATGCCGATGTGCTAAAAGAGATGGATTTCACCATTAAAAATGTCATTATTGTCTATATTGACCAAAAAATAAATCCCGTTTTCGTCTAAACAAAAAACTATGTACGGAAAAATCAAAGAACACTTGGCCCAAGAGCTGGAAGAGATCAAAGAAGCAGGGCTTTTTAAGAAAGAGCGCATTATAACATCTCCGCAGGGCGCGGTCATAAAAATTTCCACAGGAGAGGAAGTCATCAACTTTTGTGCGAACAACTATTTGGGTCTTTCCTCCCACCCAGACGTAATCCAAGCCGCCAAGGATGCCATGGACACCCATGGGTTTGGAATGTCATCGGTACGGTTCATTTGCGGAACACAGGATATTCACAAGGAGTTGGAGCAGAAAATCGCCCATTTCTATGGCACAGAGGATACCATATTATATGCTGCAGCCTTTGATGCCAACGGTGGTGTTTTTGAACCACTGTTAACGGCTGAAGATGCCATTATCTCTGATTCACTGAACCATGCATCGATTATTGACGGAGTACGGTTGTGCAAAGCAAAACGGTATCGGTATGAAAATAGCAACATGACCGATTTGGAAGAACAACTAAAGCAGAGCGAAAAGGACGGTGCCCGATTTAAAATTATTGTCACTGATGGGGTCTTTTCCATGGATGGACTTTTGGCTCCCTTGGATAAAATCTGCGATTTGGCGGATAAATACGATGCCATGGTGATGATTGATGAATGTCATGCTGCTGGTTTTATTGGCGAAACGGGTCGCGGAACCTTGGAAGAAAAAGGAGTCATGGACCGAATCGACATCATTACCGGGACCTTGGGCAAGGCCTTGGGTGGCGCCATGGGCGGCTATACCACAGGCAAAAAGGAAATCATTGAAATGTTGCGGCAGCGATCGCGCCCCTATTTGTTCTCCAATTCCTTGGCTCCCGCCATTGTTGGAGCTTCCATTAAGGTTTTTGAGATGTTGGATAAAGACACATCCCTACGGGATAAGCTTCAAAACAACACGGAATACTTTAAAAAAGGTATGATGGAAGCCGGGTTTGACATTATTGATGGTGATTCTGCCATTGTTCCCGTAATGCTTTATGATGCAAAGCTCTCCCAAAAAATGGCCGATATGCTTCTGGATGAGGGCATTTATGTCATCGGATTCTTTTATCCTGTGGTTCCAAAAGGAAAGGCACGGATTCGTGTTCAATTGTCCGCCGCCCATGAAAAACAGCATTTAGACCATGCAATAAATGCATTTATTAAGGTAGGAAAGTCGTTGAAAATCGTCTAAAATCGTTGAAATGCAACAATTCTTTGGGCAAATGAGTCAAAAAAAAAGAATGTTTGATTTTGTTAATAAGTCTTAACAACTTACATTTGCTGCTGATAAACACTTAAACTTAAAATTTTGAGCATGAAACATCTTAGCAAATTATTGGTTGTTGCCCTTGTATTTGTAGGGATCAACAGCATACAAGCGCAAGACGAGAATAATCCATGGCAGATTAGTTTTGGGGTGAATGCAATTGATGCATATCCAACCAATGACGAGAATAACCCATTTTCTAGTACTACGCTTTTCGATGAGTACTTTAATGTGAGTGACCACTGGAACATCTTGCCTTCTGTTTCCTATGTAGGCGTTTCCAAGTACATTGGTGACGGATTTTCCATTGGTGCCCGTGGTTCCTTGAACAGAATTGAGAAAATCGGAGAATTCTCCGTAGACGATCTTTCTCACTACGCTGTTGATGGTACCATTAAGTACAACTTCCTAAAAAACACAACTATCGACCCATTTGCTGAGATTGGTGGTGGTTACACATGGATTGATGAAATTGGTGCTGGTACAGTAAACGGAGGTGTTGGTCTTAACATCTGGTTTTCTGAAAACATCGGTCTTACTTTACAGACCCAGTACAAGCACGCATTCGAAGACTACCTAGTTAAGCATTTCCAACACTTGGCTGGTCTTAGCATTAAATTTGGTGGTACTGACACTGATGGTGATGGTATCTATGACAAAGACGATGCTTGTCCAGAAGTTGCTGGTTTGGAAGCTTTCAACGGTTGTCCTGATTCTGACGGTGACGGTATCGAAGATTCTAAAGATGCTTGTCCTAACGAAGCTGGTCCAAAAGAAATGAACGGATGTCCTGATTCTGACGGTGACGGTGTTGCCGACAAAGATGATGCTTGTCCTAGTACTCCTGGTCTTCCTGCTCTAGCTGGTTGTCCTGATGCTGATGGTGACGGTGTTGCTGATAAAGATGATGACTGTCCAAATGAGGCTGGTCCTTCTGAAAACAACGGATGCCCATGGCCTGATACTGATGGTGACGGTGTTCTTGACAAAGACGATCAATGTCCAGATGTTGCCGGTACTGTAGCTAACAACGGTTGCCCAGAAGTAACTGAAGAAGTTCAAAAACAATTGAACGACTACGCTAGAACTATCTTGTTCGATACTGGTAAGTCTTCTATCAAAGCAGAGTCTACTTCTGTAATGGTTGACATCATCCAAATCTTGAACGAGTATCCTAACGCTAAGTTTACCGTAGAAGGTCACACTGACAGCGTAGGTAGCGAGTCATTGAACCAAAAACTTTCTGAAGAAAGAGCAAACTCTGTAAGATCTTTCTTGATTGACAAAGGAATTTCTTCTAGCAGACTAACAGCTATTGGATATGGTGAGGCTAAGCCAATCGCCACTAACAATACAAGAGCTGGTAGAGCTCAGAACAGACGAGTTGAAATCAACTTGGTAAAATAATTTTGAGAACATAAAGTTTTCTAGAAAAAGGCTCCGCAACTGCGGGGCCTTTTTTATTTTAGTGCATGCATCAAAGCTTTCTGGAACATGTACTCAACGACCTCCAAAACAAAGGCACGGATTTCTCCGAATGTACCTTTATCCTTCCAAGTAAACGTTCGGGCACTTTTCTAAAAAAACATCTGGCCAACACCCTCGCCCAAAATATATTCAGCCCCAAAATACTTTCCATTCAAGATTTCATTGCAGATATCTCTGGTATGGAGCAAACCTCCAATCTAGATTTGCTGTTAGAGCTTTATGATGTATACAAAAATGCCCAAATAGACGAGCCCGATGATTTTCCCTCCTTCTTAAAATGGGGACAAACCCTTCTACAGGACTTTAATGAGATGGACGGATACCTAATTCCGGCCCATGATCTACTTAATTATCTTTCTGCCATAAAGGAAATCAACCACTGGTCCGTACAGAAGGACAAAACAGAGCTGATTCAAAACTATCTTCAGCTTTGGAACAAATTGGAGACTATTTACAATGCTTTCACTACCGTTTTGAAGGAACAGAAAAGAGGTTATCAAGGTCTAATGGCAAAGATTGCGGTTTCCCGTTTGGATGATTATTCCAAAAACCACAAAACAACCCCGATTATTTTTGTCGGGTTTAATGCACTGACCTCAGCCGAGTCAAAAATTGTCCAACATTTTTTGGAACTGGGCAACGGACAAGTCTATTGGGACATTGACTCCTATTTTCTTAATGACCCTGTTCATGATGCCGGTCTTTTTATCAGAAACTACCAATACAACTGGCCCTATTATAAGAACAAGGCTCAGCTAAACCCACAAAGTAATTTTTTATCACCAAAAAAAATTTCAATTACTGGGGTTCCCAAAAGTATCTCACAGACCAAATATGTAGGACAGTTATTGCATGAGCTGAATTCCAATGCTGCGATTGATTTTTCAAAAACGGCCGTTGTTCTGGCAGATGAGTCCTTGCTCTCCCCAATGTTGCAGGCCGTACCCCCATCTATCAATACGGTGAACATCACCATGGGGCTACCTTTGAACAAAACCGTTTTGTATTCCTTTTTCCTGGCGCTCTTGGAACTCAATACCAATACATCTGAAAGAGGGTGGTTCTACAAATATGTGTTGGAGCTTACCTCAAATCCATATTGCTTAACTCTTTCGGAATCAAGTAAGGTTGATTTTGCCCCACTTCTGGCCAAGGAGATTAAAGAACAGAACAGGTTGTATATAAACAATGATGTTCTTGAAAAATATGACGAGGCAAATGAGGTGTTGGAAATTATTTTTCCCAAAAGTCGTATTTCTGTTTTGGTATGGATCGGCAATTGCCTTCTGCTGATTGATCAATTGAAAAGCATATTTCAGCAAGAAAAAAATGCTATGGAACTGGAACAGGTCTATCGTTTTTACATCCTCTTCAACCAATTGAAGGAATATTTGGCGAATGTGGATTTCATCAGTGAATTGAAATCAATCAAAAATTTGTTCAAACAATTGGCCTCCATGGAAACCTTGGACTTCATTGGGGAGCCGTTAACTGGGCTTCAAATCATGGGAATGTTGGAAAGTAGGAACCTCGATTTTGAAACGGTCATCATTACTTCGGTGAACGAGGGTATCCTTCCATCAGGAAAAATGAACAATTCCTTTATCCCTTTTGATGTAAAACGGGATTACGGTCTGCCCACCTACAAAGAAAAAGACGCCATTTATGTGTACCACTTTTACAGGCTGATACAGCGAGCTAAAAATGTGTACATTCTCTATAATACCGAGCCCGATGTATTGGAGGGCGGCGAAAAAAGCAGGCTCATCTCCCAATTATTGACGGATGAAAACATGGCCCCATTCGTAACACACACCATTGCTGCTCCACAGGCCAACATTACACCCGCCCAACCTTTGGAAATAGAAAAAAGTGCATTATTACAGGATGACATCATTGCCTTTGCCAATAGTGGATTTTCGCCTACCTCGCTCACCAATTATGTGCGAAACCCTATTGACTTCTACACCAGAAACATCCTAAAAATCAATGATTTAGATGAAGTTGAGGAAAACATTGCCGCCAATACCTTTGGTACCATAGTGCATGATAGTTTGGAGGAGCTCTATACCCCTCTTCTTGGCACACTACTTTCTAAAGAAAGTGTTGGGGCCCTAACGGCTAAAATCCCCAGCGTTGTAGAAAGCCATTTTCAAAAAAACTTATTCGGTGTGGATATTTCCAAAGGAAAGTTCCTGCTGGTCTATAATGTTATTTGTAAGTATTTGGAGAACTTTATCGATATCGAACTAAAACAGCTCCAACGGCATACCATCAAATTAGTGGCCTTGGAAGAAAAATATGATGTCCAACTCCAAATTCCCGAGTTGGATTTTCCGGTAAAACTCAAAGGAACCCTAGACCGTGTGGATGAGTTTGATGGCATCACACGAATCATTGATTATAAAACCGGAAAGGTGGAGCCCAAAAACGTTACGCTGACCGATTGGGGGATGCTCATTACGGATTATGACAAAAGCAAAGCCTTTCAGTTGTTGTGCTATGCTCTACTGTATTCTAAAAAGCATGGCACCAATTCCCTTTTGGCCGGAATCTATTCCTTTAAAAATTTGGGATACGGCTTGTTTTCCTTTTCACAAGACAAAAAAAATACCCTCATTGATGCTGAGGTATTGTCTACTTTTGAGACCCACTTAAAACAGCTCATCTTGGAAATCTGTTACCCTTCCTTGCCCCTTACTGAAAAAGCGGTCTGATTATTTTAAATCAGGACGTGTGGGTCGTACCTCTATCTTGCTCGGCAACGTCCGTGGGTGCATGGTCAATAAATCAACCACCAATTTACCAATATCCTCTGGTTGAATCTTCCACGCGTCTTTTTCTGAGGGTTCATTATCGTTAAAATGACTGGCTACCGAACCGGGCATGATCGTTGTTGTTTTGATATTATGTTTTCTAAGATCAAGCATTGCCGCTTGTGTAAACCCTACCACACCAAACTTGGTGGCGTTGTATCCTGCTCCGCCTGGGAAAAAGTTGGTCCCTGCCAAACTAGCCAAAGTCATATAATAGCCTTCGGACTCTTTTAATGCCTCCACAGATGCTTTTAAAGTATGGAACACTCCGTTCAAATTTGTGTCGATCATTTGGCGCCAAGTTTTCTCGCTCATTTCATCAACGGGTTCAAAAATGCCTACCCCAGCATTGGCCATGACCATATCCAATTGCCCCCAAGTGGCTAGAATCTTATCTACTGCCTGTTTTTCATCTTCTAATTTTGTAACATCTGAGACCAAGCCCAAAACCCGACCACCATCACCGAGGTTTTTTACAGCCCAATCCACACCTTCTTGGTTTCTTCCGCTTATGGCCACCTTCATTCCTTGTTCCAATAAACTTTCGGCAATCCCATATCCGATGCCTTTTGTTCCTCCTGTGATGTATGCTACTTTTCCTTCTAGTTTCATGTTGATTTGTTTTGGAGTAAAGTTCAAAAAGGAAATGGCCAAAAACAAAAAAACCATCCTAAAAGGATGGTAAATTTTAAAAGTAAACACAGAGAAGCTCTTCTTAAAGAATTGCTACATTTAATACCATTACAAAATGTCTTATTTGAACAAATGGTAGCTAATGATAAAATCCAAAGAAAATAGTGAGCATTATACTTGGGGAGACCATTGTAGTGGATGGCATTTAGTTAAATCACAAAAATTGAGTGTTATTGAAGAATTGATGCCGCCAAAAACCCAAGAGAAAAAACATTACCACAACAATTCCCAACAATTTTTTAGAATTTTAAGCGGAACGGCAACCTTTGAAATTGGAACTGAAGTTGTTGAAGTGGAAAGCGGGAGTGGAATCCATATCCCTCCTAAAGTAAAACACCGCATACGGAATGACCAATCCGTAAATTTGGAGTTTATTGTGATTTCGGAACCAACTACTCGTGATGACAGATACGAAGTCTCTGATTAAAAAAGCACCCCATTTGAGGTGCTTTCAAATTTTGGTGGAGAATACCGGATTCGAACCGGTGGCCTCTTGCCTGCCAGAAAGAGGATTCTCACATCAATTCGAATTAAACAAATACATAATAATTTGTTTATCAGATATTTAAATAATTTTGTATTCAATTAAGATTAAAAAAATCAACTATTTGCGTGCAAATTGCGTGCAAATCTTTTTACCTTTGATTAGGATGAATACCAATATAAAACTTTCTTTAGATACTCGCAGGATGAAAAAGGATTCCTCCTATCCCATTATTTTACGACTGACTCATTTTCGAAAAACAACTTCCATAAGCTTAGGTCAATCTATAAAAAAGGAATATTGGGATAATAAAAACGAGAAAGTCAAAAGAGCATTCAAGGGCACTTCATCAGTTAGCAAACTCAACAATCAACTCTTAAAAGAAAAGACCAGAGCTGTCGACATAATTAATGAGCTAAACGAAAAGAACGAGCTCAACTTTTTATCCATTTTGCAGCTTAAGAAGAAAATTGTAAAAACTGCGTCATTGGATTCATTTTTTCAGTTTACCGAGAATATTGTCTATGAGTTAAAAGCAGCTGAACGATTTGGTAATGCAAACACATATTACGCGGTATTTAAGGTGCTGGAAAATTTCGCTGATGGAAATGATATCAAATTCAACGAAATCAATTATGATTTTCTCAAAAGATTTGAGAACTGGCACTTTTCCAAAGGTAATTCTGTTAACAGCCTGTCGACTTATATGAGAACCATCAAAGCAGTTTTTAACAAGGCTATTAAGTTGGATATTGTTTCTAGGGATGCTTACCCATTTAAACATTATAAGATCAAAACCACTCCTACAGAAAAGAGAGCTCTTGACATCAACAGTATCAAATCAATAATGCTTTTAGAACTGGATGAAACGGATAGACTGTTTCACTATAGGAATTACTTCCTTGCCTCCTACATGCTTTATGGTATTTCCTTTATGGACTTGGCTTTTTTAAAAGTTCAAAATATCATTGATAACCGAATTAAATTCCAAAGAAAAAAAACATCAAAGCCGTATGATATTAATATTACACCCCAATTAAAGGAGATACTATCATTCTACCTTAGGGATAAAGAGAAGTCAGAGTTTATATTTCCAATTATTAAAAGAGCCACATTCGAACTTCAATATAAAGACGTCTTGTGGTCACGAAAGAGGTATAATAAAGGGCTAAAAGAAATTGCTAAAAAATGTAAGATAGAACAACGATTGACTTCCTATGTGTCTCGTCATAGTTTTGCAACCCAAGCTATGCTGCAGGACGTTCCCTTACAAGCTATTTCTTCAATGCTTGGCCATAATCGCCTATCAACCACTCAAATATATCTTAAGTCCCTTCCGAATGATATATTAGACAGTTATAATCAGAAGTTGGTTAAACTATAGGCTTAACTTTGCTTGGTCCCAAATACTTACCCCAAAACTTTGCGCATGGATCCTGTTCCAATTTTATAGCATTCGGGAAGATAAGCGTAAAGTAAAATTGGAATAGGACGCACAACCTATTCTCTTTACTGCATTTTTCTTTACTGCATTGAGATGTTCCGGTAGTGGGCAAATCTCGGGATACGGAGTAGGCCGAATTTGAATAGCAAGAGGGTGATGCGCAAATTGCGCCATCACGGTTGTTTTCGAGTCTTCAACAAGTTGAAAACCAGTTAATTGAATAGATTTTGAAATACTGTACAAAATCAGGGGCTACAGTAGACTTTTTCGAAATCTACAGTAAATGCCCTCGGAGGCCCAATAAACACTGGAAATTTTTGACGAAAAAATTGACGCAATTTGACGAAAAAACAAAATTGGGCCTATGGAAAAGCAATCTAAAGCTTAAAATAACGGAATGGAGATTGGAACGATATAAAATTGATGCCAACAGTCCATTGGATCACTTCGAATGATGAGAAGAGTATATCGGATTAATAGATAAAATTGCCTCGCTCAGTAAGGTTAGTTTGGCAAGATTTGGGGCTTGCAGCACTCCACTGCGTTGCGTTCGCCCCTGTTTCGATTTCTATTTCACGACCGCGTTTTTAATGCACCGTTTTATTGAACTTTCATTGTTATACAAGTCCACTGGTTTGTTAAAGTTCATTTCCCCGTACTAAATAAATAGTTTACATTCTACCGTTTATTTAAACTTTCAGGTTATGGTTTTTGGATATGCACGGGTGAGTACCATGGAACAAAGTTTGGCCCTTCAATTGGATGCACTGCTCAAAGAAGGGATTCCACAAAAGAACATTTACCCGGATAAAGTATCGAGCACCAAGGAAGTGCGGAAGAGCTTGAGCAAACTGTTAAAATATGTAAGGCACGGAGATACCATTGTGGTCTGGAAACTTGATCGGATGGCAAGGAGCCTGTTTCATTTTACCAATCTTATGACAAGGCTAAAGAAAAAGGGAGTTCGTTTCAGGAGTATTACCGAGCCTTTCATAGATACCACAGAGAAGTCTTCCCATTCGGTGTCCATCATCAACATATTTGCTGCCTTGGCACAATTGGAACGGGATATCATCATTGAACGGACCAAAGCAGGATTGGAATCAGCAAGACGAAGGGGAAAGATATTAGGGGCACCGAAAGGGATTAAGTAAGAAAAACTAACAAAAAACTGTACTTTGTGAGGAGTATTTCAATGACGGGATGTTGACCGTTACAGAAATATGTGAACGATTGAATATTTCCAGGGCCACCTATTACAAGTATTTACGTCATAGGGGGCTTTCAGGAAAGTTGAGATCATATAAAAGATAAATCAACATTTCGATTTCATTCCAATTTGGGATTATATAGGTGTATTTTATGCATATATAGAAAAGTTACCAGACATTTAAAGACACCTTCGAAAAAATTAGCAGTTTGTAAGATTTTGAGCATTTCAGACAACTTATAAGGCAAATAGAACTTAAATCGTTGTCTTATGAAAACTTCAAAATCATTAATCTTACTCATATTAATATTCTATCTGGGAGAGAAGTCGCAAGCCCAATCTTCAGAATTTAACTTGAGCACCCTAGAGACCTATCTCGATGTAATTCACAAAAAGAAGAGCTTTAACGGCGAGATACTCATATCTAAAGGAAAAGATATTGTCTTTCAAAAAGCAGTTGGAATGACCTCGTTTGAAAATGATTTACCATTGGAAAATGGAGCCAAATATCGAATAGCTTCAATTACTAAAACTTTTACGGGAATTCTTATTGCCATCGCTCACCAAGAACAAAAACTAAACGTCTATGATAGAGCGAGTAACTATTTGATAGAGTTGTCGCCCAAGTTCAAAGACATTACCATTTTACAATTGCTCAAGCACACTTCTGGTCTACCTCACAATGAAGGTATTAAAGACTATTGGCAGTTTAAATCAAAACTTCATATAACGCCCGAACAGGCAATAGAAGAGATTAATAGCCTTGACCTATTATTTGAACCAGATTCGAAGATGAAATACTCAAGTTTAGGCTACTATCTATTGGCATCAATTCTAGAAAGTATCTACAAAAGTGACTTTGAAGATATTTTACAGGATAAAATCCTGAGCAAGCTTCAAATGACAGAAACTGGTATTGATGATAACCTAAAGATAATACCCAACATAACTTCAGGTTACCATTTAATTAATGACGATAGTTTGGTGGTCGCACCTTTCAGAAACTACTCAATGCTCAAAGGTGCTGGTGATATGTATTCAACTTCAACCGATTTATTGAAATGGAACAACAGCTTTGGTTCTGATAAGCTTTTGACTCAAAAAACTCAGAATATTGTATTTGAAAAATCAGAACACTCGATGCAGAAAAATGATGACGGCTATGGGTATGGCTGGTATCTGAATTTCGATGCGCCTACAAAGTATTATCACGGTGGTGGGACTTGGGGCTATTCGACTTTTACTTCGATGTATCCAGATAGTCAAATAAGCATCATCATCTTAAGCAATGTCTCAACATTACCAATTAGCAATATTGCATCAGACGTTGAGAAAATTGTATTTGGCAAACCATTTCAGGTGCCAACTATAGAAGAGGTTTCAGTAAAGCCTGAGAATATAGGAATTTATAGTGGCAAATTCATTGCAGATGAAAATCAAATGGTACTTTCAATAATTAAAGTACAGAACAGCCTCTTTGCCAAACTTGGAGGAAATCCGCCTTTTGAGATTTATCCGAAAGACAATCACCAGTTTTTCGGTAAAAAAGTGGAGATTGAATTTACTTTTAAATTGAATGAGTCCAATTTCGTTACAGGCTTATTGGCCGAAGGAATGGGTAAATCATTTCAATTTAGAAAAGCAGACAAATAAATGGAAAAGGCTTTTCTGAAAATCATAGATGATCATCAAGGCATCGTATACAAGGTTTGCAAGATGTATAGAGATACCAAAGAAGACCAAGAGGACCTATTCCAGGAAATAGTGCTTCAATTGTGGAAAGCATTTCCGAAATTCCGAGATGAATCGACAATAAGTACTTGGATGTATAGAATTGCCCTTAATACTGGAATAGCCATCTTCAGAAAGAACAAAATCAATCTTGAATTTAAGGAAAACCTTCCCAATAACAATGAACAAAATAATGCACACGCAACCTCAGAAAATGAGGAACGCCTATTTGAGGCAATAAGGACTTTGACGAAGGCAGATAGAGCAATAATTGCCCTGTATTTAGAAGATTACCCATACAAGGAAATTGCTGAAATGATAGGTATTACCGAAAATTATGTAGGCGTTAAAGTCAGCAGGATTAAAGAAAAATTGAAAATGACATTAAAAAAATAGACATAATGGAAATTGAAAACATAAAATCAACGTGGAAAAACTCAGAAGGAATTGAAAAGAGCAAAACTGAATTATTAATGATGACCAAAATCAAAAGTCATACAAAAGTCAAGGAAATTAAGATTAAATTTTTAGTCGAGGCTACTTTGCTATCGGTTTTTTTGGCAGTTTACTATACTGGGTTCGACGGTGCTACCAAACCGCTATGGGCAAATGCTTTATTAATAATAAGTACAATCGGATATATTATTGCTCGTTTTGTTGGATGGTATGTGTTGCAAAATCCTGTAAACGATGGCAACCTTAAAAAGTCTTTAAATCGATTTCAGACTAAATTAAAACAGGTGGCTCTTTCAATTCTGCTTACTGCATTTTTATTTGGTTCAGCATTCATCTCGTTTTTTGCATCATCAATTGATTTTACACGAGAGAAATACTTCTTACTTGTTGGAATGATTTTAGCCCTATTGTTTTTAATATATTTATCTAACAGAAATTGGATTAGGCGAATTAATGTAATTACAACTACCATCAAGGAATTCGAGGATTCCACTATATAAAAAGCGTGTGGTAGCATTGTATAAGCGCAATAGCGGTTCAGGTACAACTTGAACCGTGAGTGTCTTTTCAACTAAAAAGCAGTTGCATAAAACCCGCACTGCGTTTATACGTGACCGTTATCAAAGTTCAAATAAACGATTAAAAACAATTTTATATTTTGATATGGATAAATATTGTTCAGTTACTTATACGTGATTACATTATGCTCAATTTTTTCTGTTTAATGTGGTATGCTACGTAGGCCTTTTGCACTTAAAGCCGAACTCTTTTAAAGTAGGATTATATGGTTCAAATAATCGGTTTTTAATGGTCTTCGGTATCCGTCTCAACAAAGTAAAAGCAATTCTTCTATTTGCAGGTTACTTACTCCCTTTGCAGTTCAAGATTTTTGATGTAATATGTCCTAAGCAGTGACTTTCTGATTGACCTTTGTTTTACTGATGATCTTAACCAAAGTGGAATAAAGTTCTTCTGGGTCAAAAGGTTTACAGATGATACCGTTCATGCCATACTCTTCTATCTTATGATTGATATCGATTCCTGTGGAAGCCGTAAGTGCATAAATGGGAACAACTTTGTTCAAGGGGTTGTCGGTGTTCCTGATGGCCAAGGAGGCATCAAAACCATTCATCTTAGGCATTTGCAAATCCATCAAGATCAGGCCATAGCAATTGTTCTCCGCTTTTTCAAGGGCCATTTCCCCATCATAGGCAATATCAAAATCAATATTCCAGTTGGTCAAGAACTTTTTGATGACCAGTCGGTTAAGTTTGTTGTCTTCGGCAACCAGTACTTTGACACTCTGTAAATCTTCGGTAAGCGGTTCAAATCTATGATAGTTATTAAGGTTATCCACTTCACTCTCGTGTATTTCACTTTTCTCCAACTGTAATGAAAAGCTGAACGTAGATCCCCTACCCAATGTACTTATGACCTTAAGCTCACTATCCATGATTTCCAATAGTTTTTTGCAAATGGCCAGCCCAAGACCTGTACCTCCATATTTACGCGTAGTATCAGAACCGGCTTGTGAAAAGGAGTTGAAGATTTTGTCTATTTTGTCCTCGGGGATACCAATTCCAGTATCCGTTATCTCAAAATTGATGATATGGGCCTCTTCACTTTCACTGATCATTTCAACATCGAGCACTACTTTACCCTTTTCAGTAAACTTAATTGCATTGTTGATCAAGTTGGCCAAAATCTGTTTCAATCGAGTATTATCCCCTTTGACTATTTTGGGCAAAAGATTGTCCTTTTTTATGATAAAACGAATGTTTTTCTCCCTAGATTTATTGCTGAAAATGCTCTGAATGCCATTCAACATGTTTTCCAAATCAAAATCGGCATCTTCCAATTCCATTGATCCTGAGGTAATTTTGTTGAAATCCAAGATGTCACTTACAAGTTCCAAAAGATGCTCAGATGAAAACTTTAGGGCATTAAGGTTCTCCAGTTGTTCCTTTTTAGGATCTTCCATCAACAATAGATGGCTGATACCAACCACAGCATTGAGCGGGGTGCGTATTTCATGCGACATGGTGGACAGAAAATCGTCCTTTGCTTTGTTGGCGGAGGTAGCCTTTTCCTTGGCATCGATAAGGGCAACCTCTACTTCTTTCAAGTGGGTAATGTCCACAATGGTACCTATATACCCTTCAATTGCACCGTCTTTAGATTTGATGCGCTTTACGGAAAAATCGACCCATATGGTTTTCTTGTCTTTGGTGAGTGACTGGAATTTTTTGTTCCTTGAACTGAATTTTTGACTGTTGAAGTCTATCAATTTTTGAACTGACTCGCCTTCTTGGTCCACCAAGAATGTATGATATGGTTTTCCAAGGGTGTCCTTAACCTTATGCCCAGTAAGGGTCTCCCATGCACTGTTTAGATAGAACCAATTGCCATCCAAATCAATCTCAAAGATGACTTCTTTTATATTGTTGGCCACTTTGGACAACTGTGATGTAACCGATTCAACATTGTTTTTTAATCGTTGATTGGCCTGATAAAGTTCCTGGGAGCTTTTCTCCAAGACGGTCTCAACATGGCACAAATCATTGTCAAATGCATTGTAGGCATCATTCACTTGATCTAAGAACAAGTGTATTTGATCAAGGACCTGCTGATTGAAATCAGCTTTTTTAAGTTGTCTTTTTAATAACCTGTGCATAAATTTATTCTGCTAGAGTGGTAATGGTCATAGTTTGATTGTGTAAAGAGCAGGGCGAAAATTTATCAAATGGGGCAATCTCACCATAAGAATAGAATCCTGTGGTAAAAATCTTGTTTTCAAAGACCTCGTTCACGGCCTCAACCTCCTCTTCCACTAATTGTTTCATTACCAATCGCCTGCCTACGCAGCTGATGAGAAAGGCCAATTGGTGAGAGTCATGGCCGGCTTCTTTGCTGACCATGGCCGACTGTTCGGCTCCATCAATAATACGATCGATATTGGCCTTCATCAAGCGGACATAGGCTCCTTCAGGAATATTACCCGCAAAGGTCAAAGATTGTTTTTCTTCATCTATGGCCAAAATAGTGCGTACCACCGGTGTTTGGTTGTCTTCGTTCCGCATACTCAGTGGAAACAACAATCCGGAGCCTGGAAGATCTTTCGCCTTGTCACCCAAAAATGATTTATAGAGTTCTAGGGCCGGTTTTCCATCCAATTCATACAGAACATTGTCCTTCGAATTGGTTACCAATCGCTCAATTCCAAAACTGTCCCAGCCACCTTTCGATCCGAAACCTATTTTCAGGTCTTTTCCGTAAAGACCGAGCGCCACTATTTTATTGGAATTGATTTCCCCATCGTGGACTACGAAGGTATTTTCAAAATTGGTGCCATCACCCGCCAAGCCTCCGGTAATACTGACATCCTTTTCTACGGTTGATTGCAGGCCTTTGACCAGCTCTGCGCCATTCACGATAAGACCATCGCTCAGCACAAAAATATGTCGGAGATCGTCCCCTTTGAGTTGTGCGCTGATACTGGCACCGGTTTTGTAACTGTCCAAGGCATTTGAAATCAAATCTACATTGATACTCTTGATTTTGGTCTTTTCAAATTGGACAGCAGTCAAAACTATGGTGTCGTCCAGCACCTGATCACCCATTATTTCTCCTGCAGTGGAGCATCCTATGATGGTAGCTTCTGGATATTTTTTCTTAAGTGATTTGACAAATTTTTCAGGATTTGAAAAAGAAGGCGAAATAAACAGAAAAAAAACATTGGGCACAAAATCTATTTCAATTTTGGAAATGCTTTCATGGGTCAGGACCTTGTATTGATAAATTTTCATACGAACACAATAATAGTGAGAATATACTTACAATATAACGTGATAAATATTGTTTTATTATCGCGTTTGGTAACTGCACTCAAACCTATCAATCTCTAGTTCAACGTATTGTTTGTATGATGTAGGCCTAACCTCTTCGATAGATCAACGTAGGGATATCCTTGTTATTTAATAGCTGGGACCCTCCACCCATACTCGGTTGAACCATTCCGCTCAATAATCTTTGTATAAAAGATTTGAATCATACTTCGAAATAAAAATATGGGTTGTTTTTGCCATATGTTGAACAGTTTAATTTATATATTCATAACTGTTAATTTAACATGTGTAAGACTCAAAAAATATGAAGGTACTATCGGGAATTGAATTTTGAATACTGTATATGGTCGACTGAAAAAGTACAATCCGAATTTACTCAGGAGGAATACTTAAAAATTAGCGAGTAGCCAATTGAAATGCAGAAAAAAACTACTTCCAAGTTTCAAAACTTGTTTGACGGAGCATCAGGTGAAAATTAAAAAATGGTAGGCAATAAAAACTGAGTCAAAATAAAGTTCAATTAAACGATGAAGAAATATTAAAATAAACCAATTTGAATCAAATAATACAGAGCTTAATTTAAAACCTCTTTTGCGTGCAAATTGCGTGCAAATGAAAAAAGCTCCAAAAGTTAAAAACTCTTGAAGCCTTACTGTTACTGTGGAGAATACCGGATTCGAACCGGTGGCCTCTTGCCTGCCAGGCAAGCGCTCTAGCCAACTGAGCTAATCCCCCTTAAGAGAGCGCAAAGGAAATACTTTTTTCTGAAACTATCAAAAATTACGCCGCTGCTAATCTTTTTTAACGCTCAACACCAATACTGGAATAGGTACAAAAAACTCAGACTTGGGTATGGTGTTTTTCTCCCATAGCTTCTTAAAAAACCCACGCTTTCTTCTAAAAACGCACAACATATCTGGGTGTTCTTGTTGAAAATATTCCATAACACCCAGATAAGTAGTGCCATTTTCCGTAATGGTCAGTTGTTTGCTCAAATCCATTAGTGCCGTGTTCACCTTAAGATCATCTTCAGAATATCCGGGCCTTTTTACTAATAACAAGCTCACTTCAGACCTAAATTTGTTCTTTATACTTACCAAAGGGTTCAGGATGCTGCTTCGCTTTAAGATTCCAGAACCAAAAGCCGTCAATATCTTTTTTATCGGCTTGAACTCGGTTCCCTTTGGCACGATCAAAGTAGGAATGTTGGTTTGCTTTATGATTCGGCCCGAGGTGTTCCCCAAATAAAGCTCTTCTTGGATATCGTTGCTCCTTGGGGCAATGATGATCAAATCTATCCCCAATTCCTTGTTAATGTCCTTAAGTCCATCCACAATATCACCGTTGTAGGTGGCCATTTTAATTTCAACACCTTTGGTGTCCACTTTTTCAATCACCTCTTTTAAATGCTCCTTACTGCTTTTGGCCACTTTCTCCTCAACATTGGCCAAGCTCCCTACAGCCGTGGTGACCGAGAACACATCCATCACAAAAACCTTGGCACCAAAACTTGATGCAAAGTCTATGGCATATTGTAATGTGTTTGATGAATTTGGTGAAGTTCCAATGGGTACGAGTATATTATTCATTTATTTGGTGATTGAGATTAAACCCTAAATTTACAATTTAATTGAAATGAAACCATGATCAGGCAAGCAAAGATATCTGAAATAACAGATATCCTGAACATCACCAAGGCCTGCGCTACAAAAATGCAGGAAAACGGTATTTTTCAGTGGAACGAGCACTACCCTTCCGAAGCTGCTTTTATTCGCGATGTGGAGCGTAATGAACTTTATGTGATGGAAGAAAACGAAGCTATTTTGGGCACCATCGTCATTTCAACCTATATGGATGAGGAGTATGCCCCCATTGAATGGTTGACCTCCAATGGAAACAGTACCTATATCCATCGGCTTTCCGTTCATCCCGACTATCAGGGAAAAGGATTGGCACAACAACTAATGGATTTTGCCGAAAACTATTCTAAAGAACATGGTTTTGCATCGGTTAGGCTGGACACCTTCTCCCAAAACCAAAGAAACCAACGTTTCTATGAGCAGCGTGGCTATCAAAAATTAGGAGATATCTTCTTTCCCAAACAAAGTGAACATCCTTTTCATTGTTATGAATTAGTGCTGTAACTTACTGTCGATTTGAGCACGCAGGTAAATTTTAAAAACATTTCACAGTATTCCATTCGGGTTTGGGGTGTTTCATTATAAAAGTTAAACATTATGAAAGTATTATTTATTGGAGGAACAGGAAACATTAGCACACCCTGTAGCCGTTGGGCCATTGAAAAAGGGATAGATTTATACCACTTAAACAGGGGTTTAACTGGTGTTGAAATTCCTAAGGTAAAAACCATTATTGGAGACATCAACAAGCCAGAAACATTATCAGAATTGAGTAAACACACATGGGATGCGGTGGTCAATTGGATTGTGTTCACACCAGAAGAAATGCAAAGGGATATTGCGCTTTTTAAGGGAAAAACAAAACAATACATCTTTATTAGCTCGGCTTCTTGCTACCAAACACCCTTAAGCTATCCCATTATTACCGAGTCTACACCCGTTTGCAATAACGTTTGGGAGTACTCCAATAATAAAATTAAGTGTGAAGAATTGTTGATGAATGCCTATCGTGAGCAGGATTTTCCATTTACCATTGTAAGGCCTTCATTTACGTATGATACTATCATTCCTATTGCCATTGGCGGGGTGAAAGAATATACCACGGCAGACCGAATTTTAAAAGGCCAGGAAATTATTGTTCATGGTGATGGCACTTCGGTTTGGGTTACAACACATGCTGATGATTTTGCTGTGGGATTAGTTGGCTTGTTGGGACTTACCCAAGCTATAGGGCATACGTTTCATATCACGTCTGATGAAGTTTTAACCTGGAATTCCATTTATAAAATTTTGGCCAATAGTTTAGGATGCGAACTGAATGCAGTGCATATCACTTCCGATTTTATTTGTAATCTTGAGCCTAGTTTTACAGGGGACTTATTGGGTGATAAAACCGAAAGTGTCATTTTCGATAACACCAAAATCAAAACTTTTGTGCCAGAGTTTAAAGCAACTATTCCTTTCGCAACGGGTATCAAAAAAACTTTGGAATGGTTTCAGGAGTCGGAAGACAGAATGTTTGTGAATCCAGAAACCAATAAAAAAATTGATAACGTTTTAAACTCATACAAAGGAAGGGCTTAGTTGTTAAAATTGCTTACTCAAACAATTTATAATCAAAAACTGGGCGATGTCTCTTACTCAAGCAAAGTGAACATCCTTTTCATTGTTATGAATTAGTGCTGTAACTTGCCGCCGATTTGAGCACACAGGTAAATTTTAAAAGTATCAATAGGCTTGCCATTCCCGCCACCATTTCGGGGATTGCAGAACCCTTGCTCTCCATTACGGATACGGCCATTGTGGGCAATATTCCTGTGGACGGATTAGAGTCTTTGGCCGCTGCCGGGATAGTAGGTTCTTTTTTGTCCATGCTCATTTGGGTGCTGGGCCAGACCCGAAGTGCCATTTCCGCGATCATTTCCCAATATCTGGGTGCTGGAAAACTGGATGAAGTAAAGAACCTCCCTGCCCAGGCCATTTTCTTTAATATTCTGTTGAGTGTCGTCATTTTGGTGTCCACTATTTTTATTGTTGAAGATATCTTTAAACTATTTGAAGCCTCGGGAAAAATACTGGATTATTGTATTTCGTATTATTCCATTCGGGTTTGGGGGTTTCCGTTGACGCTGTTCACTTTTGCTATTTTCGGCATTTTCAGGGGTTTGCAGAATACATTTTATCCCATGGTCATTGCCATGATTGGAGCAGGGTTGAACATCCTACTCGATTTTATTTTGGTTTATGGAATAGAAGGGTACATCCCTGCCATGTATTTGGAAGGTGCCGCTTGGGCCAGCCTCATATCGCAGGGAATCATGGCTATTCTTGCATTGATTTTGCTCCTAAAAAAGACAGAAATCAGCATGAAACTGGTCTTCCCGCTCAACAAAGAAATCAAAAGATTGATTTTGATGAGCCTGAATTTGTTTGTCCGTACCGCCGCCCTCAATGCCGCTTTAATGCTTGCGGTTCGAGAAGCTACTGTTTTGGGAGATCGTTTTATTGGAGCGCATACCATTGCGGTGAACCTGTGGTTATTTGCCGCCTTTTTTATTGATGGCTATGCTGCAGCCGGGAATAGTATGGGGGGTAGACTTTTAGGTGCCTCGGACTATAACGGACTGTGGAAATTGGCCAAGACCATATTCAAATACGGAATGGTGGTAAGTTTAATCTTGATGCTTTCAGGGTTCATTTTCTATAGGCCCATTGGGCGACTTTTTTCAAATGAAGAAGTCGTACTCCAAACCTTTTATGGGATATTTTACATTGTAATTCTCGGACTGCCCATGAACACCATTGCTTTTATTTTTGATGGACTTTTTAAAGGCCTGGGTGAAATGAAATATTTAAGAAACGTGCTACTTTCCGCCACGTTTTTAGGCTTTATTCCAGTCCTCTATTTTGGAAAGTTCATGGGCTGGGGCTTTTATGCCATTTGGATTGCATTTGTGGTCTGGATGATGATTCGTGGCTTTGCCCTCGTTTGGAAATTTAGACAAAAGTTCAGGCCCTTGGTACAAAACGCTTAATTTAGTGCTGGAAAACAACAGTTTCAAGTTCAAGTTCAAGAACTGACAACTGACAACTGACAACTGATAACTCATAACTCATAACTCATAACTCATAACTAAAATTAATGTCCACCGATAGAGTAAACGGAAGTCTATATACCAAAATCGACAACGGCGTTGCCACCATAGAATTCGGTCATCCTGCCAGTAATTCTTTTGTGTCTGAACTTTTAGAGCGATTGGCCAATGAATTTTCCAAGCTCTCGGACAACGATTCCGTTTCCTTAATCGTGTTGAAATCTGAGGGAGATCGCGCGTTCTGTGCCGGTGCTTCTTTTGATGAATTGGTAGCCATTTCAAATTTGGAGGAGGGAAAAGCCTTTTTCAGTGGATTCGCCAATGTGATCAACGCTATGCGCAAGTGCAAGAAACCCATTTTTGGACGTGTGCAGGGTAAGACCGTTGGTGGTGGCGTTGGATTGGCCGCTGCATGCGACTACGTGTATGCTACTGTGGATGCTTCCATCAAATTATCAGAAATTTCAATCGGTATTGGTCCCTTTGTCATTGCCCCAGCCGTGGAACGAAAAATGGGAAAAGCTGCTTTGGCGGAACTTTCCTTATCTCCAACCGAATGGAAAAATGCCTATTGGGCCAAAGAAAAAGGACTGTTTGCCAAAGTCTATGATTCCATATCAGAAATGGACAAAGAACTGGAGTTCCATGTACAACGCTTGGCTTCCTACAATCCCAATGCTTTGGCCAAAATGAAACGTGTGCTCTGGGAAGGCACAGACCATTGGGATAAATTATTGGCTGAACGGGCAGAAGCGTCCGGAAGACTCGCACTATCCCCAGAAACCAAAGCCGCTTTAGAAAAGTTTAAAAAATAAATAATAGTATGAATGATTTAATTTTCCCCATATTGGCCCTTTTCGTAATTGTTGTATATGTGGTGAACAGAATACGAAGCAACCGACGTTTTAAAAAGTAAATGAAAAACATTACCCTGCCAAAAGGTAAAAAGGTCTATTTCGCCAGTGATAATCACCTAGGAGCACCCACCCGAAAGGACAGTCTCCCTCGTGAAAAGAAGTTTGTAGCCTGGCTGGATAGCATCAAACATGATGCCCATACTATTTTTCTCATGGGTGACCTTTTCGATTTTTGGTTCGAATACAAAACCGTGGTTCCCAAAGGTTTTACCCGCACCCTTGGTAAATTGGCCGAACTTTCGGATATGGGCATAAAGATTACCTATTTTGTGGGCAACCATGATCTATGGATGAATGGGTATTTTGAAGAGGAGCTCAACATTCCCGTTTACCACAAACCGCAACAGTTTTTAATCAACAACACTTCTTTTTTTATTGGTCATGGTGATGGTTTAGGGCCACACGACAAGGGCTTTAAACGCATGAAAAAGGTCTTTACCAACCCCGTGGCCAAATGGTTCTTCAAATGGCTGCACCCCGATCTTGGGGTTCGCTTGGGACAACACCTTTCCGTGAACAACCGGATTATTTCCGGAGAAGCCGATGCTAAATTCTTGGGCGAGGACAAGGAGTGGCTCATTCTCTATGCGAAGCGAAAACTGGAGCAACAGCATTACGACCATTTCATTTTTGGCCATCGACACCTTCCCATGGAAATTCAACTGAATGAAAAATCAGTCTACACTAATTTAGGGGATTGGATTTCCTATTTTACCTATGCCGTTTTTGATGGTGAAAAATTGACTTTGGAAAAGTTGGAAGACTAATCCTTTTCGTGTTCATCAATATCCTTTTGAAGGTCCAATTTTCTAAAGGTTGGTGATGCAATGGCTGTTGCACCTGCGGTGAGTAGGGTCATGCATCCACCAAAAACCACAGCGGTCACCGTTCCCATAAGTTTTGCCGTTACTCCACTCTCGAAAGCGCCCAGCTCATTCGAAGAACCCACAAACATGGAGTTTACAGAAGCTACCCGACCTCTCATATTGTCCGGTGTTTTCAGTTGTAAAATGGTCTGCCGAATAATCATGGAAACCCCATCTACAGCGCCACTTAGGAACAAAGCAATCACAGACAACCAGAAAAGCTCCGAAAGTCCAAAGACGATAATGCAAATCCCAAAGGCAAATACGGCCATCAACAATTTTTTACCTGCATTTTTGTGCAACGGAAATTTGGTGGATCCCAACATAGTGATGGATGCTCCCACCGCCGGGGCTGCCCGCAAAATTCCAAATCCTTCCGCTCCTACGTGCAAAATATCTTGGGCATAAACGGGCAATAACGCTACGGCCCCGCCAAAGAGAACCGCTACCATATCCAACGTTAAAGCACCAAAAATTGCTTTGTTGCCAAAGACAAAACGCAACCCGTCCTTTAAACTCTGCATAACGGGTTCGCCAATTTTGGGGTTCATGATGGGCTTTTTGGGTATCTGGAATAGAAATAGCAGTGCCATCAAGGAAAAACCAAAAATGACACACATGGACCAATGGACACCAATCCAGCTGATAGAAAATCCGGCCAAGGCCGGACCCAAAACAGAGGCCAATTGCCATGTGGAACTACTCCACGTAGCCGCATTGGGATAGATTTTTTTGGGAACGATCAATGCTATCAATGAAAAAATAGTTGGTCCCAAAAACGAGCGAACAATTCCACCCAAGAAAACCAAGGCATAAATGGAGTACAGTATGGTTCTTGATTCCCAAGCATCCTGCAGCCCAGGCCAACTCAACAAAAAAAGACCCAAACTGATTACGGAAAACCCAGCGATGCAGGTGACCAAAAGGTTTCGTTTTTCCTTTTGATCCACAATATGTCCAGCAAAAAGTGCCATTCCAACTGCCGGAATCACTTCCATGAGTCCAATAATTCCTAATGATAGTGGATCCTTGGTCAAGGAATATACCTGCCATTCGATAACTATGAATTGCATGGACCAAGCAAATACCATGGCAAAACGTACCAGTAAAAAAATGTTGAACTCCCTATACCGAAGTGCAGCGTATGGATCCATAAATGTCTAGCGAATGTCTCTTAGTTTCAATTGAAGGCTCACCGTTCCGTTCCATTCATTTTCATCCAGCGAAAATACGGCATCAAATGGTTTTTTGTCCGCAACCAATCCCAATTTATGTCCCAAATTAAAACCGATGGCGCCTATGGGTAAAGAGTCGTTTTGCACCACTGAAGCTTTCAGATGTTTTTCATCTTCACCGACACCTCTTGCATACCCCGTATCCCGCAATCCTTCAGCCATAAAAACAGGGGTCATATTACCTGGTCCAAAAGGAGCAAACTGTTTTAAAATGCGCATTAATTTTGGGGTGATTTGGCTGAACTCCAATTGGGCATCAATGGAAATTTCAGGTTGCAACAAATGAGGGTCAATGGTTTCTGCGACCACCTTTTCAAATTGTTGTTTGAAGTTTTCATACTGTTCTTCCAAAAGGGTAAGCCCTGCTGCGTACATGTGCCCGCCAAACTGCTCAATACAATCGGAACAGCCCTCCAACGCATTATAAATATCAAACCCTTTTACAGATCGTGCCGAAGCGGACAATTTATCCCCACTTTTGGTAAAGACCAAGGTAGGTCGGTAATAGGTTTCCGTAAGACGTGAGGCCACAATACCAATGACGCCTTTGTGCCAATTTTCATTATACACCACTGAGGTAAACCGATTTTCCTCGGCATTTTCCTGAATCTGCAACAAAGCCGCTTCCGTAGTTTCTTGATCCAAGTTTCTTCGTTCCGCATTGAAGGACTCTATCTCTTGGGCATACTCTTGTGCCCTGCTGAAATCAGTCTCGGTGAGTAATGCCACTGCATGTTGCCCGTGTTTCATTCTACCTGCAGCATTGATGCGCGGGGCAATGATAAAAACCACGTCGGTGATGGTGAGCGTTCTTTTTTTGACTTGATCAATTAAAGCCTGAATCCCAATTCTAGGGCTATCATTGATAACCTGCAATCCAAAATGGGCCAACACTCGATTTTCACCAGTAATGGGTACGATGTCTGCCGCAATGGCCGTCGCCACCAAATCCAAATAGGGAATGAGGTCCTCCACCGTTTTCCCTTCTCGGGAGGCCAAAGCCTGAATCAATTTGAACCCTACCCCGCATCCGCAGAGTTCTTTGTAGGGGTACGAACACTCTTCTTGTTTTGGGTCAAGAATTGCGACCGCTTCAGGAAGTATTTTGCCCGGTCTGTGGTGGTCACAAATGATAAAATCAATGCCCTTTTCCATAGCATATGCTACTTTGTCAACGGCCTTAATTCCGCAGTCCAAAGCTATGATCAGAGAGATGTCGTTATCCTCTGCATAATCTATACCCTGAAAAGAAACGCCATACCCTTCTTCATACCTATCCGGGATATAGGTGGCTACATTGGGGTAGCTTTCCTGCAAGTAGGAAGCCATCAAAGCCACAGAAGTGGTACCGTCCACATCATAATCGCCATACACCAATATGTTTTCTTGGTCCTCCATGGCTCGCTCTATCCGTTCCACAGCCTTTTGCATGTCTTTCATTAAAAAAGGATCGTGCAAATGCTCCAATTCAGGACGGAAAAAGTGTTTGGCCTCCTCATAATTGGTAATCCCGCGTTGCAGAAGTAAGTGCGCCACCAAATCATCAACATTCAATTCTTTTGAAAGTCTATTAATGTCTTCTTGTGTAGGTTTGGGTTTTAGGGTCCAGCGCATAATTTTTAAAGTTCAAGTACAAAATTCAAGCTCAAGATAAAATTTGGAATTACTTCTTGTTTTTGATTATTGTAGCAGTGATTTTAATCAATTGTTCAACTTCATCCAATAAACTTATGCGCATTTCTTTATTGCCATAGCCTATTTTGTTCAAAATCTTGAGGTTTACTCTTGATTCTTTCAGTTCCCTTAATGATATAGTGGCCCTGTGCACATAATCTTTATCTGTATTTGTTCCTTGAGCCTCACCAAAATTCAAAGCCGCACCACCAGCAGAGCGAAGTAATTGATTTCCGTAATATTGACCAGTAAAATCGCTGGATAAGTCTTGGCAAAAAGAAGCAATGCTGGCTGCCAAATCCACGAACCTTTCCTCTAAATCAAACTTTTTCTGTGTCATAAACCATTTTGATATGATTTTGAGGTTGACCCAATAAATATAAATGATTTACCTGAATTTAAGTTTTGAACTTGGATTTTACACTTGTACTTGCTCTTTTCTTGAATTTGAACTTGTACTTGAATCTTGCACTTGACCCTTACTTATGATGATACAGAATCTTGATCTCCAACTTGGCAAACTGTCTGAACATTTCCATAACCCCACAATATTTTTCTACAGATAAATCTACCGCCTTTTTCAATTTATCCTCTTTAAGGTTGGAACCGGTAAAGTGGTATTCCACGGTTACCGAATCATAGTGCTTGGGGTGTTCCTCGGTAAGATTGGCAATGGTCTCAATGGAAAAATCATCTACCTCCAGTTTCATTTTCTTGATCAACGAAGCAACATCCAATCCTGAGCAGCCTGCCAATGCGGAAAGCATTAAAGCTTTGGGGCGCAACCCCGCTCCTGAACCTCCACTTTCAGGTCCTGCATCAATTCTTACAGTATGTCCAGATGGATTAGTACTTTCAAAGGCCATTTCGCCCAACCATTTGGTGGTAATGTGATTTGTCATACAATCAAATTTTTGTTTCTTGTAGTACATCAAAAATACAATTTAAAATCGCACTCATGGCCTTAGTAGCTCCCCTTGATTCCAATCACGATCCCGAAACCAAGCAGTTGGCTGAGTTTTTCAATGAGACTCTTGGCTTTTGTCCCAATTCCGTATTGACCATGCAGCACCGCCCTGCCATTTCCAAGGCATTTATCAACCTCAACAAAGTGGTTATGGCCAATGAGGGAAGGGTCACCTCTGCCTTAAAACGGATGATTGCTTGGGTAAGCAGCAATGCAACAGGATGCCGCTATTGCCAGGCCCATGCCATTCGCGCCGCAGAACGATACGGTGCTGAGCAGGAACAACTGGATAATATTTGGGAATACCGAAACCATCCTGCGTTTTCTGAAGCGGAACGAGCTGCACTCGACTTTTCTCTGGCCGCATCGCAGGTGCCCAATACGGTGAATGCTGAAATCAAGGAGCGATTGTACCAGTATTGGAACGAAGGCGAAATTGTGGAAATGTTGGGCGTGATTTCCCTATTTGGTTACCTGAACCGTTGGAACGACTCCATGGGTACCTCCATTGAAGGTGGAGCGGTGGAGAGTGCGGAACAGTATTTGGGAAAACACGGCTGGGAAAAGGGAAAGCATGATGGGTCTAGGTATTAGAGGATGGATGTTAGATGCTAGACCGCTTTGCTGTTAGATTATTCTTCTTAATTGCTTTTTAAATATTTAAAGCTTGATAGGTTTGTTCTATTACAATAGAATAGATTTAACTTATGAATGGGCGGCTCCAATATAATTTTAAAGACTGTGTAGCATTTTCACTTTTGGTTTTATGGCTTGTATTGCTTATCGATTTTGATGGTAAAATTTCAGATCGCCTTAGATAAACTTTGTGATATGTGATTGTTGGTTGTTTTGGGTCTCTATTTAGAGGTAATTCATAAAATTGAAATCCTTTCCCTTAAATTAGGCAAAACCTCTTCTTCAAACCAAGGATTTTTACTGAGCCAAAACCGATTTCTGGGCGATGGGTGCGGCAACACCATATAGTCAGGTAGGTAGTTCTTATAGTTCTTCACGGTTTCGGTGAGGTTCTTTTTCATCTTATCCCCTAAATAATAGCGTTGGGCATATTGACCAATAAGAATGGTCAATTTTAGGTTGGGCATATCCTGAATCAAGGGGTCGTGCCATAAAGGTGCACATTCAGGTCTCGGTGGCAAATCTCCGGACTTCCCTTTTCCCGGATAACAGAAGCCCATTGGAATCAGGGCAAACAATTTTTCATCATAAAACTGTTCATCCGTAACACCCAACCATTTCCGTAGTTGTTTTCCGCTGGGATCATCCCAAGGCACTCCTGTTTGGTGCACTTTGGTGCCCGGAGCTTGTCCAATAATGGCAATTTTTGATTCTGGATGCGCCGCTACAATAGGCCTTGGCCCCAAGGGCAAATGTTCTGTGCAATGCGAGCAGTTTCTTATTTGGTTGAGTAGTTGGTCCATGTTTAATGGGTCGCGAAACTATGTCTTTGCTAACACTTATTTCTTTCCGCCCACCACAATAACAAATTCTCCTTTAGGTGGATGGTTGGTAAAATGTTCCACTACTTCGGATAGGGTTCCCCGTACCGTTTCTTCGTAAAGCTTGGTGAGCTCCCGCGATATAGAAACTGGTCTGTCCGCTCCAAAGTAGTCCACAAATTGGGTCAGGGTTTTTAAAAGTTTATGGGGAGATTCGTAGAAAACCAAGGTGCGGGATTCTTCGGCAAGCTGTTCCAAGCGGGTTTGACGACCTTTTTTCAGGGGCAGAAATCCTTCAAACACAAAACGGTCATTAGGCAGGCCACTATTCACCAGAGCAGGTACAAAAGCGGTGGCTCCGGGCAAGCATTCCACTTCAATTCCATTTTCCACACAGGCACGGGTCAATAAAAAACCTGGGTCGGATATGGCAGGAGTCCCCGCGTCTGAAATAAGGGCGATAGTTGTTTCTCCTTTCAATTTGTTCACCAACGCATCCAACTGTTTGTGCTCATTGTGCATGTGATGACTCTGAAGGGGTGTATTGATTTCAAAATGCTTGAGCAATTTTCCACTGGTACGGGTGTCTTCGGCCAAAACCAAATCCACTTCCTTCAAGACTTTTATGGCCCGAAGGGTAATGTCCTCAAGGTTTCCAATTGGGGTTGGAACCAAATATAGTTTTCCCATGGACCTAAGTTACGGTCTTCCTTCTAAAAAGTGATTGGAATCTTGCTGTTTTAAGCGAACCGACGTTCAATCAGGGCCATCAAACGGGTTTCGTATTCCTCTTTGCCCTCCCAATTGTCATACTCGGGTTTTACCATGTTAGTGATAAAAGCGATGGAACGCTCCTCGGTTTCAATAGTATTCAACTGGGACAACACACGAGTATAGTCTTCCATGTTGCCATTGAACAAGTGTTTTACAAAGGCCAGCTTGTCGTTGAGCCCAATTTGAAGGTCTTTAACGAACCTATCATTCAAGGATTTTGATTTACTTTTTTGTTCTGTTGATTCAACCATTTCGGAAATCCCCACATTTTCCTTGTCATTTTTCATAAGGTCCGGCTTGGCCACAAACTCAGCAAAAACCTGTTCTAGCGCCGTTTCAGCGGGCATTTCGGAAACCATATCCTTTATGGTCTCCATACCTGGGGTCATAATATCTTCTTCGTGTGGATTGCTTTCCGGTACCGAAATGTTTCCGCTCAATACGGCATTCGCCACTTTCTCAAAACGTGAAGCGATTACATTTTTGGAAACATCCACCTCAACATCGCTCAATTTTTCATCAATAAACTTGAGCACGGCCAACTTTTCATAGATTTTGCGTGCCTTATCGTACAACTCCGCCAAATCCTGATCTTCCCTTGCGGTGATGATCTCGGTGGAGAGTTTTATCAATTCTTCCCGTAACTTCCGTATCATAGCTAATCTTCTTTATTATAAAAATATAATCATTTTGTGCTTTCCCTTGCGAACAAAAGGTTAAATTTTAATCCAAATGCCGTAGGTGCATTTTTTTAGTAGCTTTGTGTTTCGTTTTCTAAACAACGAAAAACCACTCAATTTCTTTCAAAAATACGGTATGTTTCTCGAAAACACGGTCAACCCCAAAGAGCAGTTCGGATGGATAGAAGTTATCTGCGGTTCCATGTTTTCTGGAAAAACCGAAGAGCTCATCCGAAGGCTGAAACGGGCCCAATTTGCAAAGCAAAAGGTCGAAATATTCAAACCCATTGTGGATACCCGATACCATGAGGACATGGTGGTCTCTCACGATGCCAATGAAATTCGTTCTACCCCAGTGCCAGCAGCTGCGAACATTCGCTTGTTAGCCGATCACTGTGATGTGGTAGGGATAGATGAGGCCCAATTTTTTGATGATGAAATCGTAACCGTCTGCAATGATCTCGCTAATCGTGGGGTGCGTGTGGTGGTTGCCGGACTGGACATGGACTTTAAAGGCAATCCTTTTGGACCCATGCCTGCCCTAATGGCCACCGCGGAATACGTGACCAAAGTACACGCTGTTTGCACCCGAACTGGGAATTTGGCCAATTATAGTTTTCGGAAATCCAGCAACGACAAGCTCGTACTTCTGGGCGAGACTGAGGAATACGAACCTTTGAGCAGAGCTGCTTTTTATAAGGCTATGCTGCGGGAGAAAGTGAGACAAATGGATGTGGAGGCCGAGGAAGTAGACGCTAAAAAGAAAAATGCCGATGGGTAAGATTGGGGAAACCACATTGCAAATAGACCTAACGGCTTTAGAACACAACTACAACTATTTGCGTTCTAAAATAGCACCGAACACCAAATTTTTAGCCGTGGTAAAGGCTTTTGCCTACGGCAGCGACATGGTCACCATTGCCCAAAAAATGGAACAGTTGGGTGTGGATTACTTGGCGGTTGCCTACGCCAAAGAAGGGTCACTATTGCGGGATGCTGGAATTAAAACACCCATTTTGGTACTGCATCCCCTTCCATCAAATTTTGATGAGATCATAGACCGATGCTTGGAACCCAGTCTGTATTCCAAAAAAATTCTCGCTGAGTTTTTGGAAGTTGCAAAAGCTAAACATCAGAAAGCATATCCAGTTCACATCAAGTTCAATACGGGCCTGAACCGTTTGGGTTTTAATGAGAGCGATGTAGATTTTGTCGCTGAACAGTTGAAGGACAAAAAGGAAATAAAAGTTGCCTCTGTATTTTCCCATTTGGCTGCTTCCGAAGATTTGGAAGAGAAACCCTTCAGCCTAAACCAAATCAATACCTTCAAAAGAATCAGTGCAAACTTCACAGAAAAATTGGGGTATGCTCCCATGCGACATACCTTGAATACATCAGGAATCCTCAACTATCCCGAGGCGCAATTTGAAATGGTACGCAGCGGAATCGGACTGTATGGCTATGGCAACAATGCCACAATCGATGCCCAATTGAGACCTGTAGCTTCCTTAAAAACCATCATTTCGCAAATCCATCATATCGGAGTCAACGAAACGGTTGGGTATAACAGAGCTTTTACATCAGAAAGCCCTCGAAAAACGGCGACCTTACCTTTAGGACATGCCGATGGCATTGGCAGGCAATATGGCAATGGAAAAGCCAGCGTGCTTATCCACGGAAAAAAGGCGCCTATTATTGGTAACGTCTGCATGGACATGATTATGGTTGATGTCACGGGAATTGATTGTGAAGAAGGCGATGAAGCCCTAGTTTTTGGCCAAAAAAAATCTGCTGAAAACTTTGCGGCTCGGGCCAATACTATCTCTTATGAAATCCTAACCGCCATTTCACAACGAGTAAAAAGAGAGGTGATTGGGAAATGATTTTTTCAATTTTCTCCATATCAATCCCAATTTTTGCCTATTTTGTTTTCCGTATTAACCAAAACCTTAACTATACATGGGATTTTTAAAAGAATTTAAGGAATTTGCCATGAAAGGAAACCTGGTGGACATTGCCGTAGGTTTCGTCATGGGTGCCGCTTTTAAGGAAGTGGTTTCCTCATTTACCGGTGGAATTGTTTCACCATTGATCGGTCTATTGTTCAATTCAGATTTCAACGATTTGAAATATGTCATTACAGAAGGGACGCCCAACGACGCAGGAGAAATTGTTGGGGAAATCGCCGTACTCTACGGAGCATTCCTTACCAATGTCATCGATTTCATTATCGTGGCCTTTGTAATGTTCCTCGTGGTAAAAGGAGTGAACAAGATGAAGAAAAAAGAAGAACCTGCTCCAGAACCACCAAAAGGTCCTACGCAAGAAGAGCTTTTGGCTGAAATTCGGGATTTGTTGAAGAAATAAAATTGTAGGTGCTGAAGGAATTTCAGCATCCCGCTACACCACAATAACCCTTTAAAACCATCAATGTGTTTCGCTAACAGGTTGGTGGTTGTTTTATTTATAACATTTTGTTATTTTTTGATTATTGGGTGTGAAAAAGCTTGTTTAAATCGAAGACTGGCGTACCTTTGTCCCAAGAAATTTGAAAACGATGAAAGTAGCAGTTGTTGGTGCCACCGGAATGGTAGGCGAGGTTATGTTGAACGTGTTGGAAGAACGCAACTTCCCCATTACCGAATTGTTGTTGGTTGCCTCGGAGCGCTCTGTGGGCAAAAAACTTACCTATAAAAATGAAGAACACACCATAATCGGTTTGGAAGATGCCGTTGCGGCCCAGCCGGATATTGCCATCTTCTCCGCCGGAGGTGACACTTCTTTGGAGTGGGCACCCAAATTTGCTGAAGTAGGTACTACGGTCATTGATAACTCCTCCGCTTGGCGTATGGATCCCACTAAAAAATTAGTGGTGCCCGAAATCAATGCCAATGAATTGACGGCTGAAGACAAAATCATTGCCAACCCCAACTGCTCCACCATTCAATTGGTGATGGCATTGAACCCGTTGCACCAAAAATATCAGATGCGCCGTGTAATCGTTTCCACCTATCAATCTGTTTCTGGGACCGGCGTAAAAGCCGTGCAACAAATGGAGAACGAGGCTGCTGGCGTAGAAGGCGACATGGCCTATCCGTACCCCATCAACCGAAATGCATTGCCGCATTGCGATGTATTCTTGGAAAATGGTTACACCAAGGAAGAAATGAAATTGGCGCGCGAGCCCCAAAAAATATTGGACGACCGTACCTTTTCGGTAACAGCCACTGCAGTTCGTATTCCAACCGCTGGTGGACACTCAGAATCTGTAAATGTGGAATTCCATAATGATTTTGACTTGGCCGATGTTCGAAAACTTCTAAGCGAAACGCCAGGTGTGGTGGTTCAGGATAATCCTGAAACCAACACCTACCCCATGCCCATTTATGCCAATGGCAAGGATGAGGTTTTTGTGGGCCGTATCCGCAGGGATGAAACCAATCCCAATACCTTGAACATGTGGATTGTGGCGGATAACCTTCGCAAAGGTGCTGCTACCAATGCCGTACAGATTGCGGAGTATTTGGTGGAGAACCATTTGGTACCCAACGCTTCCGAAGCCATTTCATAAAATACGTTAAAGGTATTTCCCGGACATAGGCATTGTCGGTTTTTATGGTATTTTTATCGGAATCAATCTGATAAAAATGAGAACCGCATGCCTGTTGACTGCTGTAGTCGTATTCGCTGCATGTCAAAACACTCCAAAAAGAGAACCCATTACCGTGAACTACCCCACCACCCAAAAAGTTGACACCGTAGATAATTATTTTGGAACGGAAGTTCCTGACCCATACCGTTGGCTGGAAGATGACCGAAGCGCTGAAACCGAGGCATGGGTCAAGCAACAAAATATGGCCACTTTTGGGTATTTGGATAAAATCCCCTTTCGCGAAGACCTAAAAAATCGACTTGAAAAATTGTGGAACTACGAAAAGGTGGGCTCCCCATTCAAGGAGGGGGATTACACTTATTTTTATAAGAACAACGGACTCCAAAACCAATATGTGGTATACCGCAAAAAGGAAGGTGGCGAAGCGGAAGTGTTCTTGGACCCCAACACTTTTTCGGAGGATGGTACCACGTCTTTAATGAGCCTCAGTTTCACCAAAGACGGCTCTAAAGCGGGCTATCTGATTTCCGAAGGCGGTAGCGATTGGCGAAAGGCCATTGTAATGGATGCAGAGACTCGGGAGATTGTTGAGGATACCTTGGTGGACATCAAGTTCAGCGGAATTTCTTGGAAAGGCAACGAGGGTTTCTTCTACTCCAGCTATGACAAACCGGAAGGAAGCGAGCTATCGGCCAAAACAGACCAGCACAAATTGTACTACCATAAATTGGGCACGCCGCAATCGGAAGACACCGTTATTTTTGGAGGCACGCCTGAGCAAAAGCACCGCTATGTTTGGGGGTCGGTTTCCGAAGATGAAAAATACCTCTACATTTCCGCATCCATATCCACTTCGGGCAATAAGTTGTTCCTAATGGATTTAACCCAGGACAATCCAGAATTGGTCACCATCTTGGATGATACGGATTCCGACACCAACGTTATTGACAACGAAGGGTCGAAATTGTTTTTGGTCACTGACCGAGACGCTCCCAATAAAAAAGTAGTGGTGGTTGATGCTTCCAACCCAACCCCAGAAAACTGGAAAGATCTCATTCCCGAAACGGAAAATGTACTTACCATTGGAACGGGCGGCGGCTATTTATTTACCGAATATATGGTGGATGCCATTTCCAAAGTCTTGCAATATGATAACGAAGGCAATCTGGTTCGCGAAGTAAAATTACCCGGTGTGGGAAGTGCAGGTGGTTTTGGCGGCAAAAAAGAAGACAAGGAATTCTATTTCTCTTTTACCAATTACAATACCCCAGGCTCTTTGTACAAATACAATGTGGAAACGGGTGACTACGAACAATACTGGAAACCTCAAATCGATTTTAATACAGAAAATTACGAATCTAAACAAGTTTTCTACACCTCTAAAGATGGCACCAAAGTGCCCATGATCATTACCTTTAAAAAAGGATTGGAGCTCAATGGGAAAAACCCAACCATTCTTTATGGCTATGGAGGTTTCAATATTAGCCTGACCCCATCGTTCAGTATTGTCAATGCCGTTTGGATGGAGCAAGGGGGCGTCTACGCCGTTCCCAATCTTAGAGGTGGTGGTGAATATGGTAAAAAATGGCATTTGGCCGGCACCAAACTTCAAAAGCAAAATGTTTTTGATGATTTTATAGCTGCTGCGGAGTATTTGATTAAAAACCAGTATACTTCCAAAGAATATTTAGCGATTCGTGGAGGGTCCAACGGTGGACTTTTGGTGGGTGCCACCATGACCCAACGACCCGATTTGATGCAGGTGGCGTTACCCGCTGTGGGTGTTATGGACATGCTCCGTTACCATACGTTTACCGCTGGTGCGGGTTGGGCCTATGACTATGGAACTTCTGAGGACAATGAGGAAATGTTCAATAATCTTAAAGGGTATTCTCCGGTCCACAACGTAAAAGAAGATACGGCGTATCCTGCTACTTTGGTGACCACGGGCGACCACGATGACCGTGTGGTTCCGGCACATAGTTTTAAGTTTGCCGCAGAACTTCAGGAAAAGCAGGCGGGTACCAACCCTACTTTGATTCGGATTGAGACCAATGCGGGTCACGGTGCTGGAACGCCGGTTAGCAAGACCATAGAACAATATGCCGATATTTTTGGCTTCACGTTGTACAACATGGGGTACGATGCGTTGCCCAATCAGGCCGTGCTTAAAGAATTTAAGGATTAATTGAATTCAGGAGAATTCGCTATTCATATGCTCAAAGTTCATATTCCTTCATTTCAGTATAAATCCCGACCCATTTTAGAGGATATTTCCTTTGAAGTGGCCCTTGGCGAACATGTGGCCTTGATGGGTGAGAGTGGTTCTGGAAAAAGCACCCTCCTCAAAATTATTTATGGGCTTTTGCATGTGGGAGACGGTTCCATTTTTTGGGGTGAAAAAGAGGCGCTGGGACCCAACTTCAATCTGGTTCCAGGGGAACCCTACATGAAATATCTTTCCCAAGATTTTGATTTGATGCCTTTTACCACGGTTGAAGAAAACATTGGGCAACATTTGTCTGTCTTTGAGCGAGAAACGCATCAAGAACGGATTGCAGAACTTTTGGCACTCATTGAAATGGAGTCCTTTGCCAAAACTAAGGTAAAAAACCTCAGCGGAGGGCAACAGCAACGGGTGGCTTTGGCTCGGGTCTTGGCCCAAGAACCGGAGGTGCTTTTGTTGGACGAACCTTTTGGCCATATCGACAATTTTAAGCGAAACTCGCTAAGAAAAAACCTGTTTATCCACCTAAAAGAGAAAGGGATTACCGTTCTCACGGCAAGTCATGACCCCAGTGATGTGCTTCCGTATGCGCAACGCACCCTTGTTTTGGAAAATGGGAAGATCATTGCGAATCAAAAAACAAAAAAACTATACAACAATCCGCCCAACCATTATACCGCCAGTTTGTTTGGAGAGGTGTGTCAAGTCCCCATTAAACTGCTAAAATCCTACTCCCAAATCGAAAGGTCTGTGCTGGTCTATCCACATGAATTCAAGATTTCGAAAAGTTCAGGGATGAAGGTTGAACTGACGCATTCCTTTTTTAAGGGAAGTCATTATCTGAACCTTGGCAAGGCTGAAGATGGAACGTTGTTGTACTTCAATTCCACAAAAAAACAGAAGCTGGGCAATACCATTTTCCTTAATGTATCTTTGAAGACCATCAACAGGCGTCTCCAAGGTGAAAAAGCAACAAATCCATAGCGAATTACAATTTAAGGCCGTTCGAAGCAGTGGTGCCGGAGGGCAAAATGTGAACAAGGTTTCCTCAAAGGTGGAGCTGTCTTTTGATGTACCGGCTTCGGAAGGACTTTCCGATGTGGAAAAAGAACGCCTCTACCAAAAACTAAAGACTCGACTTACCAACGATGGTGTTTTGATTTTGCAATGTGATGAAGCCCGAAGTCAACATAAAAACAAGGACCTAGTGATCAAGCGGTTTTTTGAGGTGATGAGAAAGGCCCTCACGGTTCCCAAAAAAAGAAAGCCGACAAAGCCCACCAAATCATCCATCGAAAAACGACTAAAATCCAAAAAGAAAGCTGCTGAAAAGAAGGCTAATCGTAAGCCGCCAGATGTGGGGTAAAGTTAAAACACTTCCAAAACCGAATGCGTAGCCCCATTAAAAACGAAATTCTCACCAACCTCTTTTCCCATTAACAACTGTGCAATGGGCGACCCAGATGAAATACAATAAATAGGACTCCCGTTCTGTTTAAAGACTCCGGCTGAAATGGCTATGAAATACTGGGCCAAACTTGTTTTTACCCAACTGCCCAACCGAATTTTATTGGACTCTTTCTCAATATTTATTTTTTGGAGAACAGCTTTGGTACGATTCAATTCCTGAAGTTGTTGGGCCAGTTTCTCTTGCTCCAATTGTACCATGGCCCTACCTGTTTCATGTTTGTCCCCAGCACTGCTTTTGGTTTCGGAATCCAAGGATTCTTGAAGTGAAGCGCCACTGTTCTGCAAACGCTCAGTTCTATCGTTCACATAATCCCAACAAAACTGCAAAAGTTCCTTTTTCTTTTCCATCACCGAATACGATTATGCGAAAGTAAGCCTAAAAATGGTTTCTTTATGGGGTACGGAATGTACTTGAATGCCTCCTCCGTGCAACTGCATCACCCGCTTGGAAAGACTGAGCCCAATTCCGGTACCCTCACTTTTGGTGGTGAAAAAAGGCACAAAAATCTCATCGATCATGTCAGGTGGAATACCCGGACCATTATCCCGAATCTCAATATATTTTTTGCCATTGCTTTCAATTCCGGCAACCATAAGAACCCTCCCTTTTTCTACAGCACTAACGGCTTGTAGTGCATTTTTACCCAAATTGATGAGCACTTGGGTAATCAGTTTTTCGTCAATGAACAATTCCAAATTTTCTGGATGGAATTCCACCGCAAACGTAGTTTGCCCATCATGCAATCGGGCTGACATTAAAACCTCAATTTTGCCAAAAAGTTCTTTTGCACTTACGATGGTTTTATTGGGCTCCGGCACATGCAACAGACTACGATAGGATTGCACAAAATCCATAAGGTCACCCCCTTGTTCTTTAATGACTTCCAGTCCTTTCAATGTGTTTTTGATTTGACTTTCCTCCAATTCTTCCATCGGAACAATTTTTCCATTATTCCGATAATACTTGATAATGGAATCTGAAATGGAGGCAATAGGCGTTATGGTGTTCATGATCTCATGGGTCAAAACTCGAATCAATCGCACCCACGATTCTGTTTCCTTTTCATCCAATTCTTTGTGGATGTCTTGCACCACTACCAACAAAAGTGATTTCCCATCCAACGTTAGCGGTGTGGATTTAATGGCCAATTGGGTCTGTTCCCGTTCGTTCGATAACTGAAAAAGCTTTCGTTCAAAAGGCTCAAACGATTCAAAAATCTTATAGAGATTTCCATCCACCTGATTGAGTTGTTTGATGTGGTTCAGTGGACTGTGATCCAACAATTTTTCCAGTGTGGGATTGGAAAAAAGGATATGGCCCTTTTCGTTATAAGTCATTATGCCGATACTCGCCTGCTTCAAAATTTCTTGATAGTACTGCTCTCTAATTTGAAGTTGCAGGTGCACTTCCTGGATAAGCCCATTCACCCGATTTAGGCTTTGGTTCAACTCTTTAAATGATTTAATGGAAACGCGCTCCGGAAAGCGAAGGGTAAAATCCTCATTTCGAATGGCATCAAAAAAATAGGCAATCTTCCGGTTGGTCCTATTGATGAACACAATGAGCGAATATACTTGTGAGACCAGTAAAATCAATGAAAGTGCCAACATCAAATACCATTTGTTGGGTACTGAAAAAGCAAAGGCCATTGCAGTTGCCGTGATCAACAACACCCGAATGATAAGCTGAATGTAAAAATGTGTGCTGGCCATTATTCGTTCTTTTTCTTCAACTTGTTGTAAAGGGTCTGACGAGAAATTCCCAGTTGGTCAGCGGCGGCGCTATAATTTCCGTCGTGTTGATCCAAAGCCCGGGAAATCATTTGCTGCTCCATTTCATTGAGTGTTTTAGGCTCATCGCCAAAAGACTGCATCGGCTTGGCGTGGAGCAAAAAATCGGAAGGCTTTAACACATTGCCATCCGAAAGAATGACGGCCCGTTCCATGGTATGTTGCAATTCCCGAATATTGCCCGGCCACGTGTATTCCATTAGTTTTTCTTGAGCCAGATTATTAATGCGCAAACCGAGTTTGTCGTACTTATGGGCGAACCGTTTCAGGAAGAAATCTGCCAGCACCAAAATGTCATCATCGCGCTCCCGCAACGGAGGTACTTCTATATGTATGGTGTTGATGCGATACAGCAAATCTTCTCGGAAAAGTCCATCCACCACCATTTGTTCCAGATTGCAGTTGGTGGCGCAAATTAATCGAATATCCACATTGATGGGCTTATTGGACCCCACACGTACCACCGACCTATTTTGAATGGAGGAAAGCAGCTTGGCCTGCATCTGGAGGGAAAGGTTACCAATTTCATCCAAGAACAAGGTGCCTTGATGGGCCGCTTCAAACTTTCCAGCCCGATCTTCCTTCGCATCCGTGAAAGAGCCTTTTACGTGCCCGAATAACTCACTTTCAAATAGATTTTCGGCAATAGAGCCCATGTCCACATTGATGAACACCTCATTTTTTCGGGAAGATAAGCGGTGCAATTCACGGGCAATGAGTTCCTTTCCAGTGCCATTTTCGCCAGTAATCAACACATTGACATCTGTCTTGGCCACCTTAGCCACCAAATTTAATACTGAGGTCAATGCCTTGGATTGACCAATGATGAAGTTCTTGTCCTCATTAATGACCTGCTTCAGGTTGCTCTCCTTCTCTTTAAGGTTATGGATTTCCAATTTGGACTTTCGCAGCTCATAGGCCGAACGCACCGTTGTCATTAACCGTTCATTGTTCCAAGGCTTAAGTACAAAATCCGTAGCGCCTTTCTTAAGGGCAGTCACGGCCAAATCCACTGCGCCGTAGGCGGTCATCATAATCACCGAGGTGTGGGGTGATTTCTTTTTGATTTCATTCAACCAAAACAGCCCTTCATTACCCGTGTTCACCCCGGCTGAAAAATTCATGTCCAACAGCACAATGTCAATTTCCTGCATGTTGGGAAACGAAGAAATCTGATTGGGATTGAATAGACTCTGAACACTCTTATATTCAAACTGCAGCAAAATCTCCAAAGCGCTCAACACGCTTTTATTATCATCTATAACTAAAATTTTGGCATCTATCATGGCTTTTGGCTCAAAAAGGAAGTTAAATCTACAAATTGGACGCATACAACTTGATAAAGTGTAAAAAATTTGGACGTTTTTTGTATAAATATTTTACACCTTGACTACATTCTCAGTAAGCAAAAACCATTAACGTAATGACTGTCAGAAACTTATGTTTTTGGCACAAGAATAGCCACTATTCTGGTACAGGAATATACTATGAACTTTAAAACATACATTTCTAGCTTACTATTCTTTATAACAGTGTTCGCATTTTCACAGGAGACTTGGACTTTAGATGAGTGCGTGGCATATGCCATAGAACATAACCTTCAGGTAAAGAACACTACTTACAATAAAGATTCCAGCAAGGAAAGTTATCGGCAATCGGTCCGAGACCTTTTGCCTTCCGTAAATGGGTTTACAGATTACCGAATTCGTTACGGTAGATCCGCCGACCCCAATACCAATGATTATGTAAACACGGAATTTTTTAGCAACAATTATGCGTTGAATGCCAATTTGGATATTTTCCGGGGGTTTCAAAAAATGAATTCCATAAAGGCCTCAAAATTCATCTACAAGGCCACCCAAGAAGATATTCTTCAGGAAAAGTTTCAATTGGCTTTTCGGGTGATGAGTGCTTTTTATGATATTAAATTCTACGAAGGGCTTGTTGCCAACTCTTTGGAACAACAAGAAATTTCACAAGCCAATTACGATTTGGTCAACAAACAGGTAGAATTGGGACTCATGGCGGGAGCTGATCTATATGAAGCTGAGTCGAATCTTTTGGGCGACAAACTTTTGGTGACCCAAAACCAAAACCTGTTGGCCAATGCAAAGCTTGTTTTACTTCAAGAAATGAATCTTACCGAAGTGGATGATATTATTCTCCAAGAAAGTTTAGAGATTCTTCCCGAGGAAGCAACCGAACGTGTTTCGGTAGATTCACTTTACGAGACCGCTCGGGGGTTTGTGCCACTGGTGAAATCGCAAGAATATCGCGTAAGTGCCGCCAAAAAACAAATGCAAGCCACTCGGGGTGGATTGTTCCCTTCATTGTCATTGGTGGCAGGATATGGAACCAGTTATTTTGAGACCAACACAGATGACGATGGTAACATCATTCCATTTCGGTCACAGTTTAAGGACAACACCTCAAAATTTGTTGGGGCGGAGTTGAGTATTCCCATTAGCAATGGGTGGGCCAACCACTCAAGAGTAAAGCAACAAAAAATTGCCTATCTCCAGGCCAAGAACAACTTGGAAATTCAAGAGCAAGAACTCTTTCAACTTATACAGCAATTGGTGCAGACGCATCAAGCGTTGCTCGTAGAGTTGGATCAGAGCAACAAAAGGGTTCAGGCCCAAGAACTGGCTTTTACCATCGCCCAAAAAAGGTATGAAAAAGGCCTTATAAACGCCTTGGATCTCTTTCAGGCCAAAAACTTATTTGGGGTGGCACAAAATGAAAACTTACAGGTAGGCCTAAGGTTGAAGGTGAACAAAAGTACCATAGATTTTTACAGCGGCCTCCCCATTTTTAATATCAACTAAAAAAGAACATGGATATACAAATAGAAAAAAAGAAAGGACTTAAACCAAAACATTACGGTTACATCGCATTGGGAGCGTTGCTTTTATTCTTGGGATGGAAACTGATTTTTGGCAGTTCAGTATCCACATTTAGAACAGAAAAAGAACGGCTTTCCATTGCAGAAGTAAGTGCGGGCAAGTTTGATGATTACATCACCATAAACGGAAATGTGGCGCCCATTGCCACCATTTATATGGATGCGTATGAGGGTGGCCGGGTTACAGAAAAATTGATTGAGGAAGGCTCCATGGTAAAAAAGGGTGATATTATCCTGAGACTGGAGAACATGATGCTTTACGAGCAGATTTTAGCCAGTGAAAGTAACCTGGCTCTAAAACAGAACGACCTTCGGTCCACCAAGCTCACTTTTGATTCCAGGCAGGTTGAAGGCAGAAGAAACTTGGCCACTGCCGAATATGATCTACAGCGCTTAAAGCGAAACTATGAGCAAAACCAAGAATTGTATGAGGATGAACTGATTTCCAAAGAAACCTATCTTCTTTCCAAGGAAAACTATGAGCTGGCCAAAAAACAATATGAAATTGTAAAGCTACAAACCGAGCAGGATGATGAATTGCGTGAAACCTCATTGACAGGGCTCGATGCTGATCTGGATCGTATGCAAAAGACCCTTTCCATGGTGTATGAACGTTTAGACCACCTGAATGTTAGGGCGCCCGCAGATGGACAATTAGGGTTTTTAGATGCTGAAATCGGACAAAGCATTTCACAAGGAGAGCGTATTGGCCAAATTAATGTGCTCACCGATTTTAAAATTGAAGCCGAAATAGATGAGCACTACATTGATCGGGTAAAACGTGACCTCTCTGCTATCTTGGAACGAAATGATAAAGAGTACACCCTCCGCCTGCGAAAGGTATACCCCGAAGTGCGGAATGGTCGCTTCAAGGTTGATCTTGTTTTTGTTGATGAAAAACCAGAGACCATCCGTGCTGGACAAAGCTATAGTATTCGGCTTCAGTTGGGAGAATCCAGTGATGCTTTATTGTTGCCCAAAGGGGGCTTTTTTCAGAGTACCGGTGGACAATGGGTTTTTGTAGTAAACCCCAATGGAGATGAAGCCTTAAAGCGCAATGTGCGATTGGGCAAGCAAAACTCAAGATATTATGAAGTCCTTGAAGGGCTTCAACCCGGTGAAGAAGTAATCACCAGCAACTATGACAGCTTTGGCACCGCCGAAAGAATTGTGTTAAAATAACCCAGAAACGTAACAGTAAACCAGTTTATCAAGTCTATTTAATAAGCTAAACAACCATAAAAATGATACAGATACAAAACCTAAAGAAAAGTTTCCGAACAGAAGAAGTAGAAACCCTTGCCCTCAACGGTGTAAACCTGAAGGTGGCCGAGGGTGAGTTTGTCGCCATCATGGGGCCTTCGGGGTGTGGAAAATCCACCTTGCTCAACATCATTGGAATGTTGGATAATCCCACAGAGGGAAGCTACGAATTTGCTGGCCATAAGATCGAGGGCCTAAAAGAAAGTCAGCGTACCCAATTGCGAAAAGGCAATCTGGGTTTTGTCTTCCAAAGCTTTAACCTCATCGATGAGCTTACCGTTTTTGAAAATGTAGAACTCCCGCTCATTTACTTAAAAATGAACAAATCCGAACGCAAGGAGAAAGTACAGGCGGTTTTGGAGCGTATGAAAATTGCCCATCGGGAAAAACACTTTCCCCAACAACTCTCCGGAGGTCAGCAACAACGGGTGGCCATTGCACGTGCCGTCGTCACCAACCCAAAATTGATTTTGGCGGATGAGCCGACTGGTAATCTGGATTCCAAAAACGGGATAGAGGTCATGAACCTTTTGACCGAGCTCAACCAAGAGGGGACCACTATTGTTATGGTAACGCACTCCGACCGCGATTCGCACTACGCACACCGAGTCATCAATTTATTTGATGGGCAAATTGTGACGGAAAGCCAGAACAAACACATGGGCGCTATGATCTAGGAGTTTATTCATCAATCACAATCAAAAAACAATCAATTACCATGTTCAAGAACAACATTAAAATAGCTTGGAGAAGTTTAAAAAAGCAGCCCTTTTTCACATTCCTCAACACCTTTGGATTGGCCATTGGTATTGCCGGGGGAATTTTGATTGCCTTGTTCATCCATGATGAGCTGAGCTATGACAAAATGTTTGCCGATGCCGAACGTATTTACAGAATTGACAGTGATATTAAGTTTGGCGGGGCCGAAATGAAATCGGCCGAAGCTGCCGCTCCCATGGCCGCTACCATGCAACAGGATTTTCCCCAAGTGGAATCAACGGTTCGCTTTAGGGATCGAGGAAGTCTCCTTCTTCGAAAAACAGGCACCGAAACCAATACCAAAGAACTTCGGATAACTTTTGTAGATTCCACTTTCTTCGATTTTTTTGGAATTAAACTACTGGTCGGCGATGAAAGAACGGCCCTTGCCGAGCCTAATACTTTGGTGCTCACCAAAACGGCTGCAGAAAAACACTTTGGCGTGCAAAACGCATTGGGCCAAAGCATGTTGTTGAACAATAAAGACACCTATACCGTCACCGGGGTTATAGACGATTTGCCAAAGAATTCATTCTTACGGGAGCATTCCGTTTTTATGGCCATGTCTGGCTATGCCGATTCTTTTGATGCAAATTGGGGCAGTAACAATTACTTCACATTTATTAAATTGATTCCCTCTGCTAATATTAAAGATTTTCAGGAACCATTGAATGGTATTGTGGACGATTATATCTTTCCGTGGGCGCAGCAATATTTCCCTGGAATGACCAAGGAATCCTTTATTGCATCCGGGAACTACGTAAACTTTTATACACAACCCCTCACTGATATCCATCTATATTCCCATCGCGATTCGGAAATGAGTGCCAACAGCAGCATTCAAAATGTATATATCCTTGCTTTTATTGGGTTGTTTTTGATTGTTTTAGCCAGTGTTAACTTTATGAACCTGTCCACGGCGCAATCCCTAAAAAGAGCCAAGGAAGTTGGGGTAAGAAAGACGCTTGGGTCTAAAAAATTGGATCTTGTTAGACAGTTTCTTATTGAATCGGGGTTAATTTCGTTCATCTCCCTGTTGTTGGCATTGGTGCTAACCATTTTGGTGCTTCCACTTTTCAATGACCTTGCTGGAAAATCCATTTCATTGCCCTATTCCAGCCCATTTTTCTGGGGGATTCTTTTATTGGGAACCGTATTGCTGGGACTCTTTTCGGGCAGTTATCCAGCCTTCTTTTTATCGCGGTTCATGCCGGTGAAAACGCTTAAAGGAGGCACCCAAGGTGATGTGGGCGGTGGCACAATTAGAAATGCACTGGTGGTATTCCAATTTGCCATATCGGTTTTCTTGATTGTGGGCACCATTGTGGTATATCAACAATTACAGTTCATACAAAGCAAAGACCTTGGGTTTACCAAAGACCAGATTGTGCTTATTGACGATGTTTTTGCCGTTGGGGACCAAACCCAAAGTTTTAAAGATGAAATTGTTAAGCTCAGCCAGGTGGAAAGTGCCACATTGAGCTTCTACTTCCCTACACCTTCATCCCGTTCCAACAGTTCCTTTTTTCCAGAAGGATCCAGAAACCAAGAAGATGCCCTTCAAATGCAAACGTGGTATGTTGATGAAGACTATATCCCAACCATGAACATGGATTTGGTCGCCGGACGTAACTTCAATATGGATTTTCCAACAGATTCTACTGCAGTGATTGTAAACGAGGCCACGTTAAAGGTTCTTGGTGTTGGGCCTGAAGAAGCCTTGGGGATGCGGGTCTCTCAAGATACCGAAATGGAAAACCCCGAATTCAACACCATTATCGGTGTAGTCAAGAATTTTCATTTTGAATCGCTACGCGAAAATATTGGGTCGTTGGGGCTGTTTTTTGCCAGAACCTCTGGTATGTTGGCCGTACAACTAAATCCTGGGGATTTTTCAGCTACCCTAGCAAACATTGAAGGCATCTGGAACAAGTTTGCTCCAGGCCAGCCTTTTACCTACAACTTTATGGACGACTCTTTCAATACCACCTACGAAGCCGAGCAACGCTTGGGAAAAATATTTATGGTATTCACTATCCTCTCTATTTTAATCGCTTGTTTAGGCCTTTTTGGATTGGCGGCATTCAATGCACAAAAGCGCACCAAAGAAATTGGGGTTCGCAAAGTCCTTGGTGCCACTGTGGGCCAGATTACTTTTAGGCTCACCACCGACTTTCTTAAAATGGTGGGCGTAGCCATTCTTATTTCATTGCCCATTGGTTGGTTTGCCATGAACAAGTGGTTGGAAGACTTTTCATACCGCATTGAAATAGGCTGGTGGGTATTTGTATTGGCCGCCATTTTAGCTGTGGGAGTTGCTGTATTGACCGTTGGTTACCAAAGCATCAAGGCTGCTATTGTTAATCCGGTGAAAAGCCTTAGAACCGAATAAAAATCATCATCAAAAACAAACCATCATGATCAAGAATTATTTTAAAATTGCCTGGAGGAACCTTACCAAGCACAAGGCCTACACCATCATCAATGTGGGGGGGTTGGCCCTTGGTATGGCCGTAGCTTTGATTATAGGGCTGTGGATACAAGATGAGTTATCACACAACAATTATTTCTCCAACAAAAACAAAATTGCGCAAATCTACCAGTCCCAGACTTTTAACGGTGAAACAGGCACTGGTCCCGCCATTCCTCGCCCTTTGGAAAAAGCGTTTCGTGATAGTTATATGGACAATTTTGAGCATTTGGTCATGTCATCGTGGAACAATTCCCAATATTTAAAATATAAAGATGTCAGTCTCTCCAGAACTGGGAACTTTATGCAACGTGAGGCTCCAGAAATGTTGGAACTTAACATTCTAAAAGGAGAAAAGGATGGGCTTCGGGAAATCAGCTCCATCATGCTTTCTGCGTCAACGGCAGAAGCCTTGTTTGGCAATGAAGATCCCTTGGGAAAATCCGTTAAGATCAATGGGCAATATGATATGATGGTCACAGCGGTATATGAGGACATTCCGTATAATACTTCCTTTAAGGATGTGGACTTTTTAATGCCTTGGGAAAAATACATCACCATACAGGAATGGGTCACAAATGCTGAAAACAATTGGGGCAACAATTCTTTTCAAATGTTTGTTCAAATTGCGGACAATACCACTATGGAGAGTGTTACTTCAGCCATTAAAGATGTAAAAAAGAACTTGAACGAGGACACAGTTGAATTCAACCCCCAACTTTTTCTATTGCCCATGGAAGACTGGTATTTGCGCAACCGTTTTGAAAACGGGAAACAGGTTGGCGGAAGGATCAAATACGTATGGCTTTTTGGTATTATCGGCATTTTTGTATTGCTATTGGCGTGCATCAACTTTATGAACCTCAGCACAGCCCGATCAGAAAAAAGAGCCAAAGAGGTTGGGATTCGAAAATCCATTGGGTCGCAAAGAGGACAATTGATCAACCAGTTCTTGGGAGAATCATTTCTTGTCGTTCTTTTTGCCTTTGTTATTGCCCTGTTCATAGTTGTCCTATCCTTAAATGGGTTTAATGAATTGGCCCGAAAAGAAATGGTGTTTCCTTGGACAAAACTTAGTTTTTGGGCAATTTCCATCATCTTTATCCTTATAACCGCACTCTTGGCGGGCAGTTATCCGGCACTGTACCTATCTTCCTTTAAGCCTGTTGATGTGTTGAAAGGCACTTTTCAAGCAGGGAAACATTCAGGACTGGCCCGGAAAGTATTGGTGGTATTACAGTTCACCGTTTCGGTAGCTTTTATAATAGGCACCGTTATTGTAATGCAGCAAATCAACCATGCCAAAAACCGTCCTGTGGGCTATGACAAGGAAGGATTGGTACAACTACCAACCATGAGTCCGGAGTTTTATGGCAAATATGAATTAATGCGCAACGAATTCCTGAATTCTGGTGCCGTTGTGGAAATGTCCTCTTCCAGTAGCCCCACAACCCAAATTTGGTCTAACCGAAGTGGCTGGACCTGGGAGGGCAAACCGGATGGATTTCAGGAGGATTTTGCTTGGACAGAGGTCTCTCCAGAATATGTAAAATCCCTTAATCTAAAAATTGTAGCGGGAAGGGATTTCTCTAGGGAGTTTCCTTCGGATTCAAGTGCTATATTACTCAACGAGACTGCCGTAAAATACTTGGGCCTTGAAAACCCTGTTGGCATGTTGTTCCGGGATTCTGATGAGGAAAACCCAGGTGAACCCCTAAAAGTTATCGGCGTTGTTGAAGATATGATTGCCCAATCTCCCTACGAACCCGTTAAACAAGGTATTTATGTTTTTGATGGACACAACAATGCTTCCTACTATAATCTCCGGTTGAACCCAAAACAAAGTGCAAGTCAAAATTTGGCCATTATTGAACGTGTGTTTAAAGAACATTTTCCTGATGTTCCTTTCCACTATGATTTTGTGGATGAGGAATATGGTGAAAAATTTGCGGCAGAGGAGCGAATAGGAACACTATCAGGTATTTTTACCGCTTTGGCCATATTGATCAGTTGCTTGGGACTTTTTGGCCTAACCTCATTTGTAGCGGAACAACGCACCAAGGAAATTGGAGTGCGAAAAGTGCTCGGTGCCACAGTGTTCAACGTTTGGAACATGCTCTCCAAAGACTTTTTAAAACTCATCATTATTTCCTGTTTTATTGCTGTTCCCATTGCCTATTATGTGATGAACGGTTGGTTACAGGAATATCCGTATCGGGTAATCTTAAAGTGGTGGATTTTTGCCTTGGCCATGATCGGTGCTCTATTGATTACTGTGGTTACCGTAAGTTTTCAGGCCATAAAAGCGGCTCGATCCAATCCTGTAAAAAGTTTGCGAACGGAATAGAATTAAACATGCTACTACAACTCAACAACATTTTTAAATGGGTCAGCTCGGGAGGGCAACGTGTCTTTCTTTTAAAAGACATCAATCTAAATGTAGAAGAAGGAGAATTCATCTCCGTGATGGGACCTTCTGGTTCTGGAAAATCCACTTTGCTTAATGTTATTGGCATGTTGGACACGTTTGATGAGGGTGAATATCAATTTTTGGATGAGCCGGTGCATTCCCTAAAAGAGAAATACCGTGCCAATCTCTACAAAGAATATATCGGATTTGTGTTTCAATCCTATCATTTATTGGACGAGCTTACGGTAAAGGAAAATTTGGAGATGCCCTTGCTCTACAAAAAAATAAAAGGCTCCGAGCGCAAAGCCAAAGTGGCCGATATGCTGGACCGCTTCAATATTGTGGGCAAAAAAGACCTTTTCCCGAACCAATTGAGTGGTGGACAGCAGCAGTTGGTTGGTGTGGCGCGGGCATTGATTTCCAATCCCAAACTCATTTTAGCGGATGAACCTACCGGAAACTTAAATTCCAAGCAAGGGGAAGAAATTATGGAATTGTTCAAAGAATTGAACGATGAAGGGGTAACCATTATTCAGGTGACCCATTCCGAAAAGAATGCGGAATACGGTTCAAGAATCATCAATTTATTGGATGGGCGAATGATTTAATCAAACTCAAGCTTCAAGTTCAAGTTCAAACTCAAGTATCAATATTTTTGGGCTTGGTCTTGAACTTGGATTTGAACTTATAAAGCCAAATCAGCGAGCTCCTTGCCCACCAAACTTCCAAAGGCAACGCCCATTCCTCCTAGACGGACACCGCAATACACGGAATTGGAAAGTTGTTTTACTATGGGTGATTTTTGCGTGCCCACACCCATAATGCCACTCCATCTTTGGTCGATTTCTATCTTTTGATGGGGCAAAATCACTTCGCTGAGCAGTTTTTCCAAGGAATTTTGAATGATTTCGGTCTTCCCAAATTCCATGGTTTCCTCGGTTTTCATATCAAGGTTCCTACCTCCACCAAACAGAATACGGTCATCAATATTTCTGAAATAATAGAATCCTTCGTCAAAATGAAAGGTTCCCTCAATTTTGAGGTTTTTGATGGGTTGAGTTACCAGTACTTGTGCCCTTGCAGGTTTCACGGTTTCCGATTTCAACAATTTTGAAGCAAATCCATTCGTGGCCACAAACACCTGTTTGGAGTTAAACTCAAAACCATCTACAATGATATGGGCTTTATCTCCAGCCTCTTGAATATCCTTGACTTCTACTCCATTTAAAATGGGAATTTGGGCCTGATAACATTTTTGAAACAACGCTTGCATCATCTTTCCGGTGTCCAACTGCCCTTCAAATTGGTGGGTAATGTATTGCTCTTGAATCTTCCCAAAGCCAAAAATATTGCCCGTTTTTACGAAAGGAACATCCCCAAAAATGGGACGCAATAATTCGTTCAAATCATCCATTCTGCTTCTACAATTCTCAAACAATTCTGGATTGGTGCTTAGAAAAAGCTCATGACCTCCGTGTTGTTCAAAACCGATGGCCGTATCGCCCAAAAGCTTACGTAATAACTGAATGCCTTCATACCTTTTTTGAACCAGTTGAAGCACTTGCTCCTCAGAATGGGACTTGAGGTCGGAAACCAATTCAGAAATGCTCCCAAAACAGGCAAAACCTGCATTTTTGGTGCTAGCACCTTGGGGAAGACTCCCTTTTTCCAAGACCAAAATCTTGCTTTTGGGATATTTTTCCTTGAGCCGAAGCGCACAATTAAGCCCCACCAAGCCACTTCCGATTACGGTAAAGTCCACTTGCGACAACCAGGTCTTATATTCCCAATAGCTTAGCTCCATAGCACAAAAAACCCCGATGAGAATCGGGGTCTATATTAATCTTGATATTTAGGATCCATTTTAAAACCCTCCATGAATTTGGTGGTGTAATTCCCCGCCAAATAATCGGGATGGTCCATTAATTGTCTGTGGAACGGAATCGTGGTCTTTACCCCTTCAATCACAAACTCGTCCAACGCACGTCGCATTTTGTTGATGGCCTCTTCCCTAGTCTGGGCGGTGGTGATCAACTTGGCGATCATAGAATCATAGTTCGGTGGAATCATGTAGCCACTGTACACATGTGTGTCCAAACGTACTCCATGGCCTCCCGGCGTGTGAAGTGTTGTGATTTTTCCTGGCGAAGGTCTAAAGTCGTTATACGGGTCTTCCGCATTAATTCGGCATTCAATGGAGTGCAATTTTGGATAGTAGTTCTTCCCTGAAATGGGTACGCCACCGGCTACCAAAATCTGCTCACGAATCAAATCGTAATCCACAACCTGTTCCGTAATGGGATGCTCCACCTGAATACGGGTGTTCATTTCCATGAAGTAGAAGTTTCGGTGTTTGTCCACCAAAAACTCTACCGTTCCCGCACCCTCGTATTTGATATATTCAGCAGCTTTTACAGCCGCTTTACCCATATCTTCCCGTAGGGAATCCGTCATAAACGGTGATGGGGTTTCCTCAGTCAATTTTTGGTGTCTACGCTGTACGGAGCAGTCTCTTTCGGATAAGTGACAAGCCTTTCCATATTGGTCTCCCACTACTTGAATTTCAATATGTCTGGGCTCTTCAATGAGCTTTTCCATGTACATTCCACCATTTCCAAAAGCAGCTGTGGCTTCTTTAACCGCACTCTCGAAATTCTTTTCGATTTCCTCCTCGGACCAAATGGCGCGCATTCCTTTTCCTCCACCACCAGCAGTCGCTTTGATCATCACGGGATAGCCCATTTTCTTGGCCTCTTTCTTCGCGTGGGCAACATCTTTCAATAAACCATCAGAACCGGGAACGGTAGGAACGCCCGCTTTTTTCATGGTTTCTTTGGCCGTTGCCTTGTCCCCCATTTTTTCAATCTGCTCGCCCGATGCACCAATGAATTTGATGTCGTGCTCAGCACAAATTTTGGAGAACTTGGCATTTTCGGAAAGAAATCCATAGCCCGGGTGAATACCATCGGCATTGGTAATTTCTGCCGCGGCTATGATATTGGGTATCTTTAAATAGGATTCGTGACTGGGCGCTGGACCAATACAAACAGCCTCGTCCGCAAACCGAACGTGAAGGCTTTCTTCATCGGCCTTGGAGTAAACAGCCACAGTTTTGATGCCCATTTCCTTGCAGGTTCGTATAATACGAAGTGCAATCTCACCCCTATTTGCAATTAATATCTTTTTAAACATAGAATACAATTTTAAAGTCTGGATTCTAAATTTTAAATGGTTTTAAACAACTAGCAATTAGTCACTTAAAATTTAGCATTTAAAATTATCTATGATGGGTCTACCAGAAACAAAGGTTGGTCAAATTCAACTGGAGAAGAGTCTTCAACCAAAACTTTTACGATTTTACCAGAAACTTCAGATTCAATGTCGTTAAAAAGTTTCATGGCTTCTATCACACAAAGAACATCGCCTTGGTTCACAGTGGAACCTACCTCAACAAACGGTGGTTTGTCTGGGGATGGCTTTCTATAGAATGTTCCAATAATGGGTGATTTTATAGTGATATATTTGGAATCATCGGATTTTGATTCTGATTCTGTTTTGGTTGCAGCGGGTTCTTGGGCAGCAGGAGCCTGGGCCACTGGAGGGGCAGATTGTGCTTGGGGTACAGGTATTTGCTGTACAATGGTTGTTTCTGGGGAACTTGAACTGCTGCTGACCGTCCGGATAGTTATCTTGAGGTCTTCCATCTCCAATTTCACCTCGCTGGCGCCCGATTTGGCGACAAACTTGATCAAACTTTGAATTTCCTTAATGTCCATGGAATATAATTTAGTTAGTAGTGTGCTATTTTGAATTATAGGCCCATTTTAGGTAAATGGAACCCCATGTAAACCCTCCGCCAAAGGCGGCAAAAATTAAATTATCCCCTTTTTTCAATTGTTTTTCATAATCAAATAACAATAGGGGCAAGGTAGCAGATGTTGTATTTCCGTACCGATCTATGTTTATCATCACCTTTTCAGGGGCTACGCCCATTCGGTTTGCGGTGGCATCAATAATACGTTTATTGGCCTGATGTGGTACCAACCACTGCACATCTTCATGGGTAAGGTTGTTGCGTTCCATAATCAATGCAGATACATCGGCCATATTGGAAACGGCAAACTTAAAAACAGATTTGCCGTCTTGATATACATAATGTCTTTTGTTCTTTACGGTTTCTTCGGATGCGGGCAAAATGGAGCCCCCAGCATCGATCTTTAAAAATTGACGTCCCACACCGTCTGATCGCAGGTATTCATCTTGTAACCCTAACCCTTCTTCGTTCGGCTCAAAAAGAGCGGCACCGGCACCATCACCAAAAATGATGCAAGTAGTACGATCCGTATAATCAATGATGGATGACATTTTATCGGCCCCGATTACCAACACTTTCTTATATCTTCCTGATTCAATATAACTAGCTGCGGTTGACATCCCATACAAAAAGCTGGAACATGCCGCTTGTAAATCGTAAGCAAAAGCATTCACAGCGCCAATTTCTGAAGCTACATACGCTGCAGTTGATGCGACCGGAAGGTCTGGTGTGGCCGTGGCCACCAATACAAAATCAATTTCAGAAGGGTCTACCCCACTTTTCTGTATCAAATCCTCAGCAGCCTTGATGGCCATAAATGAGGTTCCGGCGTTTTCTTTTTTTAAGATTCTTCGCTCTTTGATTCCTGTTCTGGTAGTGATCCATTCATCATTGGTATCAACCATGGTTTCCAGTACTTTGTTAGACAGAACGAAATCTGGAACGTATCCTCCTACAGCTGTGATTGCCGCTGTTGTTTTCTTCATTTTAGCGTCTCTTTTATTGTCAAAAACATTGAAGTTTGACCCAAAAGCGGTGAAAATTAGTCATTTTATATGACTTTTTGGTCAAAACGGGTTCTATTTTAAATCAGAACTTGGGCCCATAAAAAAACTCCCGTTGCAGTAAAACGGGAGTTGGTTTATTTTGAGAAGGTTGCGGTTAGGCCGCAGTCTCTTCTTCAGTATTGTCAATTAAAATTTGGCCTCTATAGTACAATTTACCTTCGTGCCAATGTGCTCTGTGGTACAAGTGCATTTCTCCAGTTGCTGAATCCTTAGCAATTGTAGGGGCCACAGCTTTGTAGTGGGTTCTTCTTTTGTCCCTTCTGGTCTTTGATGTTTTTCTTTTAGGATGTGCCATTATAAACCTATTTGTCCGTTAGTAACTTTTTTAAATCATCCCATCTGGGATCTGTTTTTTCTGATGCTCCTTTGTTCTCTTTTGGCTGTAATTCTTCCAGCTTGTCCAAGATGTCCGACTTCAGTGTTCCGTCTTCAACTCCAGGGTGAACCCGTTTTTGTGGAACGGCCAGCACCAACATCTCATAGATATACTGTGCAATGTTGAACTGGTGCTCTCCGTGGGGAATAATCAAGATTTCATCATCCTCATCATTGTATTCCTCCCCAAACTTGATCACCAAATGCAAATCTGAACTAATAGGTTGATCATAAGGTTCCCCCGTTAGATCACAGTCCACATTTACCGTGCCCTTTGCTTCTATTTCAAGTTCCATCATGGTGCTCATTTTTTCCAAAACGGCAGTCACTTGAACGGAAGCTCCGTTAAACTCTTGGTATTCAAAAGATTCAAAGAACGAATTATCAATCTTGTACACAAATTCATGTTTCCCCACTTTCAATCCTGAAAAAGGGATAAAAAACTCCTTCAGCTTCATCGTTTCTACACTTAGGGTTTGTGTACCAGCCCGTAAAGGCGGGTGCAAAGATACTACTTATTTGTAAAACTGCAATTCCAAAGCTAACAAATATCAAATCCAAGCACAAGTTTTTAACTCGCTCGCTTGGTTTTTTGTTTTTGCAATGGGTTTTGAGTCAATTCTATATATTCTGAACGGTTCTTAAAGACTTTAATTGCCATAAAAACCGCTTCTTTAAAGGAACTTTCATCAGCCTTACCTTTTCCTGCAATTTCATAGGCGGTACCATGGTCAGGGGAGGTTCTGATCCGCTCCAATCCCGCGGTGTAATTCACGCCTTTTCCAAAAGAAAGTGTTTTGAACGGAATTAGCCCTTGATCGTGATAGGCTGCCAGAACCGCATCAAAATGGGTGTGGGTGCTGGAGCCAAAAAAACTGTCCGCCGAATAGGGACCATACACCAAGGTTCCCTTGTTGAAGAGTTCTTGAACTGCGGGTTTCATGATTTTGTCATCTTCCTCACCAATGGTTCCATTATCGCCACTATGTGGATTTATACCCAAGAGCGCAATTTTAGGCCTACGAATTCCAAAATCCATTTTTAGCGACTTTTCCATGGTGGCCACTTTATGTCGAATCAATTTTGGGGTAATGGCATGGGCTACATCCTTAACGGCGATGTGGTCCGTCAACAATCCAACCCGAAGGGTATCGTCCACCATAAACATCAAGCTTTCCCCATTGAGTTCTTGGGCCAAAAAGTCGGTATGGCCAGGAAATTTGAAATCATCGGCTTGCACGTTGTTCTTATTGATGGGTGCCGTAACCAGCACATCTATCTTTTCTTCCTTCAGTGCAACCACAGCCGCTCGGAGGGATTTAATGGCGTATTTTCCTCCCTCTTCGGTAGCTTTTCCATATTCAATGTTGGGAACTTCTTTCCATACATTCACAATATTGATTTTTCCTTCCACCACCTGGGATGCATCTCTCACTCCATTAAAGGTAATATCGATGCCCAAATCCGATTTTTGCTGGGAGATGGTCTTGTTCGATGCAAAAATGACGGGGGTGCAGAAATCTAACATTCTGGCATCTTCAAAAGTCTTGAGCGCCACTTCGCACCCAATGCCGTTTAGGTCCCCAATGGAAATCCCAAGCTTTATTTTTGGTGTTTCTTTCATAGAATCAATACTGATATAGCTACTTTTGCACTACAAAGCTAGTCAATTAATAACATTCATGTTCACAGGTATTATAGAGACTTTGGGGAAAGTTGAAAAGCTCGAAAAAGAAGGCGGAAATTTGCACATTACAGTTTCGTCCAGCATTACCCAAGAATTGAAAATTGATCAGAGTGTGTCCCACAACGGGGTATGCCTTACGGTGGTTTCCCTCGATGGTGACTCCTACACAGTGACCGCCATTGAAGAGACTTTGAACAAGACCAGTTTGGGCAATTTGAAGGTGGGAAATGTCGTGAATTTAGAGCGCGCCATGCTTTTAGGGGCTCGGTTGGACGGCCATATTGTACAAGGGCATGTGGACCAAACCGCCGTTTGTACTTCCATTGCAGAAAAAGATGGAAGCTGGTTCTTTACCTTTCAGTATGATTCCAAACTGAATAATATTACCATTGAAAAGGGGTCCATTACTGTAGATGGGGTAAGCCTTACCGTAGTCGATTCCAAAAAGGACAGCTTTAGTGTGGCCATTATTCCGTATACGTATGAACACACCCGTTTCCATACCTATAAAGTGGGAGCTGTAGTAAATCTTGAGTTTGATGTGGTAGGCAAGTATGTGGCCCGATTGCTAGAATTGAGGAGCTGATAGCCCTAATAAAGACATCTTTTTAGGTTACTTTTGTTCTTAACCAATAAACCGAATGGACCTTTCTCCCCTCTCCCAAATTTCAATTGCCTCTTGGGTTATGGCTGGTACAGCCGTGTTTCTTATGGGGGTCTCCAAGGCGGGCTTGAAGGGAATGTCCATTTTCAACGTTACCCTCATGGCTTTGGCCTTTGGTTCCAGAGCTTCAACGGGGTTGATTGTTCCCTTGTTGATTGTGGGTGACATCTTTGCGGTTATCTATTACAATAGGCATACCCAATGGAAATACATTTTACGCTTTCTCCCATGGATGATTCTGGGCATCTTTATTGGTGTCCTCATCGGTAAAGACCTTCCGGAACGGGAATTCAAATGGGGCATGGTCACCGTAATTTTTATCAGTTTAGGGCTATTGTATTCGTGGGACCAAAGGAAATCGGAACATGTTCCCACCCATTGGCTGTTTGCGGGGTCTATGGGCATCATGGCCGGGATTTGCACCATGATCGGAAATTTGGCCGGGGCCTTTACCAACATTTTCTTTTTAGGCATGCGCTTGCCCAAGAATGAATTCGTGGGTACAGCTGCTTGGCTCTTTTTTATTACCAACACGTTCAAGCTTCCCTTTCACATCTTTGTTTGGAAAACGGTTACTATGGAAAGCCTCATGATCAACCTTAGGTTACTACCTGCCATTTTGGTAGGGCTCTTTCTCGGGGTTGTGATTGTGAAGAAAATCAACGAAAAAAATTACAAACGCTTTATTTTGATTGTAACTGCTATTGGGGCCATTGCCATTCTTTTTAAATAACAGAAAGTAAAAACCCATCAGTAGCTGATGGGTTTTTACTCAATTTCTAAATGTTTTTTAATCCGATGCCCCCTGATAAATCGCATTAAAAATCAATTTATAGGTGCCACGAGGCTGTGCTCTAAATTGTGGCCTAAAAGCGTACAGAATCACGGCCCCTTTTCCGTATTTTGCTTTGACCATTGCAGGTTTCTTGGCGATATACTTGTTTTCACCCATGGCCCAACCGCTCATCAAAAGGTTCTTTTCCGCATAGGTGGCTATTACCTCAACGTCTGGTTTAGGGGCATCTTTAATGTTTTCTACGCCGCCTTCACCCTTTTTGCTCTGTTTGTCAATAGTAAAGGCCCTACTTTTATTAAAGGACACCGAAACCGTATCCTTCATACCAAAGGCCAGTGGGTTTGTAGTGTCTATTCCGGTTTTGATCAAAGAGCCTGGTATGAAAAAGTCCTTGCTATCCACACCCTCAACGGCATCTTTCAATGGCAATCCGAACTGCTCAATGACAAAATCGCTGGCAGCATCAAAGGCCAACAAAGTGCCACCCTGCTTCACATAATTGCTCAGGGCGAGCGAACCTTCCAGCCCTACACCTCCGGTAAATTTTTCAGGCATTTCCAAAGGGGTATGGCCATGTAAAATAGATTTTGCCTCTTGCGAGGGAAGAATGATGGCATCGTACTTGGACAAATCCACCGTTTTAATATCCACATCGTGAAGGGTATCGGTATCAAACCCATACTCATCCATCACGAAGCGAGTCCAACCTTCATCCATATTGGCCACCCACGACTTGTAGAGTCCAACTTTGGGCAAGTGAAGTTTGGTCAGCTGAACCTCTGGTTTTGCCATCAAGCCCGTGAACTCCAAACCATAGTCATCAGCCAAGGATTCCATTACGGCCTTATCTCCCGTAACCACAAAAGATCCAGCTGGAAAAGAAAACTTCCCTGCTTTGAAATCAGTCATCGACTTATACACTGTTCCTCCAGCTTTTAAAATTTTGTTGGCGGCCGCAACTGAAGCATTGGTATTTACGTTAAGGGCATATCCATACGAACCATTTCGGTTGAGGCCTCCTTCATAATATTCAACTTTTCCAGTAACCTTTTCTGTTGAGACATCAAAAGGCGCTGCTATTTTAGCAACGTCAACTCCCATTTGCATGGGTAAGGTCCATCCCGCCAGATCATAAGGGGTGTCCGGTGGCCCACCAGGGTATTGAAAACGTGTGGGATAGTCCTGCTTTTCCATCAAGTCCAACAAATAAGGTCGAAACGCCTGCCCGCCATAGATCACATAGGAGCCTTTTTCGTATTTGGTATCGCCAATGGTAAAATCCTTGGTTGCCTTTTCAATTTCAATTCCGCCTTGCAACAGCACATTTACCAAATTAACCGCTTCAAAGGAATCCCACTGGTCTTTGCCAATCACGTAGGCAAATGGCCCTTCGGTCTTGGCTTTTTCAATGGCAAAAGCTCCCATTTTGTAAATGTTGTAGAGGTAATTGCTCTTTCTGTCCGCCGCCAAATCCAATACTGCCCAAGTTGCCGTGAGCATATAATCTACCGCATCCCTAAAATGGGATTCCCCGCCTTTCCAAGGGTCGGGGTACATGATGTCCGTTCCATCCGTGGGTGTTCCCCCAGCAACTGTTTTTGGAAGTTTTTCAGGGTCGTAGAATCGTGGGGTTGGGGAAGTATGCCCTGTTTCGGTAAGGATACCGATCATATTATGATAATAAGGCACAGTTCGCCCACCACCATTCCAGAACATGGTATAAAAATTATCGGCAATGGCACCCGGCATGTTTTCCAACGAAAAGCGCTTGGACATGGCCGAACCTACCTCACTTACACCAGCGGTTACAGCGGGGTGAATCTTCGGATTAACGGGGTCCGCATAAGGCGGAATGGAAATCTTGGTCCACGATGGTGACGATTGGTGATGGTTGTACACAATCTGTGGGTACCATTCATTGTACAAGATTTTAGTGACATTATAGGTCTCTGGCATGGTGTTCATAAACCAGTCCCGGTTATTGTCGTGCCCCATATAATAATGATAGAGAATGGGAGGTCTTGAAGTTTCATAGGGCGTATCTCGGTTTTTTCGATACCAATCCACCACAATGTCCAATCCATCAGGATTCATAACGGGCATTAACAGGGTAATCACATTTTCCCGCACTTTTTGCATCTCTGGTGTTTCCGAAGTGGCCATGGTATATGCCAATTCAGAAGTCATTTGCCCATGGGCCAACTCGGTGGAATGCATTCCACCATCAATCCATACAATCGCTTTGCCTTCTTGAGAAAGCATTTCTGCTGCATTATCATCAACCTGAACTCTGGCCAATTTAGTGCTGATGTCTTTCCATTTGTCCAATTGGGCCAAATTTTCTTCGGTGGAAATGAACAGCAGGTACATTTTGCGACCCAGAACCGTTTCGCCAATCTCAATTTTTTTAACACGGTTGGAAGCATTGTCCAGCTTGGTCAAATAATCTTCAATTTGAGTGTAATCTGCCAGTTGATAATCATCGCCAACATTGAATCCGTACACGTCCTTGGGAGATGGAACATTTTGTGCAATAGTGAATGAAGTGAAGGCCAAAGTCATCACTACGGAAAATAGCAACGCTTTGAGGTTTGCAATTTTTAGAATCATTTTTTGAGTGAGTTAGAATTTCGTTGGAAATTACGGAATCCTGAGGAGTAAAGTAAGTCTATGGGCGGTGAATTGAAGTTTCTAGCCGCAATTTTTAGATCAAGTAATTACAATTTGGTTTCCGAAGGGTGCTGCCACGAGCCACGATACTCCCGTTTTAATAAGGCTGTGGCCTCGGAGTCATCAACAATGATTCTTTGTTGAGGGTTGTAAATCAAAGGGCGTTCCAAGTCCATAGAAAGATTGGCCATGATGCAGCTTGCGGTGGAAATGTGACCTTCTTCCACATCCGCCACAGGCAATGTGTCTTGCTCAATGGCGGCCAGTAAATCCAACATGTGTGCCCGAGTTGCTGGAGCGGTATGCAATTCGATGTCCTTTTCTTTTAAATCCTCTGGGTATTGCTCGCGTTCGAAAACTGCCTCCCCTTTAATGGTTTTACCACCGTCATTTGGAATAAACTCGTACTTGTGTACGCTTCCCTTTAAAGTTCCCTTTTCCCCATAAATAAAAAAGGCCCATGGGTATTCGGGGTCGGGAGGGGTTCCCCAACTCCGGTGCTGCCAAATGCAGTTGAGCTCATCAAATTCAAATACAGCGGTCTGGGTATCCGAAATATTGGCAATGGAGTCTTTTTGCACGTAAATTCCTCCAGTGGAGCTCACTTTTTTGGGCCATCCCAGCCCTAGCATCCACCGTACCGTATCCAACATGTGGACACACATATCACCCACAATCCCATTTCCATATTCCATAAAAGCACGCCAAGTTCGGTGCGGCACACCAATAAAAGGCCTCATAGGAGCGGGCCCCGACCAAAGGTCGTAATCAAAATAATCTGGAATTTCCTGAACGGGTGGATTCGCATTCCATCGCATGTGATAATAGCAGCACATGTCCACATGGGATATTTTGCCCAACAATCCCGCGTCAATAATATTTTTCTTGCCCTCAACCAAGTGCGGGGTGCTTCTTCGCTGTGTTCCTATTTGAACCTTTTTTCCCAACTTTCGGGCGGTAGCCAAAATGGCCTCGCCTTCCAGAACATCAAGACTTATGGGCTTTTGAAGGTACAAGTGCGCCCCAGATTCCATGGCTTCAATGGCTTGCAGGGCATGCCAATGGTCTGGAGAACCGATAAGCACAATGTCCAAATCCTTTTCGGCCAGCATTTTGCGGTAATCCTTATATAAACGAGGTTTTTTACCCGATTTCTGCCGTTCTGAAACCAGTTTTGCGGCTTCCTCCAAATAGTTTTGGTCCACATCGCATAACGAAACCACCTCAACATTAGCCACCTGAATCAGTTTGAACAAATCGCTTTTACCATACCACCCGCAACCAATAAGGCCCACATTTATTTTTCTTGGGGAATACATCAAGTCCAGCCCGTAAGCGCCAAATGATGATAACGCCAAGGCTGCAGTGGACCCTTTTAAAAAGTTTCTTCGGTTGATATAAAATGGCTTGGGTTCGTTATTGCTCATGGTAGATTTTTGACATTCAATTTAAGATTAATCTTTTAACCGTATGTTCTAAAAAATCCCCAAATTTCATTTGTATAAATAAAAAACCCTTCCAAATCAGTGACTTGAAAGGGTTTTAGGTGGTCCCACCTGGGCTCGAACCAGGGACCCCCTGATTATGAGTCAGTCTCTTTATGGTCTCAAATGGTTTTATATGTCTTGAAACGCCCATTTTATGGGGTTTTTAATTATCT
>JAUIBH010000178.1 GCA_030427985.1 Bacteroidia bacterium | reverse complement strand
TTGAAAGCATATTGTTCGTAAGTTCAATATTATGCCATCTTCCTTCATCATCTGGGAATTTAATATAAGAGTGGTTTGGTGACAATGCCAAGTGTGCTTCCGCCTCAATTTCTTCAGCTAAAATCAAATAGAGTTTGGGTAATGAGCTGCATTGGCCTTTACCAGTCAATAAAAGCTTATGGACAAACATTTTACTCCAGTCCTTTTTACCCCAATAATCTTCAAAGTCGTATGAAAACGGAAAATGCTTTAACCCTTTTGATTCAAGCTCCAAGGTATCCGCGAAGAATTGGAACAATAAATAGTTTTTGGCCAAGTTGCTTTTTTGGTCTAAATCGAGTTCCCGCATTTTTTCCCTTAGAAAATCCCCTGTTTGTTTTATGGTTCGTTCAAACTCCGGATATTGCTTTTCACCCTCGTAATATGCGTTTTCAATAACAAAAGTTGCCTTCCTAGTAGAAAACTGGCCATCTATCATGGAGAGTAATTGAGCGTAAGCATTTCTGTAATGTTCTGTTCCCCTTGCATTTTTATAAGAGGGAAGTGAGACTTTTGCACCATTTGATGAATACGCTTCGGCTTCTTTAATGGCCATCTTTCTCATTTCTTCAGCTTGAGCCACTCTCTTCGCATCGGCTTCATACATTGCCATTTGTTGACGGTGTTTGTCATTGCCAAAATTTACATTTTGATATCTAGTACTTGGGGTAGGGACAATAGGACTATTTCCTACGGTAGTATGGATTTGAAAAGAAGCGGGATTTGGTGTTTGTGGTATTTGGACCTGAGCATAACAGAAGATTGGTATAATGGCCGTTAGAAACGCCCACACCTTTTGCCTTCTGGGGTTAAGTTGGTTCTGTTTGGTAAACATTTAGTCATACTATTTCTAGGGGGGAACCTAAACACAACGTTAAAATAAGTAAATTATTACAATTTATCACGCTTATTCTGTAGGAAAAACTCGCTACTTTTTCTATTTAACGTCCTGTCAATTTTAGGAATAGCACTATCAAGGCTTCTAGGGTCTGATTTTATTGAAATTTTGTTCGACCAAATAACGTCCAGACTGTAAAACCCAAACTCTTCAGAAACGGTTCCGTAGCATGCATAAACGCCCTTACCATGAATGGGGTATTTATCTACAACTTTGGTAAAATGCACCGTGTCAAAGTACTCACCGTCTAAATCCGTAAACGTGCAGAACCTAATTTTTTTACCTGCAGATGTATTGTGAAACCTGGTGTTTACCAAAACACCATAGATAAGAATTTTGGCACCGTTATTCTTTCTAAAATCTTTTTTCCGGAGTTGACTACGTAGCTCTTCATCAATTAGTTTAAAATGATCAAAGAGGTGAAATCCCAATAGTTCCATTTGGTCATATGCATTTTCTAACCACCCCGTGTTCAATTTGGGTAACACAAATTTTTTGTGCTTAGGCCTGAACAATAAAGGCTGACGGTTACTGGAGCGGTAGGCATTTAACTTAAAGATTGCCTGCCACATAAGTTCGGTTTTTGGGCTTCCGGTAAATCGAAAGGCGTCAATTCTAATCAAAATAGTGAGCTGGTCAATACTTATGGAAACCCTATCGATAAAATCATCCAAAGATTGGTACTGCCCATTTAATTGACGTTCTGTGAGAAATCGAGCAATGGTGAGAGATTCTAAATTCTTCAAGTAGCCAAACCCTAAAAAGATAAGATTTCCTTTGATGCTGGTTGGGTGATCACTATTGTTAATGCAAGGTGGATGGATTATTCCCCCCTGCATTTTCGCTTCATGGATATAATGCGCTGCACTATAAAACCCTCCCCCATTGTTGAGAACAGCTACCATGAATTCCAAAGGGTAGTAACACTTTAGGAACAAGCTTTGATAGCTTTCAACTGCATATGAGGCGGAATGACCCTTTGCAAAGGCATAACCCGCGAAACTTTTTATTTGTTCCCAAACTTCTGTGGTCAACTTTTCGCTATATCCTTTTTCCCTGCAGTTCAAAAAAAACTTTTTCTCAACTGCTAAGAATTCTTCCCTGGATCTGAATTTTCCACTCATACCCCTTCTAAGGACGTCTGCTTCTCCCAAGGTTAAGCCTGCAAATTGATTGGCAACTTTGAGGACGTCTTCTTGGTACACCATAATACCGTATGTTTCGGGCATAATCTTATTTAGTATTGGATTGGCCAACTTTCTTAATTCAGGATTCCTATGTCTTTTGATATATTCGTTTTTCATTCCCGAACTAGAAACACCAGGGCGAATTACGGAACTCGCTGCAACTAAGCCTAGATAATCTTTAACTTGGAGTTTTTGCATTAAACCTCGCATTGCTGGTGATTCAACATAATA
>JAUIBH010000177.1 GCA_030427985.1 Bacteroidia bacterium | reverse complement strand
GATGCCAATACTTTAGTAGCCCATATAGGAGAACTCCACAAACAATCATTACAGCATACCAATGAGCTGAAAGAAATACCGATTGATCAGTTTAAGGCAATTCTAACGGAGAGCAATACCTCCAAGAAGTATAGGCCCACCCTCTACGACTTTTTGATGCACAGGGTCCTAGCCTTTCATAAGATCGACCGATGGTATGTAAATAGGCCCGAAGAACGGTTTTTCCTTAACGACCCCGTGATTTTTGAATCCACGAAAGAATTTGTCAAAGAGCCCTTCAAGACCGTTGACAGTATTTTTTCGAATCAAAGGGCCTTAAAGCTGTTCCAAGAACTGGAAACCTTTCACAAAAACAACGACACCATAGCATATGTAGATGTGGTGATCCAAAGATTGAAGTTTTCAAGGGACAACTCTCCGTTGGAAAATAGAAATCGATTGTATTTGAACGGGTTGCAACGGCTATATGAAAAATATCCTGACCATCGAGTCTCCGGAATCATAGCCTATGAAATCGCGGAAAGCTTGTTCAATGCGACCAATAGCAACAATGCCAAAAATGACCCACTACTTGCGGAACAAAGAATCAGGGCCTATAACTTGTGCAAAGAAATAATCGATAAATATCCAAACTCGGATGGTGGCCTGCTCTGCAAAATTTTAAAAACCAAGATTGAAAAACAAGAATTGGATATTGAGGTAGAGAAAAATGTCATTCCCCAAAAACCATTTCTTGGAAAGGTCACTTTTAAAAACATAGATTCCCTTTATATCTCCATTTATCCTATCCCCAACGAATACTTTACGGACACCTACTCGTATAAGCGTGACAGTCTTGCACTGAATGTGATCAAAACTACAAAACACATTGCCAAAAAGTCTTACAGCCTACAAAAGAAAAAGGATTTCTACAGTCACGACATAGAGATCGACTTTCCTGAACTCCCTATGGGCAGCCACTTGATCATTGCATCCAAAGTTGGGAATCCATTAGCCCTCAATGAAATATATGCATATGAGAAAGTCCAAGCCACGAACTTGGTGTTGCTCTCTACAATGACCGAAAACAGTCTTGATTTTAAATTACTGGACCGTTCAAACGGACACCCAATTCAAGGAGCCAAACTTACCTTGACAGATGACGAAGACTACGTTAAAATGGGAGAGACCGATGCTAAGGGTTCCTTCTCGGTAAAACGATCAAAAAAAGATTTTTATGATTTAAAGGTCGTGGCCAGCAAAGAGCCGGACACCATTGTAAACTATGATCAAAGATTGTATGCAAAAAGCAACTATTCCAATAATGAGGATGAGCGCCTGGCCAAAATGTCACTATTTTTGGACCGAAGTATATATCGCCCAGGACAAACCCTTTATTTCAAGGGAATCCTAACGGAACAAAAAAAGGGAAAAACCAAGGTTGTGCCGAACACATGGGTGACCCTGTTCATCTATGATGCCAATAATGAGGAAATCAAAGAAATACGATTAAAGACCAATGATTTTGGTTCTGTCCATGGCCAATATGAGATACCCCGAAATGTACTAACGGGAGAGTTCTCAATCGAAATGGATGAAGATTATGGAACCGATGAAGAGGATGAAGACCCCTACTGGTACAAAATCGATGATTTTGAAATGGCCGAAGTCTATTTCTCGGTGGAGGAGTACAAAAGACCGCGTTTTGAAGTGAATTTTGAAGAGGTAAAGGAAAACCTTCTGGTCGGGGATTCCGTTGTGGTCAAGGGTAATGCCAATGCACTGCTTGGTACGGCTATTAAAAATGCGAAGGTGCAATACACCGTAAAACGAAATTTGACCTCATTGCGTGGTAGTCTGTACTATCAAAGTGAGGCACAGATCATAGCCCAAGGTGAAGTTGAAACAAATGGGAAAGGAAGCTTTGAAATTCCATTTGTATCCATCCCAGATTCCACCATTTCCAAAACGCATAAACCCATTTATTCCTATGACATCTCAGCGGATGTCACAGACATCAATGGAGAAACAAGGTCCGCCGAAACCACTGTCCGGGTAGGCTATCATAATCTACAGACCAATCTTAAAATGGCCTCTACATTGAACAAAGAAGAATCCAACAGTATAAGTGTAAGTGCTCAAAATCTGAATTCCCAACCTATACCCGCCCAACTGTAGATAAAGATATTTAAGCTAAAAGAACCTGATCACGTATTCCGAAAAAAACCTTGGGGTTTACCAGAAGGGCAGATAATGGAAAAAGAAAGGTATCGACAGCTCTTCCCCCATGAGCCATTTGATAGTCTCGACCTAAAGGAACATTGGCCCAAAGGAGAAATGGTACTCAGAAAACAAATCGAAACCAATGGTGAGGAAGTTATC
>JAUIBH010000095.1 GCA_030427985.1 Bacteroidia bacterium | reverse complement strand
AAAACTTTACCTTAACCTATACCGAGAGTATAGAAGAACTAAGTTCCCAAGATTCATCAAGATCAAGGGTCATTGCGGTACTCACAAGTCCCATATCCGAAGATTTTGACAACCAAAGCTTTAAATTCCGTACCTTTCCAGACGGGCTTAAGGTTGATTTCTACGATGAGAAAAACCAAAAAAGTGTAATTTCCGCAGACTATGGTATTGTGTATTCACAGACCAACTTGATAGATTTGCAAGGGAATGTGGTGATTGAGACCCATGATGGAAAAAAGTTGGAAACACCCCAACTGTTTTTCGATAGAAAGAACAACTGGATTTTCACCGAAGGGGCCTTCACCTATACCAATCCAGAGGATGGAACCGTAATGGATGGCGAAGGAATGGACTTCAATAAAGATTTCAGTTTCTTCAAGGCCCACAAAACCTATGGCCTTATGACCATTAAAGAAGAAGAATAACATGATCAAATTTTTACGATACACAGAATACCTTTATTTGGCCGTTGCCGCCATTTCTATTTACAAGATCATTACCCTTTGGAGTATAGACCCCAAGGAGACCTATATCTTTATTTTCTTTGCGGTGGTTTCAATAGCCATGTTCGTCTTTAGAAGAAGATACCGCAAACGTTTCGAACAGCACAAAAAGGATAATCAACAATAGCCTTGGACACCTCGGTAATCATCATAGTCCTATCTTTATTGTTTTCGGCTTTCTTTTCAGGAATGGAAATTGCCTTTGTTTCAGCCAATAGGATTCACATTGAAATTGAAAAGAAACAAGAAGGCCTTTTGGCCAAATTGCTCACATGGCTTACCGATAAACCCTCAAAGTTTATTGCCACCATGCTCATAGGAAACAATATAGCCCTGGTCATTTATGGACTGTTCATGGGCGATGTGCTTATGGAGTGGTTCCAAAGCCTGCTCCCTACAAACTATGATTTTTTAAATGTCCTGCTTACGGATTTTAGTCTGGTGTCCCAAACCGTAATTTCAACCCTGATCATTCTGTTTACGGCAGAATTTTTGCCCAAAGTGCTCTTCCAGATTTATTCCAATACCCTATTAAAGGTTTTTGCCGTTCCAGCGTATTTCTTTTATATCCTGTTTTCGTTCATCTCTTGGTTTGTGATCAAGGTTTCCGACTTTATTCTAAAAGTGTTTTTCAAAACCGATGGGGATGAAGTGCAATTGTCTTTTACCAAACTGGAATTGGGCGATTACATTACCGAACAGATGGAAACCGTTGAAGAAGAAGATGTGGTGGATTCCGAAATACAGATTTTTCAGAATGCCCTACAATTCTCTACCGTAAAGGCACGGGAGGTCATGGTGCCCCGAACAGAGATTACGGCAGTGGAGATTGATGAAACCCCAAAGAACCTCACCAAATTGTTCACCGAAACCGGCTATTCCAAGATATTGATTTTTAAGGATAGTATTGACGAAATCATTGGCTATGTGCATTCCTACGAACTCTTTAAAAAACCAAAGACCATAAAAAGTATTCTGCTTCCCGTGGAATTTGTTCCAGAGACCATGCTCATTCAGGATATTTTGAACGTGCTTACCAAAAAACGCAAAAGTGTCGCCGTGGTGTTGGATGAATACGGGGGTACATCCGGACTTCTTACCGTGGAGGACATTATTGAGGAGCTTTTTGGTGAAATTGAGGACGAGCACGACAGCACCGACCTTCATGAAGAGCAAATCAGTGAAAACGTATATAAATTTTCCGCACGTTTAGAGGTGGACTACATCAACGAAACCTATAAACTGGAACTACCCGAAGGCGAAGAATATGAAACCCTGGGTGGATTGATTATGAACGAGACCGGTGAGATTCCCGAACAGGATTCAGAAGTGAGGATTGAGAATTTTACCTTCCATATTTTAGAGGTATCCAATACCAAAATCGATTTGGTCAGTGTGCGTGTTCACGCTGAGGATTAACAATTTCCAGCACTTTTTACCCTTTCCTATTTGAAAAGAAAGTGGTATTTTCGCCCACTGAAATTAAAGTAAACAAGCAGTAAAATGGCAATATTAGAGAATATTAGAAAACGGACAACCATTTTAATCCTGATCATAGGTATGGCGTTGTTCGCATTTGTAATATCCGGGGTCTTTACCAGCAATGATCTTGCTGGGGGTAAAATGGGCTCCGAAGTGGCTGAGATTAATGGGGAGAGTATTTCCATTAACGACTTTAGAAGAGAGGTGGAAACTGCATCAAGAAGATATGGCCCCAATTTCTCCTCAACCCAATTGGTGAACACGGTGTACGATCAAGAAGTGAGAAAAGCCATCCTTAATCAACAATTTGAAGATTTGGGGATTGATGTGGAGAGCGATCAGATCATTGAGTTTGTAAAAACATCGGGCTATGCTCAAATTCCAGACTTTTTGGATGAAAATGGAATCTTTAATGAAGAAGTCTTTAAAAGTGCCATTGCTGATTGGAGGGCCAACGATCCACTCAGATATGATGCTTGGTTGCAAGATGAAAAGTCCATCATTCAAGCTGCCAAAGAACAAATATACTTCAACCTCATTAAAGGTGGCGTAGGTGCTACATTGGCTGAAGGGGAGTTTGATTATCAATTGGCTAATAAAAAAGTGGACATCCAATATGTTCGAGTGCCATACACTTCCATTCCAGATAGTACCATACAGGTGTCCAAAGACGAGATTCAGTCCTACGTCAGCAAGCACCAAGACCAATTTCAACAAGAAAAAGCAAGGGACATTCGCTTTGTATATTTTGAGGAAAAAGCATCTGCCGAAGATGAAACTGCAGTAAAAGATGCCATTACGGCCTTGTTGAGTGATACAGTAGAATATTCTGAGGAAAGGGACACTACCGATACCATCCCCGGGTTTAAGAACACCACGGACATGGCTGCATTTTTGGACCGAAATTCAGATACCAAATTCGATACCATTTACAAAGCCAAGAATGATTTGCCAGCCATTGCTTCGGACACTTTAATGAGTTTGGGCGTTGGTGAAATCTATGGCCCATACAAGGATGGTGATTTTTACCGCGTGTCCAAGATCATGGACAAGAAAGAAAATGGATCGGTAAAAGCAAGTCATATCCTTATCACTTGGGAAGGTGCTGAGCGTGCCAATCCAAACATTACTAGAACCAAGGAAGAAGCTGAGGCGAGAGCCAAGGAGCTTTTGGCCGAGGCCAAACAAGAAGGTACAATCTTCACTACCTTGGCCCGCGAAAATTCTGATGGACCCTCTGCACCACGAGGTGGGGATTTGGGATATTTTCAAGAAGGTGTTATGGCCGATGAGTTCAATGACTTTTGTTTCAACAACCCTGTAGGAACCATAGATTTGATAGAAACAGAATTTGGTTACCATGTCGTTAAAATTGATGATAAGCAAGATGTGGTTCAAGTAGCTACGCTTTCTAGGGAGATTGAGCCTTCCGAAGAGACCATCAACACGCTGTTCACGGATGCTACCAAATTTGAAATGGCCACTTTGGATGATGAACCTGAAAATTTTGGAGACATCGCCAGAGAGAGCAGCTACACCGTAAGACCTGTGAACAAAATCAAGGAAATGGAAGAGAACCTTCCCGGTTTGGGGTCACAGCGTAGCATTGTGCAATGGGCCTTTAATGATGAGACCAGTGTGGGCGACATAAGAAGATTTAACGTAAACAATGGATATGCCATTGTACAATTGACCAAGAAATACAAAAAAGGTCTTATGACTCCTGAGGATGCCTCAGCAACTGCACTTCCTGAAATCAGAAAAGAGCGTAAGGCAGAACAGATCATAGCGGCAAATCAAGGAAAAGATATGAACGCCTTTGCTTCTGATAACAATGTCAGTTTGAGCAGTGCCACCGCCTTAACGGTAAAGGCTCCTACCATTCCCGGTGCAGGAAGGGAACCCTTGGTGGTTGGAAAAGCATTTGGCCTTGACCAAGACCAAACTTCAGGTTTAATTAAGGGTGTTACCGGGGTGTTCATGGTAAAAGTGACCAATAAAGAAGACGCACCCAGTATGGAGAATTTCAGTACCTATGCCAATAACTTGCGTAGCAGTGCGGCCAACCGTGTAAACGGTGCGGTGTACAATGCACTCAAGGACAAGGCTGAAATTGAAGATAAGCGCGCAACTTTTTATTAGAAAAGAAGTAATAATCATTAAAAAAGGTCGCTTTTTACAAAATGCGACCTTTTTTTGTGGTTAAGTTTATGGGTGTTGCATTAGGATCTATCGGGTTCATCCCATTTCATTTTATAGCGAATGGAAGTAATTTTACCGTTAGAATCTGTGGTTACTTCAAAACCTTGTTTGGTGCGGAAATAGGCATCGCGTAAAAAGTACCAGCTGTCATTTTTATAAAAAAACTCCCTTTTGTCTACCTTCCATGCAGCCACGGGGTAAATAATGTCCAATAGGTCTTCAAAAAGAGAAGCGGTCTGTAGGTTAAGCACAAAATCATCTTTGATGAAACTCAAAAAATCTTCCAGAACCATATCGGTGTTAATATGTTCAAAATGCACGATTTTATCCCCAGTGTCCAAAACAATGAATTTGTCTTCGCGGGTTCTATCATTCCGATAGGTGTTTTTTGTATATCGATTAATGAAGTACACCTTGTACTTTAAAATACAGGACATGGCCTCAGACTCTACCTCGTTAAACGTGATAAGGGAACTTCTTTCCAAAAAATCAGTTAGCCTATCACTGGTTTGTTCGTTGATTTGCGAATAGGCTTGAAAATAAAACAAAGAGAAACAGAGTAAGGCAGCCAATATGTTATATACGGAAGACATATCTCCAAATCTAAAGGAAGTGCATAAGGAATGGGGGCCTCAATTGATGAATCCCATGTTTGGGTTTATGGAAAAGGGAGTTTCAGGTTTTTTGGATAGTTACAGTGCCATTTGGGAAAAAGGAATTACCGTTTGGTAGCCCTTATTGTTGAAATAATCCAACGTTTGTTCATTACCGGCAGCCAGAACAAAATCCCCGCCCCAGGCCCCAAGACTTTTGATGGCACCAGTATAGTCGGGGAAAAGCTGTGACTTTACCGTTGGAATTTGAAGAACGTTGGACAATGTGGTTTCCAGCAGCTCCATTAACGATTGAAATTCATCCAAAGAAGCAGTAGGAATCATTTTTTCAGTAAGGGAAGAAATGTCATGAATAAGGCCCTTCTTGTCGAATTCTTGCTTTCGATAAGCAGCAATGGCTTCTTTGCTGCTCTGCTTTTGATTAAGGTGCACAAAATAAAGGGACTCCTTAAAAGGAGGGTCAAACACAACCTCTTTCACTTTTGGATGACCATTTTGTATTTGATAGGTGATGGGAGAATTGTGTTGTGCACAAGCAATGTCGTATCCACTGCCCCCAAAAGCATTCCAAAGTAATTGGTAGGCGTTCACATTAGCCCATTGGGCGATATTGTTAATGAGTGTTGATGAGGTGCCCAGCCCCCATGAGCGAGGAAAACCCAAACAAGTTTTCACTTCAACGCCACTATTTTTTGATAGAAAATCAGGATTCTGTTGTCGGGCTTCTAAAAGTAGTTCCACTAAGGTTTGTGCTGTTTTCCTATCCGAAGTAGTTTTAACCCCGAAACTTTTTAGCTCAATTTCAGCTTGAAACCAAATTTCACCCTGCTCATCAAAACTTGTCCACTGTAAGATTCCTGAATCTGAATCGGCAACGCGCAAAGACTGGCCCAGCTTTGTGGGAATGGCGAGGCCAAGAGCTCCATCTAAAATGGCATACTCCCCAGAGAGCAATAGTTTTCCGTTGCTGTAAAACTCTTTTTGCATTATTGGGATTGAATTTTTTCCAAAGCTTCCTTTACCGAAGCATTTGTTACAACCCGATGTTTAAAATGCTCCACGAGCTGTTGCTTTTCGGCATCAGTAGCGCCCATTTGGTTGAGCATGTTCAGCAAGTGCATTTTCATATGTCCTTTTTGGATTCCTGTTGTGACCAAGGATCGCACCGCCGCAAAATTCTGGGCCAAACCTGCTACGGCCACTATTTCCATAAGCTTTTTCGCAGACGGATTTTGAAGGATTTCCAAGGCAAGCTTCACCAAGGGATGCAAGGTGGTCAATCCGCCAACGGTTCCCAAGGCCAGGGGGACCTCAATCCAAAACTTAAAAGTGTCACCTTCAACGGTGGCATGGGTCAAACTGGTATAGCGGCCATCCTTGGCGGCATAAGCATGTACACCAGCTTCCACGGCTCTAAAATCGTTTCCGGTGGCCAAGACCACAGCATCTATGCCGTTCATGATACCTTTATTATGGGTCACTGCACGATAAGGTTCCATCTTGGCAATGGTGACAGCTTGCACAAACTTGGTGGCAAATTCCTCACCCGACATTCCACCAGCATTCAGTTGCGAAACAGGACAGCTCACTTTGGCCCGCACCAAACAGTTAGGCACGTAATTGGAGAGAATACTCATGACCACTTCCAAATTCTTTTCCGCTTCAGAAAAGGCCTCATACTTTTGAGCGTGGTCCTTTAGCGTCTTGGCGAACTGTTCCAAACAAGAATTGATGAAATTGGCCCCCATGGCGTCCAAGGTCTCAAAAGTGCAGTGCAACTGGTAGTAGCCCTCCATTTGTTCGTTGAGGTCCCTTAATTGAATTTCCTTGATACCGCCGCCGCGTTTTTCCATGTTTCCAGTAATATTGGAAACACTTTTTCTGAGTTTAGGTTCAAGTTCCTCGAAAAAGGATTGAAGTGTTTGTGTATTTCCTTGATACATAAAATGAACCTGTCCCACTTTTTCGGTTCCCAGGATTTCAGTCTTGAATCCACCCCGTGTCAACCAAAATTTGGCCGCTTTGCTGGCTGCCGCCACAACAGAACTTTCTTCAATGGCCATGGGAATGGCATAAAGCGTATCATTGATCAAAAAATTAGGCGCAACAGCAAAGGGGAGGTAATAATTGGAAATGGTATTTTCTATGAACTCATCGTGCAGTTTCTGCACCTTAGGGTCGGTGTTCCAATACTGTTCCAAAATGCGCTTGGATGCTTCTGGGTCTTTGGTGTAGTGCTTGGCAATCCAATCTATCTTTTCGGATTTGGAGCGTTTCGAGAATCCTTCAACAGGAGTGTTCATAGTGTTGGGTTAAAGGGATCAAATATAAATATAATAGAACTTTGGCTTATACTATGTATGCCTTGGAGTAGACAAGCCATGTTCAGAATTGCAATTATTGTTGTAAATGCAACACTAAAATTTATTTTTTGAATAAATATTAGTAAACTTGGGAGTTTTTAATCAATTTTTACCGATGAGAAAACAGTTCCTCCTGTTTGTATTTACTTTAGGGTTTCTTACCAATTCCACTGCACAGCAAAAAAAAATCACCCTTGAGGAAATTTGGAGCGGTGCATTCCGAACAGAACGAATGGATGTGCTTCGTTCCCTGAAAAATGGAAATCAATACACCATCCTAAATTTTTCCCGTTCACCCCAGACCAGTAGTCTGGACAAATATGATTATGAAACATTGGAAAAGGTAGAGACTATTGTTTCTTCGAGTGGAAGCGTTCCCTACTTTACATCGTACACCTTCAGTGAGGATGAGTCCAAAGTCTTGTTGGCCACTGAGGTGGAGCCCATTTTTAGACGTTCCCGATTGGGCATATACTATGTGTATGACATTGCTTCAAAAAATCTGACCCAGATTTCGGAAACCAAGATTCAAGAACCTATGCTCTCGCCCGATGGTTCCAAAGTGGCGTATGTCTTGGACAATAATCTGTACTTGTTTGAGGTGGCCTCAGAGTCCACAAAGCAATTGACGGTTGATGGCAACAAAGGAACCATCATCAATGGGGTGACCGATTGGGTCTATGAAGAGGAATTTGGCTTTGTCCGTGCTTTTGAATGGAACAGCGATGGTACCAAAATAGCCTTCCTTCAGTTTGATGAAACTGAAGTGCCGCACTTTTCCATGGATGTATACGGGACCAATCTGTATCCCTATCAGTATGAATTTAAGTATCCTAAGGCTGGTGAGGCCAATTCCAAAGTGACACTTCATTTATTGGACGTGGCTTCAGGCTCCATCACTCCGGTTGATTTGGGCGAACCGTATTACATTCCCAGAATAAAATGGATGAACAGTCCAAACCATTTGAGCGTTCAGGCCTTGAATCGCCATCAGGACGATTTAAAGTTGTTGGATGTCAATGCTACAAATAATTCAGTATCCGTCTTGCTCCAAGAAACCGATGAAGCCTATGTGGATATTGATGATGACCTTACCTTTTTGGCGGATGACAGTTTTATCTGGACCAACGAAGCCGACGGGTACAACCACTTGTATTTGTATGGAAAGGATGGAAAGTTGAAAAACCAGATTACCGAGGGGCCATGGGAGGTCACCCATTATTATGGGTATGATGCCTCACATGACCGGATTTACTACCAATCGGTGGAGAATGGATCTATCAATCGGGATGTGTACAGTATTTCAACAAAAGGGAAGAAGAAAAAGCGACTTTCTACGAAAGAAGGCACCAATACTGCAGATTTTAGTGCCGATTTCACCTATTACATCAATACCTATTCAAGTGCGGGAACCCCTTTTGAGTTTACCTTACACAAAGCTTCGGATGGTAAATTGGTAAAAAAAATAAAGGACAATTCAGCCTTGTTGACCAAATTGCAGCAGTACGAATTGGTTCCGAAGGAATTTTCTACCATCAGCATTAATGGCTATGACCTGAATATGTGGATGATAAAACCTGCCAATTTTGATCCCAATAAAAAATATCCACTGTTCATGTTCCAATATAGTGGACCTGGTTCACAACAAGTTACAAATACTTGGCTGGGAAGCAATGATTACTGGCATCAACTTTTGGCTTCCGAAGGATATATTGTGGCCTGTGTGGACGGCAGGGGCACTGGGTTAAAAGGACGTGATTTTAAAAAACTCACTCAAAAAGAACTAGGCAAATATGAAGTGGAGGACCAGATTGCGGCCGCCAAAAAATTGAGTGAGCTCCCTTATATAGATGAAGACCGTACTGGGATTTGGGGGTGGAGCTATGGCGGATTCATGTCCACCAACTGCATCCTAAAAGGGAATGATACTTTTGAAATGGCCATTGCCGTGGCTCCGGTCACCTCATGGCGATTTTATGACACCATTTATACCGAACGATACATGCAGACCCCACAGGAAAACCCCAGTGGCTATGATGAAAACTCTCCTTTTAACTATCCAGAACTGTTGAAGGGAAAATACTTGTTGGTCCATGGTTCAGGGGATGACAATGTCCATGTACAGAACACCATGCGCATGATAGAAGCCTTGGTTCAGGCCAACAAGCAATTTGATTGGGCCATTTACCCTGATAAAAACCATGGTATTTCTGGTGGTAACACAAGGCTGCATTTGTTCACCAAGTTGACCAATTTTGTTAAAGAGAATTTATAACCAAACAGAAGATATATGTCGGAAGTTGTAAAATCAACCGGAGGAAAAGAAAAGTTTAAACACCCCAAGGGACTATATGTCTTGTTTTCAGCTGAAATGTGGGAGCGGTTTTCCTATTATGGTATGCGAGCCATACTCATATTGTTTATGACCACGGATGCCGCCCAAGAAGGCCTTGGCCTAACAACAGAAACTGCTGGGGCCGTATATGGGCTTTATACTGCTTCTGTCTATTTGATGACTTTGCCAGGTGGATGGTTGGCAGATAATATTTTTGGACAACGAAAAGCTGTTTTCTATGGTGGGGTTCTTATTATGATAGGGCACTTAATTTTGGCAATCCCAGGATCACCGGCAATATTTTTCACTGGCTTGGCATTTGTGGCTTTGGGTACTGGTCTTCTCAAGGGAAACATAAGTACATTGGTAGGAGAACTGTATGAGGGAAAAGATGGGGCAATGCGTGATGCTGGATTCTCCATTTTCTACATGGGAATTAACCTAGGATCGTTTATTGGACAGATTTTGGTGCCTCTCTTGGCTGCCTACAATTGGCATTTAGGTTTTGGACTTGCTGCCGTGGGAATGCTTTTCGGATTAATCGCCTATAAGTTTTTTGCACCAAAATATCTTGGTGACATTGGTGTTGAACCAAAGGTGAAACAAATGGAGAAAACAGAAAAATCCAACAAAATGGTTACCTATGCCATAGTTGGCATTGTTCTTGTTTTATTGGTGGGCCTGCAGTTTACTGGTTATATCGATGTCACTACTGCCACTGGTATTGCCCAGGCCTTGGGGTTGATCATAGTGGTGATCACCATGGGGTATTTTCTCAATATTCTTTTTAACGGGGGCCTATCGGTAGTCGAAAAGAAAAAAGTATCAGTAATTTTTATTCTTTTTGTTGGGATAGCAATTTTTTGGTCCGGTTTTGAACAGGCGGCATCATCCTTAAACCTGTTTGCACGGGATTTTACGGATAGATTTATAGGTGCCTGGGAAATGCCCGCGGGCATGCTGCAATCATTCAATTCAGGGTTTATCATCATTTTTGCGCCCATTGTTGGGGCAGTTTGGGTGAAGCTGGCAACAAGGAACATACATGTACGGACACCCATTAAATTTGCCATTGGACTTATTTTGTTGGGATTGGGATTTTGGGTCATGGTTGGGGCTGCTCATGTAGCTGCCAGCGGAGCGAAAGCAGGAATGTTCGCATTGATACTCACCTATTTTTTGCATTCCATTGGAGAGTTGACCATCAGTCCCGTAGGGCTTAGTGCCACCAGTAAATTATCCCCTAAAAAATATTTGGGCCAGATGATGGGTATTTGGTTTGTTGGTGCCGCATTGGGGAACTTGATCGCAGGACTCATCGGAGGGGAGTTTGACCCATCCAATGTGCTTGAAATGCCAAATATATTTCTCAACGTAGTCTGGGTTTCCATAGGAGCGGGATTGATTTTCTTGGCAGCAAGTCCATTTATAAAAAAATGGATGGGTGATGTTACCTAATTAATACAATGAAAGCATAATATCCCTTTTCACCGGTGTAGTGGAAAGGGATTTCTTTTTGGGCACAAGTTGCTTTCCAACGCTCTGCATAGCTCCTATAATTGCTTCCATCAGCCAAAACCACTTTGGGTTGAATGGAATCCAACAACCTTTCCAAATTGATTTTTGGCGATTGGGTGAGCAATAGAAAATCCAACTCCTTGTTCAGTGGATAAAAACCCAGACTATCCATTACATATAACTTCTTTTGGTTAATGAAGTAACTATTCTGAAGTTGATTTTTGGATAGGTGTTGGATGCGTTCCGAAACAGCATAATCCTTAATAATATTGCCAAGATTTGTGGTGTCTTGTGTATATAGATTCAATTCACTCCCAGTTTGATGCAACAAAATGGTGTTTCGTGTTCTGTGGACCAAGATGAGACTTTCTTTTTGTTGGAGTTGAAACTGTTTCCAAATGGCCCAACCTTGTAGTGTAATGATTCCAGCGAATAATACCAGGCCGGTTTTTCGTTTGGGTCGGGATAGAAACAACACTAAAGAAATAATCGCGAAGTACCCCAAAATCAACTGAACGGAATCAAAAGGAATGTCCTTGATGATAAACCCTTCTTGCTTCGCTACCCAGTTTACCACTGCATTCATTATTCCAATAATCCAATCATAAACTGTTACCAGAAATGCGGGTAGTTGGTTTGCCAATGATAGAACAATAATCAAAATACCCATGGCCAAAATCAACCCCAAAAAAGGGATGATCACTAGGTTGGAGATAAAAAACAAGGCGGGAAACTGATGGAAATAGAACAGACTTATGGGCAAAACACCCAACTGCGCTGCGATGCTCACGGAGAGTAATTGCCAAGTCTTTCGAACTAAAAAATTTTCAGGAAACCAAAATCGTTGCAGTTTCGGATAGATCCATACAATCGCAATTACTGCCGCATAACTCATTTGAAATCCCACTTGA
>JAUIBH010000005.1 GCA_030427985.1 Bacteroidia bacterium | reverse complement strand
AACATAGGATCAGCAATTTTTTATTATGGCAAATTGCTTATGCCGAATTATATTTTATTGATGTATTTTGGCCTGATTTTAGAGAGCATCATTTGGTAGAGGCAATATTAAGTTACCAAAATAGAGAACGACGATTTGGAAAAACTAGCGAACAACTCAATTAAAGGTATAAAAAACTGCATACAAACATACCTGAAATTACTTCTCCCCTTATTACTTTTCTCCGGCCAGGGCCTCGCCCAGGACATCCCTTTTGAGGACGGAAAGCAATATATCTTGGGAGGAATTTCGGTCACAGGTCTGCAAAGTTATAACGAGCAGACGGTAAAGACCTATACAGGCCTTCGTGTTGGGCAGCCCATTACCGTGCCCGGTGATGAAATCAGTGCGGTCATAAAAAAATTGTGGGGTCTGGAGCTGTTCAGCAATGTGGAGATGTACTATACCAAGATTGAAGACGATAAGATTTTCCTGGAACTGAGCATTACCGAACGCCCTACCTTGGCCAATGTAACGGTATATGGTGTTAAAAAGCGCAAGGTTGAGGATATTATCAACGATACGGACCTTAAAAAGGGCAAGAAGATTACCGAAAGTTTAATTGCCAACACCAAAAACTATCTTCAGAACAAGTACAAAAAACAGGGCTATCTCAATGCAAAGGTGAACATAGCCACTGCTCCTGATACATCGGCCACCAATACCGAGAATATGGTGATCAATGTTAACAAGGGCGATAAGGTAAAAATCAGGAAAATTACCTTTGTGGGCAACGAAAAGCTCTCCAACAAACGACTCAGAAAATCACTGAAAAACACCAAAAAGAAAAAATTCTTGCGTTTCTGGAAAAAGTCCAAATACATAGCGGAAGATTATGATGAAGACCTTTCGAATTTGGTGGACACCTATGCAGAAAGGGGATATAGGGACGCTAGAGTGCTCTCGGATACATTTGTAAGGGTCAACGAAAAGAACATCGACTTAAAAATAGAGGTAGAAGAAGGAGACAAATACTATTTTGGGGATATAGATTTTGTGGGGAATTCAGTCTATACCGATCGCCAATTGAGTCAAGTCCTTGGAATTAGGAAGGGGCAAACCTATAATGGGGTGCTACTCAAAGAACGGGTTGCGGATGACTCCAAACCCGATGCCAACGACCTGACCAACCTTTACCAGAACAATGGGTATTTGTTTTCCAGTATTAACCCCGTGGAAGTGTCTGCGGTTAACGATACCATTGATTTTGAAATTCGCATCATTGAAGGAAAAGAAACCTTTTTAGACCATGTAACCGTAACAGGTAACGACAAAACCAATGACCACGTAATTTTCAGGGAACTTCGCACAAGACCCGGCCAAAAATATAGTAAAGAGGATTTGGTAAGGAGTATCAGGGAATTGGGGCAATTGGGATTCTTTGATGCCGAGCAGATAAAACCCGATATTCAAAACCCCAATCCAAATGAAGGTACGGTAGACGTAAATTATAGCCTCGTAGAAGCAGGATCTAGTCAAATAGAGCTTCAAGGTGGTTTTGGTGGCGGTGGCTTTATAGGAACCTTGGGACTTTCGTTCAGTAACTTCTCATTAAAAAATATTTTTAACGGTGAAGCCTACAAACCGGTTCCCATGGGTGATGGGCAAACCTTCTCGCTGCGTTTACAGGCCAGTAGAACCTTCCGGGTATATAGCTTGAATTTTGCAGAACCTTGGTTGGGGGGTAAAAAGCCGGTGCGGTTCAACCTTTCCCTTTCACGGACACAACAATTTGGAACAGACTTCACAAGTAGAGGTAGAATTGATGTCGACAAAAGCCGGGGATTCTCCATTACAGGGGTTTCGGCAGGTCTGGCCAAAAGGGTGCAATGGCCCGATGATTATTTTACCGTATCCCATGCCTTAAGTTATCAGTTGTACGATTTTAATAATTACAACAGTGGTCTTTTTAATTTTGGTAACGGTAGCTCCAATTCTTTGAGCTACACTTTTGGTATCTCTCGAAGTTCGCAAGGGCCCAGTAGAATATTTCCTATGACTGGATCTAATTTTGAGATTACGGCCAAATTTACACCGCCGTATTCACTTTTTGGTTCAAAAGATTTCAAGCAAATTAAGCAAGATATAGATGAAACCACCGAAAGACTCTTTGAGATTGGCTCCAATCCCAATCTGAGCCCGGATGAACAAATTGAACAAGCCCAATTGAGTGACGATTTGGAACGACTAGAGGAGGAGCGGTTCAAACTATTGGAATTCTATAAAATCAAGTTCAAGGGAGATTGGTATACCAATTTGGTGGACAAACTGGTATTGCGTACCAATGCAGAATTTGGTTTCCTTGGCGCTTACAACCACGATATTGGAGCTGTTCCTTTTGAACGTTTTTATGTGGGAGGAGATGGTCTTGGAAACTTTACCTTGGATGGTAGGGATGTGATTCAGCTACGAGGATATGAAAATAGTTCCTTAACCCCTTACAGTACCAACCCAATTACGAATAGGTTGGAAAGAGATGGTGGAACCATTTACAACAAATTCTCTTTGGAATTGCGTTATCCGTTAACACTTAAGCCTTCCGCATCCATTTATGCGCTGTCATTTTTGGAAGCAGGGAACGCTTTCAACAATTTTAGTGAGTTTAATCCGTTTGAATTAAAAAGATCTGCCGGAGTGGGGCTACGTATTTTTATGCCGGCATTCGGACTCTTGGGAATCGATTTTGGGTATGGTTTCGATACCGATGCGCAACCTGGATCAATAGGGCCAAGTGGCTGGCAAACGCACTTCATCATCGGGCAGCAGTTTTAATTAAGAGAAAATAAAGGCTTTTAAAATTTATAAATAACTCATTTTAAATTAATTAGTTATTTTGGCACGATATTTTCTATGTAAAAACGGATAAAGATGAATACCAAAGTTCTTTTGTCATTAGTTGTTTTGTTGTCATCTCTTTATGGCTTTTCCCAAAGGGGAGTGCGCATAGGTTATGTGGACATGGAATATATCCTCGAAAATGTGGAAGAATATAGGGATGCCACGGAACAGTTGGAAGACAAGGCGCAAAAGTGGAAGAAAGAAATTGAACTGAAGCAAAGCGTCATTGAGCAAATGAAGAAAGATTTAATGGCAGAAAAAGTGTTGCTGACGGATGAACTCATCACCGAACGTGAGGAGGAAATTCAAATTTTGGAGAAGGAAATGTTGGATTATCAACAAGACCGTTTTGGTCCACAAGGGGATTTGGTGCTGCAAAAACAGCTCCTGATCCAGCCCATTCAGGACCAAGTCTTCAACGAAGTACAAAAAATAGGAGGAAATAAAAGATACGATTTTATTTTTGATAAATCGGCAGATGTTGTAATGTTGTACTCCGAAAAACGGCACGATATCAGTGACTTGGTTTTAAGAGAAATAGGGCGTACACGAAAAATAAGCGCTTCCAACAGAAAACAAGAAGAACAAAATAGGTTGGAGCAGTTTATGGAGGAAGAAGGAGAAGATGAAATCAGTGATGCGCTACGGGCAAGACAAGAAAGAACAGATTCCATTCAACAGGCCAATGCCCAAGCAGTGGAAGATAGAAGAGCCGAACAATTAAGGCTTAGGGAAGAACGAAAAAAAGCTTACGAAGAACGAAGAAAAAAATTATTGGAAGAGCGCGAGGCCAAACGCAAAGCCAGATTGGAAGAGCGTGAAAAAGCGCAAGAACAACAAAAGGATTCCATACAACAGTAAATAGTGGAGCACTAAATTTAACATCAAAATAGTAACGTAGAATCATGAAAAATGTAAAAAGAATCGCTGTGGCCCTTGTATTGTTTGTGGCGGCTACGGGTTTTGTAAATGCACAGAGCAAGGTTGCACACGTAAACGTACAGCAACTATTGTCTGAAATGCCGGAGATGAAGGCTGCACAAGCCGAGTTGAAGAAATTACAAGAAACCTATAGGGCAGATCTTGAAAGTTCTATGACAGAATTCAGGAATAAGGCTACACAATACCAAAATGAGTCCACTTCCAAAACTCGCGAAGAGAATGAGCAACGAGCACAAGAGCTTCAAGGGTTTGAAAGAAATATTCAGGAAGCCGAACAAGCCGCAATGCAAGAATTGCAGAAGAAGCAACAAGAATTGTTCGCTCCTATTTCAGAAAAGGCAAAGAACGCCATTGAAAAAGTGGCCGCTGCCCAAGGCTTTGATTATGTAATCGATGCCAGCCCAGGGTTGAGCTTGATCGTGGCAAAAGGAAAAGACCTATTGCCTGCCGTTAAGGTGGAATTGGGCTTCTAAGAACCATGTTCTAAAAAGTACTGACCGCTTTTTCCAAAGAGAAAGCGGTTTTTTTGTGCCATAAATTTTAAGTATCTATTTTTGGACATGCACGGACCCATTGGCATTTTCGATTCCGGTGTTGGAGGCACCTCCATTTGGAAAGAAATCAAAAAAATGCTCCCCCATGAAGATACCATCTATTTGGCCGATAGTGCCAATGCCCCCTATGGTGAAAAATCAAAAGAGGAAATCCTTCAACTCAGCATAAAGAACACGGAATTTTTGTTGGAACAAAACTGTAAACTGATTGTGGTGGCCTGTAATACCGCTACCACCAATGCCATTGATTATTTAAGATCCAACTATGATGTTCCTTTCATAGGTATAGAACCGGCCATAAAACCAGCTACACTTCATACCAAGACCAAAAAAGTGGGAGTGCTGGCCACCAAAGGTACCTTATCCAGCAGTTTGTTTCACAATACCTCTAAACTGTATGCTGAAGGTATTACAGTAATGGAGCAGGAAGGAAAAGGTCTGGTCGAATTAATTGAAACCGGGCAAACCAATTCAGTGGTCACCCGCGGATTGCTGCTATCTTTTCTTAGGCCCATGTTGGAACAGGATATCGATTGTTTGGTATTGGGTTGTACACACTATCCCTATCTTATTCCTTTGCTCAAGGATGTACTCCCTGATCACATTACCCTGATCGATTCTGGTGAAGCCGTAGCTCGACAGACAAAAGCGGTTTTGGAGAAAAATCAATTGTTGAACACCAAAGACCATTCTGGGAAACATCTATTTTATTCCAATAAAGGTGTTGAAGTGCTTAAAAATTTGGTAGATGATACCGATGCAGAAATAAGTTATTTGGATTTCTAGACCTTATTTTCTAGTGTAGGTGAGATAGGTAAAACTGTATTGGTGCCGGTCATCCTTTGGATGATGTTCCTCCTTTACCAACTCCCATTCATTTGAATCTATTTTTGGAAAAAAAGTATCCGCATCAAAAATACCATGCACCCGTGTGAGCTCCATATCGGTGGCCAACGGCATAGATTGCTTGTAAATTTCGCCTCCACCAATAATAAAGGCAGTTTCTGTATCGCCTACCAAATCAATGGCTTCCTCAAGAGAATGTACTACGGTACATGGAAACTTAGGCGTGTAGTCCTTATCTCTAGTAATCACGATATGTTCACGGTTGGGTAAAGGCCTGGGAAAGCTTTCCAGCGTCTTTCTACCCATAATGATTTTATGGCCTGTGGTAAGGGCTTTAAACCGCTTAAAATCGTCCGGAAGGTGCCAGACCAAATCGTTGTCCTTCCCCAAAGCATTGTTCTCGGCGGCAGCGGCTATAATGATCAGTCGCTTCACTGTTCTTTTTTTTTATTGATTTTGGACAGTGGAAAATCCGTATCGATTTCCTTTTGGATTTCGGCAATCCGCTGTTTTTGTTGTTCCACCAAGCGTTCCCGTTGTTTTCGCTCCCAATCCTGCCCCATAAACTTGTGGGTGACAAATACATTAAACGTGTGCAACACAAGTAAAAAGGCCCAAAAAAGAACCACCCAAATGGACCAATCGTAGGCTTCTCCGTATTTCAGGATTTTGTTGGCTAGAACCAAAAACAAGCTTCCAATCAAAAATAGGACCAAATGGGAAAACAACCGTTTCTTCTGCTTGATGCGTTTTTGGGCATTTTCCAGAAGCTCGTGCTGCTCCAAGTCTATTTCTGTCTTTTTCTTTTTACCAAAGGACAACATGGAATGGCTATCTTTAACAACAAAGATAATTGAATTGTACCCAAAACCTCTGCAATGCAAAGTCTAAGAAAAAAATTTCCTGTTTTACATCAATGTATTTATGCTAATACGGCCTCTGCTGGACTCTTAAGTGAAGATCTTATGGAATGGCGACAAGGCCATGACCTTGACTTTCTTATTGGGGGGAGCGAGATGAAGGCCAAGGGCTTTGCCCACATGCCCGAGATCAAGAAAACCATTGGGAAGTTTTTTCATTGCAAACCGGATAATGTTGCCTTGGTTCCTAACTTTAGTTTAGGGTTCAACATGCTTTTGGAAGGCCTTTCCAAGGATAAAAAAGTCTTGCTGCTCCAGAACGATTACCCTTCTGTGAACTGGCCATTTGAAACACGAAATTTCAATAGGGAGTATGTGGATATCGATGAGCACATGGAAGAAAACATCTATAAAAAGGTAAAAACCGAAAGCATTGATGTGTTGGCCCTAAGTGTGGTGCAATGGGTAAACGGGGTAAAAATAGACCTTGATTTTGTAAAGCAACTCAAGAAAGATTTTCCCGACTTATTGATTATTGGTGATGGCACCCAGTTTTGTGGTACGGAGACCTTTAATTTTAACGAATCTGGGTTTGATATTTTGGGCACCAGTGCCTACAAGTGGCTTTTGGCCGGCTATGGTAATGCCTTTTTTCTGGTAAAGGATGCCGTTATGAATCAATTTGAGTTGAAAGGCATTGGTAATGGTTCTGTGAATAATGATCTTTCTAAGCGGAACAGTATTCCGTTTTGCAAATTTTTGGAACCAGGTCATTTGGACTCCCTCAACTTTGGCAGCCTTGAATTTGCCCTTAACTTTTTGGATGAAATTGGCTTGGTGGATATTCAAACTCATTTACAAAAACTGTCCAACAAGGCCAAAGCAGCATTTTCAGAACTGGGACTTTTGGAACAAAGTGTACTGGATAGAAAGCGGCACAGCACCATTTTCAATATTAAGGGAGGCGAGAAATTGTTCAACAAGTTAACGGAAGAAAATGTGGTCGCTTCACCCCGTGGGGGTGGTATCCGTTTAAGCTTTCACTTTTACAATACGGAAGACGAAATTGAGGCCATTGCCAAGCTGCTAAAACCTTGAATGACCAAAATCATTTTTTGAGAATATCCATCTGCTAATTTTGCCAAAGTAATCCTATTGTTAGGAGCATTTTATCAATTTGATAAATCGGCCTTAACTTATTGTAAATAAGAGGTTTTATCTATTTTTTTGTACTTGATTAATTTTAGTACCATGGCAATAAAAAAGCAATACCTAAAGAGTAAGCCTGTGTGCAAGGTGACGTTCACCGTACCTGCAGAAGAGGCAGACAAGGTTGCTGTAGTGGGCGATTTCAACAATTGGAACCCTAAAGGCAGCACGTTGAAGAAGTTGAAAAATGGAACCTTTAAAGGAACATTTGAACTTCCCAAAGAAAACACTTACGAGTTCAGATACCTTATTGATGGTGCCTATACCAACGATGAAGAGGCTGACCGTTTTCAATGGAACGATTATGCCGGAACCGAGAACGCTGTTCTGGAAGTATAAAAAAAATCCGCCGTCATTGGAGCCCCCAACTTCAATGGCGGTTTTGGTTCATTTATTGAACACGTAATTTTTGTAGTTTTCCTCCTGGTCCGAAAAGGAGGTGGCAATCTGTAGTCCAGCCTCTTGGGCCAACCATTTTACCACCGCATCATCATATTTTTGTGAAATTTCGGTATGGATGGTCTCCCATCGCTTGAACGGGACTTCCCAATCCAAACTTTCTATATAAGCCACTTGCTCCACTTTGGATACCAAATAACTTTTGGCTGTTCCCGACTGTGGGTCATAGACTTCCCAATGTAAAAAGTTGTCCAAATTAAAATCAGCACCCATTTCCCTGTTGATACGGGTCAAAATGTTTTTGTTGAAAGCCTCGGTAATTCCCGCCTTGTCATTATAGGCATCTAAAATGGTCTGCGGATTCTTTTTTTGATCAAAACCCATAAAAATAAGGTCGTTGGTATTAATGACCTTTCGCATGTTTTTGAGGAACTCCACCGCCTGTGGATGTAAAAGGTTGCCAATGTTGGAGCCAAGGAACAAAATCACCTTTCTACGTCCGTTGCTCTCGCCAATATCGCGAAGCGTATCAAAATAAGTGCCCTGCAAGGGGTTCATGATTACTTCTGGAATTTCTTTATGAAGTGCATTTTCCAGCTTGTTCAAGGCATTCTGACTGATATCAATGGGCCTATAATCGAAAGGGATATTACGATTCACCAAATGACGGAGTAAAATCTTGGTTTTTTTGCCATCGCCTGCCCCTAATTCAAACAAACTGAACGGTTCTCCATCAGCAGAAAATAAGTCAACAATTTCTGTTTTGTGGGTTTCCAGAATATTGAACTCACAATCGGTTAGGTAGTATTCCGGCATGGCCATGATGTCCTGAAAAAGTTTGTCACCTACCTCATCATAAAAATATTTGCTGGACAGGTATTTGGGATGGGCGGTAAGGCCTTCATACACCTCTTGTTCAAAGACAGATGTAAATGTGGTGGTTTTTGGTCGCATAACAGTTAAGTCGGGATTATTGGGCCAACCTTAATCCGGTAAACTGCCAGCGTAGCTGCGGATGGAAAAAATTACGGTAGGTAGGTCGCGTATGTTTTGTTGAAGTGGCCACCGAACCCCCGCGCAGCACCTTTTGGCTGACCATAAATTTTCCGTTGTACTCGCCAAGGGCCCCATCTGGTTTTTTGTAGTTGGGGTAGGGCAGGTAGGCACTCTCTGTCCATTCCCAGCGTTTGCCCCACGGAAAAAACTGTTGGGAAGCTTCCCATTCAAACTCTGTAGGCAGTCGAAATCCTTTCCACTGGGTATAGGCAAAGGCCTCATAATAGGAAATGTGGGTCAATGGGGTTTCCAAATCCACTTTTTGAAGTCCTTTTGCGGTATAATGCCACCATGAACCATCAATGTTGTGCCAATATAAAGGAGCAGTGATGTTGTTTTGGTTCACCCAATCCCAGCCCTCGGCATGCCAAATAGCAAAGTGTTGGTAGCCACCAGCTTCAATAAATTCCATGAAATCGCCATTGGTGACCAGTTTATTGGAAATCTTATAGGGTTGCAAATAGACTTTATGTCTGCCCAGCTCATTATCGTAACAAAAATCCTGTGAATTATGTCCAATTTCATAAATCCCTTCCTCTACCGCAATCCAATCCTGTTGGTGGGTTTCTTTCGGATGGTCTTCAAAAGCATCTGAATAGGCAGGCAAAAGTGGGTTGTTTCCCAAAATATATTTGATGTCCGTCAACAACAATTCCTGATGCTGCTTTTCATGGTGTATTCCGATTTCTAAAACACTTTGTAGTTCTTCGCTCTGCGATTCTGAAAAGAATGCCTTGATAGCTTGAGTAACATAGTTTCGATATTCGTATACCTTTTTTACCGAAGGACGCGATAGATTTCCTCGGTCTGAACGAACTACCCGTTTGCCAACGGTTTCGTAATAACTATTAAAGACAAAAGAGAAATCGGTATTGAACTCCTGGTAGTTCTTGGCATGGGGTTTTAGGATGAATTCCTCAAAAAACCAAGTGGTGTGCCCCAAATGCCATTTGGGCGGACTCACATCTACAATGGGCTGCACCACGTAATCCTCAATTTCAATGGGTTGGCAAATGGTTTCGGAATGTTTTCGGGTTTCCAAAAAGAAATCCAAAAGGGAATCAGTAAGGATCATGGCAAACGTTTATCTTTAAAGATAAGGAATATAGAATTGTCGCCATTTCTGTCGATTTTTTACAGAAACCCTTACCCAGTATATTAAAGGTTAAGGATTACATCACTTTTCCATGATTTCCTTTAGTTCCACCGTACTCCATTCGGGATTTTTGTCGATAAAATTCTTGATCAGTGCAATATGGCTGGAACCAAGGAGCAGCATGACCCGTTGATCATCGGGTTGGGTGGCTTTTTGGGCCAAGGACCACATGTAGAGGTTACGGCGGTACCATTCCGAAGCAAGATACGCCCCCACAAAATTGTTGCGGTGACCCACCAAGAGAGGCACCTGGGTTTGAAATTCATTACTAAACTTTCTAAGCTCTTCGGTATTGAGGTAATAGGTCATATCCAACAAAGAAGCTCCGGATTCAATTTTTTCATCAAACTCTTGGGTAAAACGTTCTATGCCATCCATAAACTGTTTTTGTAAGTCGGTCTGTTTTTGTAGGGCCGCTACCGTCATTAAACTATCAAAAGGGAACTCGGTATTGCGATAATCCACTGCCTGAACGGATTTTAGTCCTGCTTTTTTGGCCACGCGAAACCCGAGCTGGAAGATTTCATTTTTCAAGTGAAAGTCGGAAAGGCTGTCGTTGGTAAAATAGCTGTCCTCCAAAAAGAGTTGGTAGAGCGAGTCAAGTTCGTGTTGCTCATCATAGGGCCATTCCACTAAAACTTGATCTGGCTGATATGCCTTTATTTTTTCTGAAATTTCCTCCAATTCGGCTTGGGCAGCATCACTGAGGATGTCAAAACTTTTGGTTTGGGCTACATCTGCACCGGGATTATGGTAGTGGAAGGTGCCAATAAGCAAAGCTTGTTTGGTGCTTTCAGAAGGAGAGGTTTCAGATTGTTCTGTTTTGGATTCGCAACTAAGAAATACAAACAGTACGGAAAGGGCAAATGCAATCTTATGGGCCATGGTCGTTATTTTGAAAAAAGATATCGCAAGCCTTGGATTGTTACAGTTTGCGTGTAATTACAGATACCTTTCTTTGATGATATTGAGATGGTGCATCTCATGACCAATGACTGATTTAAGAAAATCCTCCAAACTGATTTTGTACTGTCGTGCCCAACCTTTTATTGCCAGTTGATCTATGGATAGGGTATTGACAAAGCTTTGGGAGGCCTTCCTCACATTCACATAATCTGTCAGTAATTGTTGAAAGGTAAGTTCATCAAATCGGCTGTTATTTACCAAGGTCTCCTGATCATAGCCCCATAGCTCCACTTCTTCCTTTCGGCTCAATTGAAAGGCTCTGAACATTTTTATACGTTCGTGGTCGGTAATATGTCCAACAATCTGTTTAATGCTCCATTTACCCGGAGCATACCGATGCGTAGCTTTTTCTTCATCAATGGATGCTAATAACGCGTTGGTGTTCATTGATGCAAAAAGTGCGGAGAGCTCCTGCTCTTGGGCCAATTCAAAATAATAGGGAAAACCGTCTTGGGGCGTATATCTCATGTTTATTGGGGTGATTTTGGCCATAAATCAATCTGGCCATGTACCCGTATTTGGTCGTGGCTTTTGGTATGAACTATCGAAGCATTGGCCTATTTTGCAGTAGTGGGGTCTATAATGGTGGCCACCTCACTCACCGAATTGGCAGGAAAACCTCCCTGTTTGGCATGTTCCCTAACCATATCCTCATTGGGTGCTATATACACACAGTAAATCTTGTCTCCGGTTACATAGCTTTGTACCCATTGGATCTCTGGCCCCATATTGCTAAGAACACCACAGGAAGTCTGTGATATTCCTTTGAGTTGGTCAGCGGTTAAATTACCGGCGCCGGGTATTTCCCGCTCAATGACATATTTTGGCATGACGTTAAAATTTAGTTTCCTACTCGTTTGGCTTTTGGGATGCGCCCCGTTTTGTGTGGTTTCTGGACTCCACTTAAAGGTACTAAAAAAACTAGGGTTTTAAAGGATGCCAGCAGGTGATTTTAGTTGGCCCAGTAGTCCACTACAAGCACATCGCCTATGTGCGGACCAGCAACTTCGCCAAACGCTTTGTGGTCTGGGTGGATAAGATAAGCATCCCTGTCCGCCTCACTGGTAAAGGTGAGGAAATAGCAATGGGTAAGCCCCCTGTTCAGGTTTTCTGGGCTGTTGTTCAGGCCCCATTCGTAGCCTTTGATCTCTGCTATTTTGGACGGCAGTGCATTGAATGCCTCTTTTACTTCTTCCACCTCGGCTTCGGAGGACGTCTCCTTAAATTTGAACAGTACCACATGGCGTAGTAGTGGTTGGGTAGCTTCTTCTATTACCGTTTCGGTTTTTTCCACAGGTTCTTCTTTTGTTTGTTCTTGGGTTTTATTGCCACAACCCGACAGTAAAAGTACGGTTAAAACGGTGAAGGCAAGGTTTTTCATGAGGATGTGGTTTTAAATGATTTATGGCGGAATAAGGTAAGACAAAAATGCATAGTGTCATAATCTGTTATGACGCTTAATCCAAAGGTCTAATTTACCTTTGGTATATGCCACAAAATGAGGACAATTTGAAAGCATTTATCAAAAACAGTTATGGCTCACCTGAAGAACTGGCCAAAATTTTGGACTTGGGCGTGGTGATGCTGTTCTATTTAGAGGAAGACACCTTTTCCCGTAGGGAAGTGCAAAGTGTAGTGGAGGCGCTCAAGGGGATTGGGGAGTGGTTGAGGGACACACCCGGTGATTAATTATCACGAATATTGGCATTCATTTTTTCTATTTCCATTTTCCCATCTTCAAATCCTACTATTTTGAATTTGGTTTTCATTCTTGGGTTGGGAATTTCCAAGTCAGGATTTCGTTCTTTTACACTGTCCCAGAACTCTTTCTGGAATTCCTTGGGGTAATAAACTTCCACAATTCCTGATTTCTTGTCATATGTCCAAGTCCCTTCAACACTTTCGTAAATAATTGGACAAAGGGCACTTTGAATTAGTGCTGAAAATTCACATTTATTATAGGCTTTGAAAACAATACCAAATTGTTTCATGGAATTTCCTGTTTCGGAAATGTCGCATGGGACATATTTCCAGATCTTAATTCCATTTTCTTTTGTAACAAGTACCATTTTCCAGCAACCATACAAGTCAAATTCAGATATTGTATTGTCCTGTCCATAAATTGAGTTTTCGGCTAACAATAAAAAAATTAGTAAAAAGTAAAAGCTTTTCATATTGAATAATACTTCAAAAATTGCTCCAAATTGCGCTCAACTTGTTTATAGAAACAATTTTATATCTCAATACGTGCATATTAGGCTTCTAAATGCTATCAAACGCCCCACATTTTTAGCGACCACCTCCTTTTCCCGCAGGGAAGTGCAATGTAAAGAGGAGTGGTTGCGGGAGTTACATACCAAAACACTTAATTTTTCTCAATCTCCCCGATCATTTCTTTGGCCACTAAGGTTGAAGAAGGCAGAAACATGGTCGTTACAATTCGCTGGTCAATGACCACATCGTGTTTATCGGCCAGGTCATTTTTGGTCTGGAACAACGCTCCGTTTTGTCGTAATTGATCCTCCAACATGATAGGCAATAAGGTTCCCTCTGCAGCCCAACTTTTGGTCACCTCCGTGGAATTAGGAAATCCAGTCAATTTTACATCTTTGACCATATACTCCCCATTGCTCAATTTTACATTGGCAAAAGCACCGGGCCCGTGTCCGCAACCTCCGACTACGCCGCCATTTTCATAAATTTTGGCTATGAGGGGTAAGATGTCTTCGTTTTTGGCCACATCAAATAAAGGTCCGTACCCACCACCAATAAAAACGGCTTTGTAGTTTTTGTAGTCCACTTGATCGGGCGTTAACGAATTTTGAACCTTACCAAAATTCTCATACTTAATGGTGTAACTACTAATACCTAGGGTGTCCATGGAAAACGGTACTCTTCCACCGGTTGGCGAAACAAAATCCACTTGGTAACCATGGGAAACAAAAATATGGTAGGGGGGAGCTACCTCCCAGAGATTGTTCCCGGCAAAGTGCTTTTCGGGGTCACCCATATCTTCTGTATTTGAAACGATAATCAATATTTTTCCCTTTTCACCATTGTCGTTGTTACAGGAAATAAACATTAATAATACCCATAAGGCCAAGAAACCATTTTTCATTTTTTGATTGATTTTAGAGTAGGTCACCCAATAGAGAAGAATGTTACAGTTTTTCTTAATTAAAGCCAATTTTATACAGGAATGTAAAACACGCCTTTTTAACTGAAAAATGATTTAGGAGTTACTCTTCCTCATCCGCCAAAGGCGAGATCATAATATGCGCTCGGTGCGTCCCGGGGTTCATAATCCAGGGATGGTTAGGGCCAACAGGGTTTTCGGGCAAGCCAGTGGATTCCGCCGTGGCGAAAGGCAAATAGACGACATAGCGGTATTTTGCGCCTTCCACTTTGTGGGTTTCGGGATCATAGCGATCATTTTGACCATAATAAATGTGAAGGGTAGCACCCGGTATTCCCATATCCAGTTTGCCAGATTTGGCCTCTGCTTCCCGGATGTCAAAGATTTCTGGTCCAGTTTTTCCTTCGGCGCGTAGTTCCCGGCCTCTCGCCATAAAGGGTTCCAAGCTTTTGTGGTAGCAAGCGGCACTGAATCCTTTGTTGTTTGGGTCATCGGCAAGCACTATGAATTCGTTGTCCCCTTCACGGTAGGTCACCAATTCTCCGTCAGCATTGTAGCCTATCACGGTGCATCCCTCTCGACTGGCTGCTGGAGCGGCCATCAGAGAAGTTGCAATTATGGCGTCTTCGGTATCAATGGCAACGTAGTTGTTTTCTGCATGCGTTGTGGTGCTGTCCGTTACAGCTTCCTTGGTGGAAGATGCGTCAGTTTCGGTTTTGTTCTTGCCAGAAGAATTGCAGGAAATCAAAGCACCTGACAAAGTGATTGCGATTATGAGTTGTTTCATTTTTTAGGATTTAATTATCGAATAAAAGATGATCCTAAAAAGATACCGATAAATTCTTAATGAAACCACAACTTTTCCCTAAAGGGAAATGCTACTACACTGCCACAACGCCTTTAATATGTGGGTGTGGGTCGTAGTTCAACAGCTCAAAATCGTCAAAGGTAAAATCGAAGATGTCCTTTACTTCTGGATTCAGTTTCATAGTGGGGAGGGGGCGAGGGTCACGGCTTAATTGCAGATGCACTTGCTCCAAATGGTTGTTATAGATATGGGCATCACCAAAGGTGTGGATAAAATCCCCAGGTAAATAGCCACAAACTTGGGCCATCATCATTGTAAACAAAGCATAGGAGGCAATGTTGAACGGCACGCCCAAAAAGATATCGGCACTACGTTGGTAGAGCTGACATGAAAGTTTGCCATCGGCCACATAAAATTGAAAAAAGGCATGGCAGGGCGGTAGGGCCGCCTTTCCATTGGCCACATTTTCCGCAAAAGATACCGAAGTATCTGGCAATACGCTTGGATTCCAGGCAGAGACCAGCATTCTTCGACTGTTGGGGTTGGTTTTTAAAGCTTCCACCACTTCCTTGATTTGGTCGATTTCCTCACTGTTCCAATTGCGCCATTGGTGTCCATACACCGGTCCGAGGTCGCCATTCTCATCAGCCCATTCGTTCCAGATGCGAACCCCATTTTCTTGCAGGTATTCAATATTGGTGTCGCCTTTCAAAAACCACAACAATTCATGGATAATGGATTTGAGGTGTAATTTTTTGGTGGTCACCATAGGAAAGCCTTCGGCGAGATTAAATCGCATCTGATAACCAAAAACGCTCAGGGTTCCAGTTCCAGTTCGGTCGCCTTTTGCGTTCCCGTGTTCCAACACATGTTTTAGGAGGTCGTGGTATTGTTTCATAGTGGGGTTAAAGGTAAATGGTTATGTGTAAAGGGACAATAGATCAGTAGTTTGACTTATGAAGATGTTATCAACTGGGATGAAAGGTTTTGGGTAATTGGTAAAAGGTCATTGGTTAAACTTTACCCGTTTTATGAAGGCTACGAGTTTCTTTTGTAGTGTTTGAATTTTTTCAATAACGCAATCTGTTACTTCGGGAGAAAGAAATTCTAAATCTGCACAAAGGATTAGATGGGTTTCCAATTCGTAAGCTGACCCAAGACTAATTTGAAGAAATCGAACAAAATCTTTGTTTGAATATTTCCTGGAACCTTCAGCAATATTCGCCGGAATGGAAATAGCGCTTCTTTGGACTTGTGATATCAATCCAAATCGCTCGGAATCTGGTAACATTTTTGTAAGTGTGTAGATTTCTTTCACTAAGATTCTGCCACTTTTCCAGACAGTTAACTCTCGAAAATTTCTCATAATTATCTATTTTAAAAAATTTCGAGGTTGAATTTTATTTTTCTATAAGCCTAAGGACCGGTTTTGGTGAAACCTTTGTGCTTTTTCCATTTATCCCTTCACCTATCTATCCCAAAATCATCCCCGCAATGGTAGCGGACAACAAAGAGGCCAATGAACCACCCAAAACGGCTTTCATTCCAAATTGGGACAAAACTTTACGTTGACCGGGTGCCAAGGAACCAATACCACCAATTTGTATACCGATGGAAGCAAAGTTGGCAAAACCACATAGCATATACGTGGCCATAATTACAGATTTGCTATACGCAAAATGGAGGTCGCTGGTTACGGCTTTCAATTCCGCCAATTGAATGTATCCCACAAATTCACTGGCGGCCAGTTTAATACCGAGCAACTGTCCCATCAGCATTACATCTTCATTGGCGACACCAATGAGCCACATGAGCGGTGCAAATATGGTTCCAAGAATGGCTTCGAGAGAAAAACTATCGTAAGGGGAGTTGGCGGCAATCCAGTTGTTGAAGGTGGTCAAATCACCTACCCAGCCCAAAATACCATTGATCATGGCAATAAAAGCCACAAAGACCAAAAGCATGGCCCCTACGTTTAGGGCCAATTTTAAACCTTCAGTGGTACCATTGGCAATAGCGTCCAAGATGTTGGCGCCAATTTTTTCTGAAGAAACCTTTACGTCAGTATTAACGGCTTCGGTCTGCGGATACAATATTTTTGAAATGACAATGGCACCTGGAGCTGCCATTACCGATGCGGCCAAGAGGTGTTTGGCAAAGACCAATCGCAGTGCAGGGTCGTCACCGCCCAAAAATCCGATATAGGCCGCTAAAACAGCTCCCGCCACAGTGGCCATTCCACCAATCATCACCAAAAGGATTTCGGACTTGTTCATTTTTTCCAAATAAGCCTTGATGAGCAGTGGAGCTTCCGTTTGCCCCAAAAAAATGTTTCCAGCCACAGAAAGACTCTCTGCACCAGAAATCCCCAAGGTTTTGGATAGTAGCCACGCCAAGCCTTTCACCACTTTTTGAATGATTCCTAAATAGAACAGTACCGAAGTTAAAGCCGAAAAGAAAATTATGGTAGGTAATACTTGAAAGGCAAAAATGTACCCGAAGGTGTCCATGTCCACTACCAGCCCTTCAAATAAAAATTGACTTCCGGCACGGGTGAAATCGAGAATGCTTACAAAGACTTCGCCAATTTTTTCAAAAATGTATTGCACAAATGGGACTTTGAGAACCCCAATGGCAATCAATAATTGTAAGGTAAGCCCAATGCCCACGGTTTTCCAATTGATGGCCCTGCGGTTGGAACTGAACAAAAAGGAAATCAAAATGAGAACGGCCATACCCAAGGCTCCTCTCCATAAGGTATTAAGAGAAAATCCCTGATTGGGTATCATTTCCGCGGCATCCTGAACGGAAACATCATTGATAATAGTAGTGCCAATGGCTGTGTTTAGTGAATCTGTGGGGAGTTTGTTTTGGCTTAGGGCAATCGTACAAACGAACAATAGTGTCAGGAAACTCAAGGTCTTTTTCCCCATGTATTTGATTTATTTGCGCTTGGAAATTTCGTCCCGTAATTTGGCAGCTTTTTCGTAGTCCTCATTGGCCACTGCCTTATCCAATTCTTTGTGGAGTTCTTCCAACGACATTTCACGATACCCGTGTGAACTTGGTCCGGATTCAATCTCTACCGCTTCTCCTTCCTGAAGGATTTCATCCACCACTATGCTATTGTCGTCATCCTCATTTTCATCTTCTTTTGAAGAGAATTTGAGAAAAATACCGGCTTTGTCTAAAATGGTCCTGTAGGTAAAAATAGGTGCCTCAAAACGTAAGGCCAATGCTATGGCATCGCTGGTTCGGGCATCAATGATTTCTTCTTCCTTGTCACGTTCACAGATGATGCTGGAATAAAAAACACCATCCACCAATTTATGGATAATGACCTGTTTTACCACAATTTGAAATCGATTCGCAAAATTTTTGAACAGATCGTGTGTCAAAGGTCTGGGTGGTTTTATTTCTTTCTCCAAAGCAATGGCAATGGACTGTGCTTCAAATGCTCCAATGACTATGGGAAGTTTTCTGTCCCCATCAACCTCATTTAAAATAAGGGCGTATGCACCATTCTGGGTTTGACTGTATGATATCCCCTTTATTTTTAACCGTACTAAGCTCATAATCTCCTCCTAAACAAAAAAGGCTGTTCAAATAAGTGACTTTGTCAGTTATCTGAACAGCCCCTGTTAAGGGCAAATTAACAAAATTTAAGCGTTTTGGGCTTTAAATTCCTTTAATTTTTCGATGAGTTTGGGTACTACTTCAAAGGCATCCCCAACAATTCCATAATCCGCTGCCTTAAAGAAAGGCGCTTCAGGGTCATTGTTAATGACCACTTTGACTTTGGAAGCATTTATCCCTGCAAGATGCTGAATGGCTCCTGAAATACCTATGGCAACATAAAGATTACTTGCTACAGGTTTCCCGGTTTGCCCTACGTGTTCGCTGTGTGGGCGCCAGCCCATATCGGATACAGGCTTGGAACAAGCCGTAGCAGCTCCAAGGATTTCGGCCAATTCCTCAACCATGCCCCAATTTTCGGGACCTTTGAGTCCACGCCCCCCGGACACCACAATATCAGCATCGGCGATGGAAACTTTTCCAGCTACTTTGTCCACTTCAACAGACTTGGTAGTGAAAGCATCATCGGCCAAAGAAGGACTAAAATCCTCCACGGCTGCTGAGGTACTGTTCTCCACAGCACCAAAAGCATTGTTGGAAACCCCTATGATTTTAACATCAGCAGAAATTTCGGTGTGGGCAAAACCTTTATTACTAAATGCAGTTCGTTTTACCACAAAAGGAGAGGTGCTTTCTGGTGCGGCTACCACGTTGGGTACATATCCCGTATTTAATTTTGCTGTAAGGATAGGTGCCAAGAATTTGCTATCGGCACTGGAGCTAACAATAATCACCTTGGCTCCTTCTGCTTCGGCTGCCTGGGCCAATGCGCTGGCATAGGCTTTGGCATTGAAGGTGGCCAATTGCTCATCGGATATTTGTAAAACTTTGGAAATTCCATATTCGCCCAAAGAAGCTGCCTCATTGGCATTGAAAGTGACTGCGGTAACGCTTGTCCCTAAGTCTTGGGCCACTTTATAGGCGTAGGATGCCACCTCAAAGGCACTCTTTTTGAATTTTCCTTTTTCTGATTCTGTATATACTAGTACTGACATAATTTTTTTAAAATTTCAATATTCAAATCTCAAATTCCAAGTTGGTCATGGAACTTGGATTTTGGAATTTGTTTTTAGATGACTTTGGCTTCGTTGTGCAGTAAATCAACCAATTCCCCAACATTATCCGCATCCACCAGTTTAACTGGTCCCTTGGGCGCAGGTTTTTCAAATTTTTGATCTTGGGTAGGCTGCGATGCATCTACGGGCTCAACTACGTTGAGGGCCTTTTTTCGGGCCATCATAATGCCGCGCATATTGGGAATGCGAAGATCACTTTCTTCAACCAATCCTTTTTGGCCTCCAATCACTAGAGGCAAGGACGTGCTTATTTTTTCCTTACCACCATCAATTTCACGAATCGCAGTGGCGTTTTGACCATCAACCTCTAAATTGATGCAGGTATTTACAAAATTCATATCCAGCAGCGTGGCCAAGATACCAGGGACCATGCCCCCGTTATAATCAATGGACTCCCTTCCAGCAATAATAAGGTCATAACCGCCATTTTTTACCACTTCGGCCAATTGTTGGGCCACAAAGAAACCATCGGTCGGCTCAGCGTTCACCCTAATGGCCTCATCGGCACCAATGGCCAATGCTTTTCGTATGGTGGGCTCGGTCTGTACACCACCCACAGTGGCCACATGAACTTCTGCACCTTGTTTTTCTTTGAACCACATGGCGCGGGTCAACCCAAATTCATCATTGGGATTTATAACAAATTGCACCCCATTGGTGTCAAACTTGGTATCGCCTTCCGTAAAATTGATTTTGGAAGTAGTATCCGGTACGTTGCTTATGCAAACTAAAATCTTCATATGTACTTAAGGTTTATCGTTTCAAAGATAGCTATTAAATTCTAAATTTATTATGCATGCATAATAAATTTTGTTCTTTTTTTTGATTGATGGCACAAGATTGTTCGTGTAGTTTTTGCTATTTTTGCTTGCGTTTTTAAGCACACAACGAATCTATTTATCACCATTTAATGAAAACACTACAGTTTAGGGAAGCCATTGCAGAGGCGATGACTGAAGAAATGCGAAGGGACGATACCATTTATTTAATGGGAGAGGAAGTGGCCGAATACAACGGAGCCTACAAAGCTTCAAAGGGAATGTTGGATGAATTTGGACCCGAACGCGTTTTGGACACCCCCATTTCCGAATTGGGATTTGCTGGTATCGGTGTTGGCTCTGCCATGAATGGTAACCGACCGATCATCGAATTTATGACCTTTAACTTCTCATTGGTAGGAATAGATCAGATTATCAACAATGCGGCGAAAATCAGACAGATGTCCGCTGGGCAATTTCCATGCCCCATTGTTTTTAGGGGCCCCACGGCTTCTGCCGGACAATTGGCTGCTACACACTCCCAGGCCTTTGAAAGTTGGTATGCCAACTGTCCTGGATTAAAGGTGGTGGTGCCCTCCAATCCTGCTGATGCCAAAGGTTTGTTGAAATCGGCCATTCGTGATGACGACCCCGTTATTTTTATGGAATCTGAACAGATGTACGGTGATAAGGGGGAAGTGCCCGAGGGAGAATATACCATTCCATTGGGTGTCGCCGACATAAAAAGAGAAGGTACCGATGTGACCATTGTTTCCTTCGGAAAAATCATTAAGGAAGCCTACAAGGCAGCCGATGAGTTGGAAAAAGAAGGTATTAGCTGCGAAATCATCGATTTACGAACTGTGCGTCCCATGGATCATGAGGCCATCCTTAACTCAGTAAAGAAAACCAATAGAATGGTAATTTTGGAAGAAGCATGGCCATTTGGCAATGTGGCCACCGAAATTATCTACCAAGTTCAAGATAAAGCATTCGATTATTTGGATGCGCCCATTGTAAAACTCAACACGGCAGACACCCCAGCACCCTATTCACCAGTACTTTTGGCCGAGTGGTTGCCCAATCACGAAGATGTGATCAAAGCTGTTAAAAAAGTTTTATATAAATAAACTTGGTTATATTTGTAAGGTATCAGGGCCTCATCGACTTTCGTTGATGGGGCTTTTTTAAGGAAGAAGTTTTTGATAAAAAATTACTTTTAGTCAAATTTAACCGAAGTAAAATTGAAAGACCATTTGGTTTTTCAAATGTCCCATATATCAAAACATGAAGAGATTCCTTGCCGTATTCTTTTTCCTGTCTTTTGTGGCTGTTTCTGCCCAAACCAAGGTCGGGGGCATTGTTCTGGACGAATCCGGTGATCCCATTGCTTTTGCCAACATCATTTTTAAAAACTCTTCCGAAGGTACCATCACCAACGACAACGGTCGTTTTTATTTGGAATCCGATGAAACCTACGAAGCTGTTACCGTATCCTTTATCGGCTATGAAAGCCAGGAAATATCCTTGCCACAAAAAGTAAACTACGGTTTGGAAATAGTACTGAATGAATCTACCGAGCAATTAAAGGAAGTGGTGGTATACACCGGGAAACAATCCAAGAAAAACAATCCAGCCATAGACATACTCCGAAAAATTTGGGAAAAGAAGCGAGAGAATGGCGTTCGCATGTTCAAACAATATGAGTACGACAAGTATGAAAAAATAGAGTTCGATCTTAATACCATTGATAGTGCCCTGATTCAAAGTAAGTTGTTCAAGGGACTTGAGTTTATGTTCGAGGATTTGGATACGTCCCGTGTTACCGGAAAAACCTACCTCCCTTTTTTCTTGAACGAACATTTTTCCAGAATTTATGGCGATAATACCATAAACAAGGAAAAAGAAGATGTGCTGGGGAACAAAAGTTCCGGTTTTGAAGGCAATCAATCCATAACCGCTTTTGTGGAAGACCTCTATACAGATTATAATATTTACGACAATTACCTTCGCTTTTTTGACAAAAGTTTTACCAGTCCGCTTTCCAAAACGGGGATTGACACCTACAATTATGTACTTTCCGACAGTACCTATATTGACAATAAATGGTGTTACAACATCATCTATTACCCCAGACGGAAGAACGAACTTACGTTTAAAGGTGATTTTTGGGTGAACGATAGTACGTTTGCCATCAAGAAAATCAACATGCAGGTCACCAAAAGTGCCAACATCAATTGGGTGAAGGAGATTTATATTGAGCAGGATTTTGAGGTGGTCAACGATTCGGTTTTTCTGTTAAAACGGGACTATATGTTGAGTGATTTTGCCTTTTCCAAAAAAGAAAAATCGCGAGGGGTGTATGGAAAGCGTACCACGGTATTTGATAATTACAAGTTCAATACCAACCACCCTGAAGAATTTTATAAGGCAGAATCCGACCCGTATGACCCAAGGGTTTTTGCACGGGACAGTACGTTTTGGAAAAATGCACGTCTAGAGACCCTTAATGATGATGAATCTGGGATTTTTAAGCTATTGGATACCCTAAAAACCGTTCCCAAGTTCCGAACCTATTACGACATTGTAAGTATTTTGGGTTCAGGATATATTGAAATAGATAAGTGGAATATTGACCTAGGCGATATCTACAGCTCCTTTGGATTCAATGATGCTGAAGGTATTCGCTTGCGGGGAGGAGCGCGCACCTATTTTGGTCAGAACGACCCATGGCGATTAGAGGGCTATATGGCCTACGGTTTTAAGGATCGAAAGTTCAAGCATGGGTTTTCAGGCAAGTTTTTGTTGGATCGAAAGACAAGGCTCATTCTCCAGGGAGGAAATCGAAGGGATATTGAACAACTGGGCCTTAGTCTTACAAGTACCTATGATGTTTTAGGGCGAAGTATTGCCTCGTCTTCCTTGGTGACGGTAGGTTCCAATGATCGGTTGACCAACATTAACTTATCCACCTTTGGCATTGAGATGGAACCTGTGAAGAATTTTAGAGTCATTCTAGGTGGGTCTTTCCGTACACTGAGTTCGGCCCTTCCAGAGGCTTTCAGTTTGGATTATGTGGATTTGGAATCGCCAACCGGAATTTCATCCGAAGTAAAACAATTTGATCTTAGTACTGCCCTGATCTATACGCCAGGTAAAAGAACCATTGGATATGGGGTGGAACGCGTCAACATAAACGATGACCATAGCACCCTAGTGCTTAATTATACGAAGGGAATCAGTGGATTTCTGGAAAGTGATTTCGACTACAAACGCATTCAATTTTCATACCGGCAACCTTGGCAATTGGGCGGTTTTGGAAGGTTAACAAGCAGTGTGGAACTGGGCAAGACCTTTGGCGAGGTGCCTTTGGCCCTTTTAAGCGTCATTCCGGGGAACCAAACGCTATTTTCTTTGTACAATGCCTTTCCCAATTTGGATTTTTATGAGTTTGTGACCGATACCTATGCCACCGTACACTTGGAACATAACTTTAATGGAAGATTGTTTTCAAGAATACCATTGTTGCGCAAACTTAATCTCAGGGAAATAGTTGGGCTACGTGGAGCGTGGGGCCAACTTTCTGATGAAAACATTGCCCTCAGTTCACCCACCAACATCCCTTTGATGGCACCGGAAGACCAGATTTACTGGGAGTATTCCTTTGGGGTGGGCAATATCTTTAAAATTTTCAGGATCGATTTTAACTTTAGGGGCAACTACTTGGATAATCCAGATGCCCGACCATTTGGGATCACAGGAAGTTTCGGATTTAATTTTTAATTAAAGGAAAAAGACCAATTTCCTTACTCAGTTCCAGTAATACGGGCTATTTTTGCAAAAACAAAACTTCAAAAATGTCCAAAAAAGAATCGCTTACTTTCGATGTATTGATTGAAATTCCAAAAGGTAGTCGAAACAAGTACGAATACGACTTTACCCTACATAAGATCAGGTTTGATCGAACCCTTTTTTCTTCCATGATGTATCCTGGTGATTATGGTTTTATTCCAGAAACACTCGCCTTGGACGGGGATCCCCTGGATGTCTTGGTGCTATGTACTGAGCCCACATACCCCATGGTCGTTGCCGAGGTAAAACCCGTAGGGGTCTTCCACATGACGGATGAAAAAGGCCCCGATGAAAAATTGATCTGTGTGCCTGTTTCAGACCCCATTTGGAGTAAGAGAGATGATATCAGCGAGCTTAATCCACACAGATTAAAGGAAATAGAGCACTTTTTTCAGGTGTACAAAGATTTGGAAAAGAAGAAAGTGGACACCGGTGGTTGGGGTGATGTCAATGAAGCCATAGCCATTTATCACGAATGTGTAAAACGCTATGAAGAAAGTGAGCACAAAAAGAAACGAACCTATACCATATAGATAAAACAGACCTTGAATTAATGCGCTTTTAACAATCAAAAGCGCATTTTTTTTATTACTTCGTATTTTACTACATTAGCTGCCGTTACAAAAATCTTAAATAACTACAAACTATGGATTTAATCGTGAAATTTTTGCCCGCATTTGGTATCCTGGGCTTACTGTACGTGTTAGTGAAGAACGTATGGGTCTCAAAACAGGAAGTTGGGGATGATAAAATGGCAAGAATTGCCAAGAACATTGCAGACGGAGCAATGTCATTTCTAAAAGCGGAATATAAGATACTCAGCATATTTGTTATTTGTGTCGCAGTTTTGTTGTTTTTTAAAGGGAGCAACGAAGTAGGTTCAAACGGTATGGTTGCTGTTTCCTTTATAGTTGGGGCAATTTGTTCTGCTTTGGCCGGTTTCATTGGAATGAAGGTTGCCACAAAGGCCAACGTTAGGACTACGCATGCTGCCCGAACTTCGCTAGGGAAAGCCCTGGAAGTTGCCTTTGCAGGTGGAGCCGTGATGGGGCTTGGTGTTGTTGGTCTTGGCGTTCTTGGTTTGAGTGGACTTTTTATGATATACAGCGGTCAAGGTTGGGAAATTGCCGAAGTATTGAACGTACTTTCCGGTTTTTCCTTGGGGGCATCATCTATTGCCCTTTTCGCTCGTGTAGGTGGTGGAATCTATACCAAAGCTGCCGATGTTGGTGCCGACCTTGTAGGTAAGGTGGAAGCCGGTATTCCTGAAGATCACCCTTTAAATCCTGCTACTATTGCGGATAACGTAGGGGATAACGTAGGGGACGTTGCCGGTATGGGTGCCGACCTTTTTGAGTCCTACGTAGGTTCCATTATCGGTACTATGGTATTGGGAGCTGTTTTTGCTGGATTGCCTCAATTTCAAACTGCTTTTGATGGATTAGGAGCGGTTTACCTGCCTTTGGCTTTGGCTGCAGTAGGAATTGTAATGTCCATTATAGGAACATTTTTTGTAAAAGTTAAGGATGGCGGAAATCCGCAGACCGCTTTGAATATTGGTGAGTTTGGTTCAGCCGGACTTATGTTGGTTGCTTCCTATTTCATTATAAATGCCATGTTGCCCGAAGCTTGGGTAGAAGGTGGTAAAGAATACTCTGCCATGGGCGTTTTCTGGGCCACTATTGCTGGACTTGTTGCTGGATTGTTGGTAGGTAAGGTTACTGAGTATTATACTGGAACCGGAACAAAACCTGTTAATTCCATCGTGCGTCAGTCTGAGACTGGTTCTGCAACCAATATCATTGCTGGTTTGGGTGTGGGAATGATGTCCACGGCCATTCCGATTATATTAATTGCCGCTGCGATTTTGGTATCACACCATTTTGCTGGTTTGTATGGAATCGCGATTGCTGCGGTTGGTATGTTGGCGAATACAGGTATTCAATTGGCAGTTGATGCCTATGGACCTATTTCTGATAACGCTGGTGGTATTGCCGAAATGGCTGAACTACCTAGTGAAGTTCGTGAGCGCACCGATAAATTGGATGCTGTTGGGAACACTACTGCTGCCATTGGTAAAGGATTTGCCATTGCCTCTGCGGCTTTAACAGCCTTGGCATTGTTCGCTGCTTTCATGAAGACAGCAGGTGTTCAGTCCATCGATGTGTCCCAACCTGATATTATGGCGGGACTGTTGATTGGAGGAATGCTACCTTTTGTGTTCTCGGCGCTTTCCATGAATGCAGTGGGTAGAGCGGCCATGGCCATGATTGAAGAGGTTCGTCGCCAGTTCCGTGATATTCCCCAATTAAAAGCAGCATTGGCAGTGATGGTAAAATATGATTCGGATATTTCCAAAGCTTCTGCAGCCGATAGAAAAATATTTGATGAGGCCGATGGTGTTGCTGAATATGAAAAATGTGTGGCAATCTCCACACAAGCTTCCATCAAAGAAATGGTATTGCCAGGTTTATTGGCGATTGCTGTTCCAGTTGCTGTTGGCTTTATTGGAGGAGCTGAAATGTTAGGTGGATTGTTGGCTGGAGTTACCACTGCAGGAGTTTTGATGGCCATTTTCCAATCCAATGCCGGTGGTGCATGGGACAACGCTAAAAAGACCATCGAAAGTGAAGGTCGTAAAGGTTCCGATGCGCACAAAGCTGCCGTAGTTGGAGATACTGTAGGGGATCCTTTCAAGGATACTTCTGGACCTTCCTTGAACATTCTCTTGAAATTGATGTCCGTTGTGGCCTTGGTCATCGCGCCAAGTTTGGTGAGCTTGTCACCGGGTGATGAATTGAGTATGGTTAAAGAAAATGGAACCGTTATTACCATTTCTGAGGAAGGCATGAAGGAAACCAAGACCATCGAGAAAAAATTCACGGTGGAAATCAGCAATACGGCTGATGGTGCTTACAATGCTGTTGTAACTTCAAGTTATGAAAATAATGGAAAAGTTATGGATGAAATAAAGGAATTTGAAGCCGATTCCAAAGAAGAATTGGAGCAAATGATTGAAAAATATAAAAGTGCTAAGGCAAAGAATTAGCGCTCGCTTTTAAAAATCAAAAGCTGAAAAAACCACGCCTTGGCGTGGTTTTTTTATGCGGTTAATCTTCCAATGCAAAGGCAACAATCTGGTCGCCAGGTGTAGTGTTGAGCTTTTCACCACCACAAGCTACAGCGATATACTGTTTCCCATTAACTTCATACATGGTGGGTGTGGCAAAGGCAGGAGCCGGCAACTTGTATTGCCAAAGCAAAGCTCCGGTATGTTTGTCGAAAGCCCTTAAATGTCCGTCCACGGTTCCGGCAATGAACAGCAGCCCATTTTCAGTGATTACTGGGCCTCCGTAGTTGGCACTACCCGTAATGGGGTCGTCCGCTGGTCTAGCTTCGGGAATATCCCCTAAAGTAATGGACCATAAAAAATCACCTGTGTTTAAATCTATGGCATGCATAGTTCCCCAAGGCGGGCTTATCGCTGGATACCCATTGCTGTCCTGAAAACGGGAATAGCCTTTAAACTTGTATGGAAGCGGATACCCTTGCGAAGATCCTTCAGCAACAATCTGGTCTTCTTCATCAAAAAGAAATTGGAGCAAGGCCTCTTTTTCATTCTCGGGAATCTGAGGAAACCCGGTCATCATCCCTTTACCGTTGGCAATCAATTCAGAAACCTCAGTTTTGGTCTTTGAATCCTTTATGTTGATAAGGGAAGGATAACCACTCGATGCCATTCCTTTCCGGTCTTTTTGGTGGCAAATCACACAATAGCGATTGTAAACGAGTTCACCCAAAGAAGCATCTTCGGCTACCTCTTCATTTTCTACCATTTGAAGATACCAAGGAATTTCATTGGAATTGACGTAAATAATGCCATCCTCTGGGTCGGCACCAGTACCGCCCCATTCAGCCGCCCCATCAAGCCCAGGAAAAAGTACATTGGGCTCCAGACTGGGCGGGGCAAATTCCCGTTTATCCATGTTGCGGATGATTTCCTGAAGCTCTTCTTTATTTTCGGCATACGGACTCACATCAGCTTCGGTCAGATTCTTGGCCAATCTGGCAAAAGGTTTCGGTTTTACAGGAATAGGTTGGGTGGGCCATGCTCTTTCTCCATCTAATGTGGAAGGTGGAACGGGAACTTCCTCGATATCAAAAAGCGGTTCCCCCGTAGCGCGGTCAAACACATATACATACCCTTGTTTGGTGACTTGGGCCACTGCCTTGATTTTCTTTCCGTCTCGTTCTACGGTGATGAGGTTGGGGGGAGCGGGCAGATCTCGGTCCCAAATATCGTGGTGAACCAGCTGAAAATGCCATATGCGTTCCCCAGTTTCGGCATTTAAGGCCAGCAAAGTATTGGCAAATAGGTTGGAGCCATTTCGCTCTCCACCATAAAAATCGGGTGATGCCGAACCTGTTGGAATATAAATGATTCCAGTTTCTTCATCGAGCGACATTCCAGACCAATTATTAGCGGCCCCAACGATATCACTTTGGTAAGCGTTTTTGTTTTCCCATGTATCATAACCTTCTTCACCCGGATGCGGAATGGTATGAAAAACCCATTCAACGGCTCCAGTCATTACATTAAAGGCCATAATATTACCGGGAGCGGAGCCCACATCTTCACCCACTCGAACCGGCATAATGATTAAATCCTTGTAAACGGTTCCTGGGGTATTGGAAATTAGAAATTTGTCCTTGGCCGAATCGGGCATCCCGGTATGAAGGTCAATTTTTCCATTCTCACCGAAGGATGAAATGGATTTTCCCGTCAAAGCATTGATGGCATACAAATTGGGCCCTGCTGTGTATAAAATTCGTTTGTCCTCTCCTTTAGACCAATAGGAAACACCCCTGCTAGTGGATAGATTCAAACGTAACGAATCGCCAAAGCGCCACAACTCTTCTCCTGTTCCAGCATGAATGGCCACCGCCCGAAGCGCCGCCGTGACCCCATACAGAATGGTGTCCACTACAATGGGGTTCATTTGCATTTGGCCAACATCCTTTGTGGAATAGGACCAAGCCAGTTTAAGGTTTTTTACATTCTCTTTGTTGATTTGCGACAAGGTAGAGTAATGGTTTCGGTCCGGACCACCCAAATACGATGACCATGTGGTATAGTCTTTTTTGGTTTCTTCTTCTGAAGGTTGACATGCTAAAAAAAATAGCCCTAGAGGCAGCAAAAGGAAAAATTTGAATGTTTTCAAGTTTGTTTGGTTTAAAAAGTAGTGCCCTCTAAACTACTAAAAATAGCCAAACAAATTGGTGGCGGTGTTGGGTTGAAGGGAAAAACCACATCCAAGATGTGGTTTTTTAAAGGCTATATTCTTCAATACATTTTAATTTTCATAAGGGTCCATAATACCCGTTGGTTCATGCCCTTCTTCTTTTGTTAGTTGACTTTTGTTGAAACTTCCATAAAATTCATTGGAATAGACATTAGGGTCGTTAAATATTGGATGAGTATCGCCAACGAACAGTTGAAACCTAAATTTGGCTGGAATTTTTCCCTCAATACAAGGAGCTTCAAGGTCCCAGTATTCATTGGGACGAATGAAAACTGAATGATAACTATTCCCGCACCAGCTGCTCGGAAGATATTCGATGTCTTGCCATTTATTTTTATAGAAAACCTGGCGCTTCAGGTAGATTCGGCTGTCCTGGGCGGGAAGCTTCACAATTGAATCGGAATTGTTGATGACAAAAACCTTGAATCCCGCTGTTTTTTCCGTAAACGCAATACTGGAATCCGTTTGCACAACTATTTGAAATCTATTCGGTTTTAATACCTTTTTTATTGCGGAAGTAACTCGTTTTGGCGTATTGCTGTCTTCGTAGAATCCACCCAAAGCAGTTGAATCGATTTGGCTAGTTCCCACATAAAAATAGCCTCGTAATTTGTAGTCTACGTCCAGACATATTTGTCCAAAGGAAACTTGAAGCAATACAAAACTCAGGACAGATAGTGATATTAGCTTTTTCATGGCATTTTTTTACTGCAACTTGAATGTAATTGGAATGGAAAAAGGCACTTTTACAGGTGTTCCACGTTGCTTTCCAGGGGTCATTTTGGGTAATTTTGAGATGATTCTGGCCGCTTCTTTTTCCAAAATCTCATGGGGTCCCCGCATTCTTACGTCACCGATGCTACCGTCCTTTTGAATGGTAAAAATGATGTTGACCCGACCTTGCAATCCCATTTCTTGGGCTGGCTCAGGGTACCGAAAGTGTTTTCGGATGTGTTTTTGTATCATTTGCTGAAAACAGGCTTTCTTCTCATCTTCATCGGAGATGACTTCACATCCTGGGAAAATAGGGGCATTTTCGATTGTTACCCATGGTACAATCTCAGGTTCATCCGTCTCGGCGACTTCAATACTTTCAAGGGGTATGATTTCAGTGTCCTCATTGGTTTCTGTGGATTCAATAACCGTTTCAACAACCTCTTCATCATCCTCGGCAATCTCAATGACCGGTGGGGCTTGGATTTTAGGCGGAGGTGTTGGAAGTTTTTGGAAAGTCAGGGGTACTTCTTCAATCAGTTCATCTTGAACTTTTAAGTCCGCATTGTCCCAGACATCAGTTGCATAATACGTTTTCCATTCCAAAGCCAGATAGGCCAGGAGCAATATTACCGCCATCCCAATAAAAAAATAAAGGGTGTTGTTTCGTTTCAATTCCAGATTTGGATTTTTCTTGAGTTCCATGATTTTCAAATTTTTGGCCACAGGGGCGTGTTATGAGTTGAAAACTACATGGAAAGTCAACTAAATGAAACCAACAATGAGGGAATGGCCCATTTGAGTGAGGGAATGACACCAATATATTTTAGTCCGTTATCGCTTGATACACCAAAGCCCGTAATTTACCGTGGTCATCAATATTTCTGGCTGGAATCAACTGGGTGAAATATACCACTAGCATTTCCTCTTTGGGGTCGGCCCAATAGGTGGAATGGTAGGCACCGCCCCAGGCAAATTCCCCTTCAGAACCCAAAGTTCCGCGAAGTCCCAAGTCTTCCACGGTAGAAAAGCCCAATCCAAAGCCCTGCCCTTCATTCAGCGGAAAAGGAAGATGGTTGGTTGTCATCAATTCCACAGTTTTTCTGGAAATAATACGATTCCCATTGAATTCCCCTTTGTTGAGCATCATTTGTAGAAATTTGGCATAGTCCATCGCCGTGCTCAAAAACCCTGCCCCACCTGAAAAACTTTTTCGAGGTCCATCCACATAAGCACCTTGACCCACCATACCACCGGGATTGGGAGCACGCTCCAACCCATTTTCAGTGGTAGAATACACAGTGGCCAAACGTTCTCTTTTATCTTTTGGTAGGTAAAAATGGGTGTCGGTCATGCCAATGGGGTCTAGAATGTTCTTTTTCAAAAAGACATCCAAGGGTTCACCAGAAGCCACTTCAATTAAAGCACCTAGAATATCGGTGTTGTAACCGTATACAAATTTTTCTCTGGGTTGCGATTCAAACGGAAGTTCAGCCATTCGGTTTACGGTAGCCTGAATGGGTTCATCCCGGTCCGCAAAATACCAACCTTGGATGTTGGCTTCTGCCCACAGGTCTTTGGCAATACCACCGCCATAGGAAACCCCAGAGGTATGGGTGAGTAAATCTCGAATGGTAATGGGCCTTTCGGCATCAACAATTTCATACGAGCCATCATCCTTGGCAACAGCGACCTTTGTTTTCATAAAAGCGGGCAAATATTTTCCAACGGGATCGGTAATCAGTAATTTCCCCCTTTCTTGCAAAATCATTGCTCCAACACTTACAATGGCCTTGGTCTGTGAAGCAATTCGGAAGATGGAATTCTTCGCCATGGGTACATTATTTTCTATATCATTCTTTCCAAAGGATTCAAAATAGGCGACTTTACCTTTTCGGGCGACCATGACCACAGCCCCGGATAGTTTCTCATCATCTACATAATTCTGAAAAGTTTCGGTAAGCACGTTTAATCGTTCCGAAGATAGTCCCACTTCTTCCGAAGGAACTTGGGTCAATTGCTGCGCAGAAAGGTTGATGTAAATAAAAAATACAATTGCAAGTAATGGTAGTTTGTTGAAATGTTTTGTTTTCATGTGGTTGGTTTTGTTGATTTAAAATGAGTTGATGACCAGTACACCTTTATTTTCAAAGTTATGCATATTTGGAAGCGCAGTGCTTGCATCTTCCAAACTGATGGTCCGTTCTATAAGTTTTTGTGGGTTGAGTTTTCCCTGCTGAATCATTTCAAGCATTTGGGGGTATTTAAAAGCTTGCATACCGTGGCTTCCGAGGACTTCCAGTTCATTGGCGACTACCAAATCCATCGGTACTTTGGGATGTTTGTGGTCTCCGGCCATCAACCCAACTTGAACATGCTTTCCCCGTTTTTTGAGATTGGCAATGGAGTTGAAACAGGTAGATGGATTTCCCAAGGCATCAAGCGATACATGCGCGCCACCATGGGTCAATGACTTTATTTTTTCAACGATATCCACACTCTTTTGAGCATTTATGGTATCTGAAGCGCCCAATGCTTTGGCGAGGGCTAAGGTATCATTGTTGATGTCAACCGCAATAACGTGGGCTCCGAGCGCATTGGCAATCATAATGGCTGAAAGTCCGACTCCTCCGCAGCCATGGACGGCTACATATTGCCCGCCAGTGACTTTTCCTTGTTCCACAACAGCTCGAAAAGCAGTGATAAACCGACATCCTAAAATAGCGGCAGTTTCATAGGTGATTTCATCAGGAATTTTCACCAAATTGGTATCGGCATAGTCCAAGGCCACATATTCGGCAAAGGAACCCCAGTGGGTAAAACCCGGTTGAGATTGATGGTCACATACTTGGTGGTTACCCGATTTGCATTCGCCACAAGTGCCACATCCGCAGACAAAGGGAACGGTAACGCGATCACCAATGTTAAAGTTTGCAACATTTTTTCCGATGGCAGCCACAGTACCTGCCAATTCATGACCGGGGACATGAGGCAGTTTAATGTCGGGGTCATGCCCCATCCACCCATGCCAATCACTCAGGCAAAGTCCAGTAGCTTCCACTTTTACCACTACGCCATAATCGCTCGGGGTGGGGTCAGGCACGGATTGAATATGCAATGCCCCTTCAAAGTTTTCGTAAACTAATGCTTTCATGAATTTAGTGCGACCGGAAATTTATCAGCATTAAATATACCGATATCCATGGAATAAAATGTAGGTAAGGATAAAGGGTGAAAGTTTTTGGAAAGGAATTTACTCAAACAACCCATGAATCTCCGCATCAATACGGTTGATCACTTTACCTAAATCTTCGGGATCGTCCACAAAATTGATGTCGTCCACATCAAAGATGAGCAACTTGCCCTTTTCATAGGTGTTGGCCCAGGCTTCGTAGCGTTCATTCAATCGGCTGAGGTAATCAATGGAAATGGAATTTTCATAATCCCGACCACGTTTATGAATTTGGTTCACCAAATTGGGAATGGAACTGCGCAGATAGATTAATAGATCCGGCGGTTGCACCAAACTTTCCATCAACTCAAACAGCCCTTTGTAATTCTCATAATCACGATTGGTCATCAATCCCATGGCGTGCAAATTGGGTGCAAAAATGTGGGCGTCTTCATAAATGGTCCGATCTTGGATTACATTTTTCCCCGTTTCCCTGATTTTTAGGATTTGGCGATAGCGACTGTTCAAAAAGTAGATTTGCAGGTTAAAACTCCAACGAGCCATTTGCGTGTAAAAATCATCCAAATACGGATTGTCCACCACGTCCTCAAAATGGGCTTCCCATTTGTAATGCTTTGCCAGTAAGTCGGTAAGGGTCGTTTTTCCAGCGCCAATGTTTCCTGCTACGGCAATGTGCATAGGGTAATGGTGTTTTATGGTTGGTGTTTATTGATTATACTAACGCAAGCCGCAATATACAAAGTATATCCAGTCAAAGAAAAAAAACTATTTGAATGGCACTGCAAAGATTAGCTGAAAACAAAGTTTTGAATTATGTTGCAAATATGTACTTTTGCCCTTCAAAATGAGGACAGATTTGACTGATTGCAACCTCCAAAAATGCTAAAGCAGTTCGTGCCAAATGCTATTTGGCATCTCTTCACCAGGGTATGGAACTTCTTTGCAGGGCTTTGGTCAAAGCAACCTCCATAATTAAGAATAATGGCATATTTGTTTACTTCAGAGTCCGTTAGTGAAGGACACCCAGATAAGATTGCGGATCAAATCAGTGATGCACTTCTGGATAATTTTTTGGCTTTTGACCCCGATAGTAAGGTGGCCTGCGAAACCTTGGTGACTACAGGGCAGGTGGTGCTGGCGGGTGAAGTGAAGAGTCACACGTATGTGGATTTACAGAGTATTGCCCGGGATGTGATCAACCAAATTGGCTATACCAAGGGGGAGTATAAATTCAGTGGCGATTCTTGTGGTGTCATTTCACTTATTCATGAACAATCACAAGAGATAAATCAAGGTGTGGATCGAGGTAATAAAGAAGAGCAAGGAGCCGGTGATCAAGGAATGATGTTTGGGTATGCCACCAAGGAAACCGATAATTATATGCCCTTGGCTTTGGATATTTCGCACAAAATCCTTCAAGTGTTGGCTGAGTTGAGAAGGCAAGGTGATAAAATCACTTATTTGCGCCCCGATGCAAAAGCACAGGTAACTATTGAATATTCGGATGATAACACCCCTCAGCGTATTGATACCATTGTGGTTTCCACCCAACATGATGAGTTTGGTGCTGATGATGCAATGTTGGCCAAAATCAAAAAGGATGTGATTGAAATTTTGATTCCAGAGGTGACCAAGTTGTTGCCTGAAAGCATCCAAAAACTTTTTAACGAAAAGATCAAGTACCATATCAATCCCACCGGAAAATTTGTGATCGGTGGCCCTCACGGTGATACCGGACTTACCGGCCGAAAAATAATTGTGGACACCTATGGCGGAAAAGGAGCCCATGGGGGTGGTGCTTTTAGTGGTAAAGACCCGAGCAAAGTGGATAGAAGTGCCGCTTATGCCGCGCGGCATATCGCCAAAAACTTGGTAGCTGCTGGTGTGGCCGATGAAATATTGGTTCAGGTAAGTTATGCCATTGGGGTAGTGGAACCCACTTCCCTTTTTGTGGAGACCTACGGTTCGTCCAATGTAGGGATATCGGATGGCGAAATCGCCAAAAAAGCTTCCGAACTGTTTGATATGCGACCTTTTGCCATTGAGGAACGGTTAAAACTTCGTAATCCTATTTATTTGGAAACGGCAGCTTATGGCCATTTGGGAAAAGAACCGCAAACCGTGACCAAAGTCTTTGAATCACCCTATAATGGAAGAATCCAAAAAGAAGTGGAATTGTTCACTTGGGAAAAACTGGATATGGTGAACCAAGTGAAGGAAGCATTTGGGCTTTAGATTCAACTTAATTTAAAAAATAGAACAAGAGGAGCTTTTAAGGGCTCCTTTTTTGTTGGCATACTCCCACGAACTTTAGTAGTTTTAGAAAATCAAAATACGAAAGCATGAAAACTTCAGTTCGCATCTTGTTCCTTGGTCTTTGTTTATTATTTGTAGTGGTGGGGTGTAAAAAAACCACGAAAACCGAAGCAACAACGGTTGATACCTACGTGGCCGACCATTATACCAAGCAAGAAGTGGATATTGAGATGCGGGATGGTGTAAAATTGCACACTACCATTTATTCTCCGAAGGATACCTCAAAAGAGTACCCCATCATCATGCAGCGTACTCCGTATAGTTCCCAGCCTTATGGAGAAGGGAATTTTAGAACTAAGATTGGTCCCAACGTAAATCTAATGAAGGAAGGGAATATCATCGTCTACCAAGATGTTCGGGGAAGATGGTTGAGCGAGGGTCATTATGAAAATATGCGTGCTTACATTCCTAACAAGGCATCCGATGATCAGGTGGATGAAAGTTCGGACACCTACGACACCATTGAATGGTTGGTGAACAATGTGGAGAACAATAATGGTAAGGTGGGCATTTGGGGAATTTCATATCCCGGATATTATGCCACCTACGCCACGGTGGATGCACATCCCGCCTTAAAAGCGGCATCACCCCAGGCCTGTATTGGGGATTTCTTTTTTGATGATTTCCACCATAACGGAGCCTATTTGTTGAGCTATTTTAGGGCCACAGCTCTTTTTGGAACGCCACGCCCGAATGGCGATCAACCCATTGATACAGCTTGGTATGTGCTTCCTGAGTTGCCCACTGAAGACCAATATCAGTTTTTCTTGGATGCCGGACCACTCAAGAATTTGGATTACTTCTACGAATATGAAACTGCGGATACCCCCACTATGCGCCCCGAAGGGGTTACCGATGACTTTTTCTGGAACGAGCTTAAAGAGCATCCCAATTATGATGAAATGTGGCAAAGTCGTGGGCTAATTCAGCACTTAAAAGATGTGAAGAGCACTGTGGCCACCATGATCGTAGGCGGATGGTTTGATGCTGAGGATTTGTACGGACCCTTGGAAACCTACAAGAACATTGAAAAATATAACGAAGGAAACTACAACACCATGGTTTTCGGTCCGTGGGACCATGGTCGTTGGGCCAGTCGTGATGGCCGAAGCTTGGTGGGCAACTACTATTTTGGGGATTCCATTGCTGAATTTTTCCAAGATAACATCGAGACAAAGTTCTTTAACCATTTTTTAAAGGGTGATGGCGATATGAATTCCGGTTTGCCCGAAGCCTATGTGTTCGACACCGGTAAAAAAGAGTGGAAGCAATATGATACATGGCCGCCTGCAAATATGGTAAAACAAACCATGTACCTTTCCGAAAACCAAGAGCTGACTTCTGAACAAAAGGGAACAGCAGGCATTCAATTTATCAGTGATATTAAAAAGCCGGTGCCTTATTCTGAAGATGTGAAGACCGTTTTCACACCCAGAAAATACATGACAGATGACCAACGCTTTGCGGCACGGCGTTCCGATGTTTTGGTTTTTGAAACCGATGTGTTGGAAGACGACTTGACTTTAGCAGGAGATATCATGGCCAAATTGAAGGTCGCCACCACGGGAACTGCCGCCGATTGGATTGTGAAAATTATAGATGTGCACCCTGCCAATTCCGAGACCAACGAAGAAATGCAGGACCACCTTAGAATGAGCAATTATCATTTAATGGTTCGAAGTGAAGTATTGCGGGGTCGTTTTAGGAATAGTTTTTCCAATCCAGAGCCTTTTACGCCCAATCAGAAAACGGATGTGAACATTAAACTGCAAGATGTCTTCCATACCTTCAAAAAAGGACACAAGTTGCAGGTGCAGGTGCAGAGCACATGGTTTCCCTTGATTGATTTGAACCCGCAGACCTATGTAGAGAATATTTTTAAGGCGGACGAATCCGATTTTAAAACCCAAACCCATACTGTATTTACGGATTCTAATATTGAGTTCTCGGTTTTAAAGTAGATAGAATCACGGTTTTGCTGTGAATTTTTCCAAAAAATTAGGAAAATCCATCCTTCCATCTGTATATTTGTCGCTCAAAGTTCAAACACGTATTGAATAGTTATCAAGAAAGGCGGAGGGAATAGACCCTATGAAGCCTTAGCAACCCTTGGCCCCAAGTGTCATGAAGGTGCTACATTCTATCCCAAGAGGGAATAGATAACGACAATCGACATTTTCGATTTCACTTTCTTATAACTTTTTGATTATTCCTATGGGTGCTGCCTACAGGGTTTGGCTTTTAATTTTATTGATGTACTAATTAAACAGACAAAAGTCATGAGCGATCAAAAATTTTCAACCAATGCCCTTCATGCTGGCCACGATGTTACGGTAAACGGAGGAACACGAGCTGTGCCAATTTACCAAAGCACCGCCTATGTATTCAACAATTCAGACCATGCTGCCAATCTATTTTCATTGGCCGAGTTTGGCAACATCTATACCCGAATCAACAACCCCACCAATGATATTTTGGAGCAACGCTTGGCAGCCCTTGAAGGGGGGATTGCCTCTGTGGTAACTTCTTCCGGAACCGGAGCCATAAATACAGCTTTGTTGGTCTTGTTAAAAGCGGGCGATCATATTGTATCTTCCAACAGCTTGTACGGGGGGACTTATAATCTTTTTAGCGTAACACTGCCTCGTTTGGGCATTACCACAACTTTTGTGGACCCTTCTGACCCGGCCAATTTTACCAAAGCCGTTCAAGATAATACCAAAGCTTTCTTTGTAGAATCATTGGGTAATCCCAAATTGGATGTATTGGACTTGAAGGCCATTTCCAAAGAAGCCAAAGCAGCAAAAGTTCCTTTTATTGTGGATAATACTGTGGCTACTCCGGCTTTGCTGAATCCGATTGAGCATGGGGCGAATATTGTAATTCACTCCTTGACCAAATACATCAACGGAAATGGAACAGCCTTGGGTGGCGCCATCATTGATGCAGGAACCTTTGACTGGGCCAATGGAAAATTCCCTGAATTTACAGAACCTTCTCCCGGATACCACGGATTGGTCTATCATGAGGCTTTAGGTCCTGCAGCCTTCATTGCTAAAGTGAGAATTGAAGGACTTCGGGATCATGGTGCATGTTTAAGTCCATTTAACGCATTCCAGATTATCCAAGGTTTGGAAACTTTGGACATTCGCATGAAAAAGCACAGTGAAAATGCATTGGCCTTGGCCAAATGGTTGGAAGGAAGGGATGAGGTCACTTGGGTGAATTATCCTGGATTGGAATCCAGCAAATACAAGAAATTAGCCGATGAATACTTGCCCAAAGGGCAAAGTGGAGTGGTCACCTTTGGTGTTAAAGGCGGCTTTGATGATGCCAAGAAAATAGTGGATGAAACCAAATTATTTTCGCTGTTAGCCAATATTGGGGATACAAAATCATTGATTATTCACCCAGCAAGTACAACCCATCAACAATTGAGTGATGAGGACCAAGAGTCTACGGGTGTGACCAAAGATTTAATTCGAATTTGTGTGGGCTTAGAAGATTTATCCGATTTAAAAGCGGATTTGGAGCAGGCTTTTGCCACCATTTAAATGAAACAAGGATGTAACATCCAGATGTTATCCTGAGCAATCGCCTGCCGCAGGCAGACAGTCGAAGGAGTTTTCTAGATGTTTCATGAAAGAATATTTGTAATTTATACTTAGAATGCTGCAGCATCTGAACATAGAACAATTTACTACCCAAAGTGGTGTAACCCAAGACTTGAAGTTGTCATATCAACTTTTTGGTCGATCCCTGGGTTCAGCTCCAATTGTCTTGGTAAACCATGCCTTGACTGGAAACTCCAATGTTGCCGGTGAAGACGGTTGGTGGTCCGATTTAATAGGGCAGGGCAAATGCATCAATACCGATACCTATACCATTTTGGCTTTTAATATCCCAGGTAATGGGTATGATGGTTTTATCATTGAAAATTATAAGGATTTTGTGGCCGGTGATATTGCCCGCATATTCCTTTTAGGATTGGAGCAATTGCAAATTGATCGATTGTTCGCCATTATTGGCGGTTCTTTAGGAGGCGGAATTGCATGGGAGATGGCTGCGTTGAATCCGTCTATTACGGAACATCTGATTCCAGTAGCTTCCGATTGGAAATCCACCGATTGGTTGATTGCCAACTGCCAGATTCAAGAGCAGTTTTTGGTGAATTCCAAACAGCCCGTTCATGATGCCCGTATGCATGCGATGTTGTGCTATCGGACCCCTGAATCCTTCAAGGAACGCTTCAAACGGAGTACCAATGAGGAGCTTCAGGTTTTTAATGTGGAGAGCTGGTTGATGCATCATGGGAAGAAATTGCAGGAACGCTTTCAATTATCCGCATATAAATTGATGAATCAGCTTTTGAAAACCATCGACATTACCCGAAATGGGGACGAATCCTTCAAAGCGCTTCAGGATAGCGATACCAAGATTCATATAGTTGGGGTCAATTCTGATTTGTTCTTCACGGCCGAAGAAAACAAGGAGACTTTTAAACGGTTGGCCCAGGCCAATACCAATGTCACTTATGGCGAGGTGCAATCGGTGCATGGACACGATGCCTTTTTGATGGAATTTGAGCAGTTGGAGAAATTGTTGGAAACCGTTTTTCAAAAAAATGGAAAACACGAACGCATCAAAATTTTAAAATTTGGAGGAAAATCCTTGGCCAATGGCGAGGGGATTGAACGTGTCTTGAAGATTATTGACAAAAGGGTAAAGGACAATGAGCACTTTGCCATTGTGGTTTCTGCTCGTGGAAAGGCTACGGACCAGTTGGAAAGTCTGTTGGAAAAAGCGGCTAGAGGTGAGGGTTTTGCTGATGATTTAGAAACTTTCTCCATTTATCAAAAAAACGATTTCTCTGGGGTAGACCTCACAGCAGAACTCAAAGCTATAGAAAAGATATTGAGCGGAGTGTCATTGACTGGTGATTATAGCCTTCGCACCAAAGATGAATTGCTGTCTTTTGGAGAATTGATTTCAGGAAAAACAGTTACTGCACTGTTGAGTCAAAAAGGGCTAAAAGCACAGTTGATTGATTCCAGAAGCTTGATCAAAACCGATGACGTTCACAATAATGCGGAGGTGGACCAAAGCATTTCCAAGGAAAATGTGATTCGCTGTTTCCACGATTTGGATGCAGATACCATTCCCGTGGTAACTGGTTTCATTGGCTCTACCAAAGAGGGGGTTACAACAACCTTGGGCAGAAATGGCACCAACTATTCCGCGGCACTTTTGGCCAACTTTTTAGATGCCTCGGAATTGATCAATTACACTCATGTGGATGGTATTTTCACCGCTAATCCGGATTTGGTGCCTGATGCGAAACTGATTGATGTCATCTCCTACGATGAAGCCAACGAATTGGCCAATTTTGGCGCTAATATCTTGCACGCCAAGACCATCATCCCGCTGATTGAAAAGAATATTCCCTTACGGATTTGCAACACCTTCAATGATGAAAACCAAGGTACGTTGATCGGACCTAAAACGGATAATGGGGGTATTAAATCCCTGTCTGTTTTGGACCATATGGCTTTGATCAATCTGGAAGGACGCGGACTTTTGGGAAAAGTAGGCATAGACGCCCGGATTTTTAGGGCTTTGGGCCTAAATGGCATTAGCGTAGGAATCATTTCCCAAGGTTCTTCGGAAAGGGGGATTGGTTTGGTGGTTGATGCTTCAAAAGCGCAAAAGGCCAAAAAAGTGTTGGACCAAGAGTTCGAGACGGATTATTCATCGCACGATATCAATCAGATAACCGTAGTGAAGGATGTTTCAGTCATTTCCATTGTGGGAATGGACTTGAGCAGCTTTCATAAACCGTTCAATGCCTTGGTGAAAAATCAGGTGATTCCCTTGCTTTTCAACAATACCGTGACAGGTAAAAATGTGAGCATGGTGGTCAAAAATGTGGACTTGCACAAGGCCATCAACGTAATTCATGGTCAGATTTTTGGAATTTCGAAGAAAATCAATCTGGCCTTGTTTGGACATGGCAATGTGGGAGGAACTTTAATTGAGCAGCTGTTGGATTCCAACAAAAACATTGAAGCCCGCAAAGGGATTGACCTCAAAGTTTTTGCCGTGGCCAATTCTAAAAAAGTGCTTTTGGATGCCAAGGGAATTGGTTCAAATTGGGCAAAACGATTAGAGAAAGAGGGGAAATCTTATCAAATTGAGGATATTATAGCCTTTGCCAGAACCCATCATTTAGAAAACTTGATTGCGGTGGACAATACGGCAAGCAAACCGTTTGTGGAGAATTATGAACCGTTAATCAAGCATGGTTTTGATTTGGTTTCTTCAAACAAAATAGCCAACACGCTCAGTTTTGAAAAATATAAGTCCATCCGAAAAAATTTGGACAAAAATCAGAAACAATACCTGTACGAAACCAATGTTGGGGCCGGACTTCCACTAATTGATACTATTAAACTTTTACACTTGTCCGGTGAGAACATTACCCGAATCAAAGGAGTATTCTCCGGGTCTTTGAGTTATATATTCAATACTTTTTCAGAAGTTGATACTTCGTTTTCATCCATCATAAAAGAAGCGATGGAAAAAGGTTTTACAGAACCCGACCCACGAGAAGACCTTTCAGGAAATGATGTGGGTAGAAAACTGTTGATTTTGGCCCGTGAACTGGATTTGCAAAACGAGTTTTCGGATATTTCAGTCGAAAATTTGATTCCCGAAGCGTTGCGAACACTTTCCTTTGAAGATTTCAACTCCCGCATTGGAGAGATGGATGAAATCTATGCGAAAATCAAGAATGATCAGGAAGAAGGCTATGTGCTGAGATATGTGGGGGACCTCCACGGTGATTTGCAACAAGACAAGGGTATATTGGAGGTGAAATTAATTTCCGTACCCAAGGAAAGTGCTTTGGGGCAGGTAAAAGGTTCGGATTCCATCATTGAGATTTATACGGAATCCTACGGAGAAAACCCCTTGGTGATTCAAGGTGCTGGGGCAGGGGCTGCAGTAACCGCACGTGGGGTATTTGGTGATATATTACGAATAGCAGAAAAGATATGAGAAAGAGCAGTAAGCAGTTTGAAACAGAAGCGATACGAACGCAAATGGAGCGTACCCAATATTTGGAACATTCCACTCCCATGTATTTGACCTCCAGTTTTGTATTTGAGGATGCGGAAGATATGCGGGCTTCTTTTGCAGAGGAAAAGGACCGGAACATTTATTCCAGGTACTCCAATCCTAACTCCTCAGAGTTTATAGATAAGGTATGTAAAATGGAAGGAGCCGAAAACGGTTTTGCCTTTGCCTCGGGAATGGCTGCCGTTTATTCCACTTTTGCTGCCTTGTTGGAAAGTGGAGATCACATTGTGTCCTGCAAAAGTGTTTTTGGGTCAACACATACCTTGTTCACCCAGATTTTTCCGAAGTGGAACATCACCACAAGCTATTTTGGTGCTAACGATTTGGATACCGTTGAGGGTCTGATTACGCCCAAAACCAAAATTATTTTTGTGGAATCACCCACCAATCCAGGGGTAGATGTGTTGGATTTGGAACGTTTGGGAAATATCGCCAAAAAGCATGGGCTTATTTTTATTATCGATAACTGTTTTGCATCACCCTATCTACAGCAACCCATAAAGTTTGGAGCCGATTTGGTCATTCATTCCGGAACCAAATTAATGGACGGTCAAGGCCGAGTTTTGGCTGGGATTACCGTAGGTAGCAATGAGTTGGTTGACAAGGTATACCGTTTTTCACGGATTACGGGTCCAGCACTTTCACCGTTCAATGCTTGGGTGTTGTCCAAGAGTTTGGAAACGTTGGCCCTTAGGGTGGATAGGCATTGTGCCAACGCATTGGAATTGGCTACCTATTTGGAAGGGCATGAGAAAATTGAATGGGTCAAATATCCTTTTCTAAAATCACATCCGCAGCACGAATTGGCCAAAAAACAAATGAAGGCTGGCGGTTGTGTAGTGGCTTTTGAGGTTAAAGGTGGTCTTGAAGCTGGACGAAAATTCTTTGACAATATTGAATTACTATCGCTTTCTGCAAATTTGGGGGATGCGAGAAGCATTGTTACGCATCCGGCATCTACGACACACAGTAAACTTAGCAAGGAAGATCGTGAGTCTGTTGGTATTTCAGATGGTATGGTTCGTGTTTCGGTTGGGTTGGAGAACATCAAAGACATTATAGCCGATATTGAGCAAGCTTTGGAATAGTTGAGAGCCATTCACATATTTTAAAGGCGGATTGTTAATTTTCGCTATATTCGTGGGATGCTCTCCAAGAAGACAAAATATGGCCTAAAAGCGCTTACCTATCTCGCTTCAGTAGGAACAAAAGAGCCTGTTCAAATTGCTGAGATTGCCAAACATGAGAACATTTCCCAAAAGTTTTTGGAAAGTATTTTGCTCACGCTCAGGCGGAACGGATTCCTCGGTTCCAAAAAAGGGAAGGGGGGAGGCTATTATCTCATTAAGGAACCCCATGAAATTCCCATGACGGCCGTAATGCGGGTTTTGGAAGGTCCCATAGCCATGGTACCCTGTGTGAGTTTAAATTTCTACGAAAAATGCGATGACTGCCCAGATGAAGTTGAGTGCTCTGTACACAAATTGATGCTTCAAGTCAGGGACAGCGCTTTGGAGGTGTACCGGAACAATACCTTGGCCGACCTAATTTCTTGAGTAAATTTCATACCTGTTTTTGATTAAAATGATTAAGAATTTGACAAAAGAAGGTGTGAAAATTAGATAATCTACTAAAACTATAGGGTAAAAGTAATTTTAAGATTCATTTTGCTTTTAGTTCTAAAAAATAATTTTACTTTTGAAATTCCTACTAAAACGATAGACATTATATAATATGGCGCTAAATATAAATTTGGATTACTATAATAAGCAATTCAGGGGGATACCTCCCGAGGAAATCATTAGTTGGGCCTTGCAACTGTCCCAAAAAAGAATTGTTACCACAAGTTTTGGAAAATACTCGGCTGTGTTGTTAAATACCTTTAGCACTATAGACCCAGGAATAAATGTGGTTTGGTGTGATACAGGCTATAACCTGCCGGAAACCTATGAGCATGCTTCGTATTTAACTTCTTTGCTCAATCTTAATCTCAATACCTATGTTCCAAAGGAAACAAAAGCGTATACCGAGCATCGTTTGGGTTTTCCCACAATTGACCAACCGGAGCAACATGCCGAATTTACCGAAATCGTGAAGCTGGAACCTTTCCGAAGAGCTTTGGCAGAACACAATCCAGATATCTGGTTTACCAATATTAGAATTCGCCAAACAGAATTAAGAAGTTCCAAAGACATTTTAAGTTACAGTAAGGATGGTATCCTTAAAGTAAGCCCTTTTTATTATTGGACCGATGACGAATTGGATGCGTATTTGGAAGAGCATAATCTCCCAAAAAACAGCACCTATTTTGATCCGGTAAAAGCGTTGGAAACCAGAGAATGTGGAATCCATTTGCAATAAGATTGCCCACCCATAAGTAAGGGCGTGTATTGATTTACGACATTATTAAACCTATTAAGCATATAGGAAAAATAGAAATATGAAAAGCTTTAGAACAGAAATAGAAAATCCAGTAGTCGAAAAGGACATCATTGACCTAGAACGGAAAATTCGCCAGTTTAAAGGCGGTGAAGTAGACGAGGAAAAGTTTAGAAGTCTTCGTCTGGCCCGCGGGGTTTATGGTCAGCGTCAGCCTGGGGTTCAAATGGTACGGATCAAATTACCATACGGAAAGGTGACCTCCAATCAACTTATACGAATTTCTGATGTTTCCGATGAATATTCTCGGGGTCGTTTGCATATCACTACCCGACAAGATATCCAAATTCACTACGTGGACTTGGAACGCACACCTGAACTATGGGCACAATTGGAAAAAGATGAGGTAACGATTCGTGAAGCCTGTGGAAATACGGTGAGAAATGTTACTGCCAGTGAAACAGCAGGTATCGATGTCAACGAACCTTTTGATGTTTCCCCTTACGCCCATGCGGTTTTTGAATACTTTTTGAGAAATCCCATCGGACAGGAAATGGGACGAAAATTTAAGGTTTCCTTTTCAGCCAGTGACGAAGATACCGGACTTTCCTATATGCACGATTTAGGCTTTATCGCTAAGATTCAAAATGGGGAAAGAGGTTTTAAAGTGATGTTGGCAGGTGGATTGGGTTCCCAGCCTCGTCATGCAGATGAATTGTACAGCTTTCTGCCAACAGATAAGATTATCCCGTTGATGGAAGGTGTAATTCGGGTTTTTGACCGATACGGCGAACGAAAAAGTCGTGCTAAGGCCCGAATGAAATTTTTGTTGAAAGATATTGGTCTGGATGGTTTCAAAGAATTGTTGGAAGAAGAGCAAACCGCAGTTCCACACCAAACCTATCCGATCAACATTGAAAATTATCCTGAGACAAAGGTAGCTGAGGTGGAAACCCCTGAAGTCGCCATTGAGGACAAGGAAGCTTTTGAGCAATGGAAATCTACCAATCTGGTGCCCCAGAAACAAGAGGGTTATGTTGCTATCGGAATTAAGGTGCTTTTGGGTGATTTTTATACCGATAAAGCCCGTGAACTGGCCAAATTGGTACAGGACTATGCCGCTGGTGAGATTCGTTTGTCCCTCAGACAAAATATATTGATTCCTTTTGTAAAAGAGGAATTGGTTCCTTTTTTCTATCAGGAATTGAAGAAGTTGGGCTTTGTGGAAGCAGGTTATAACAAGGCTTTGGACATTACGGCATGCCCCGGAACCGATACCTGTAATTTGGGGATAGCCAGCAGTACCGGAATCGCTGATGAGTTGGAGCGTGTAATAAAAGCTGAATACCCACAGTACATCAATAATCCAGATGTGGCCATCAAAATAAGTGGCTGTATGAACGCCTGTGGACAGCACAATATGGCCCATATTGGGTTTCAGGGAATGTCCGTTCGTACCAAGGATAAATTGGTGGCTCCTGCACTGCAAGTGTTATTGGGTGGAGGAAATTTGGGTAACGGAAAAGGTGTATTTGCCGATAAAGTTGCTAAAATTCCAAGTAAAAGAGGCCCTCAAGCATTGCGCTTGATTTTGGATGATTTCGAGGCCAATGGCAATGGAAAGTCTTTCACAGACTATTATGCCGAACAAGGACAGCATTATTTTTATGATTTCCTAAAACCACTTACCGATGTGGATAACCTTACCCCAGAAGACTTTATCGATTGGGGAAATGAGGAAAAATATAGAAAAGAGATTGGTATAGGGGAATGTGCCGGGGTCATTGTTGATTTGGTGGCCACCTTGTTCTTGGAAAGCCAAGAAAAAATTGAAAATGCAGAGGAGGCCCTTGAAGAAGGAAAGTGGGCGGCCAGCATCTACTATTCTTACCAATCCATTGTGAATTCCGCCAAAGCATTGTTGACCGCGGAGAAACAAAAGGTGAATACCCATGCTAGCATCATTAAGGATTTTGATGAACTCTATGTGTCATCTGGAAAAGTATCTTTTGATGGAAGTTTTGAAAGTTTGGCCCTTCAGCTGAATAAAAATGAACCATCCGAAGCATTTGCCAAAAGTTATTTGGAAGATGCCAAAAGTGTATTGGAACGTTTGGAGAGCTATAGAAAATTGGAGTTGGAACATGCGTAGTGGAAAGTTGACAGTAGTAGGGGCCGGACCCGGGGATTTGGAACTGATTACCCTAAAAGGCATCAAAGCCTTGGAGTGTGCAGATGTTGTGCTGTATGATGCTTTGGTGGATTCAGCCTTGTTGGAATATGCTCCCAATGCAGAACACATTTTTGTGGGTAAGCGAAAAGGGTGTTATCGATATCAACAAGAGCAAATCAATGAGTTGATTGTGCAACGAGCTTCCGAAGGCAGGCATGTGGTTCGTTTAAAAGGAGGTGATCCTTTTGTTTTTGGACGCGGAGCCGAAGAAATGGAGTATGCAGCACAAAAAGGTATTGATGTAGCTGTGGTGCCTGGGATTTCGTCCTCAGTATCCGTGCCAGCTTCACAAAACATTCCTGTGACCAAAAGAGGAGCAGCTGAAAGTTTTTGGGTGATAACGGGCACTACAAAAGAGCATAAATTATCCAAGGATGTGGCCTTGGCAGCAAAGTCCAACGCTACGGTTGTCATTCTTATGGGAATGTCCAAATTGGGAGAAATCATGGAACTCTTCAAAGAAGAGGGAAAACAAAATACGCCTGTGGCCATTATTCAAAATGGGACCACGGACAACGAAAAAGTGGGAATTGGTACTGTTGCTTCTATTGAGCACAAGGCAAAGGGGCAGCAGTTGGCCAATCCTGCCATAATTATCATCGGAGAGGTGGTAAAGCACCGTCAAAAAATATTGGATATTCAAAGAGAATATCAAACCAAAGGAAAAGAATTGTTTGAAAAAGTATAAAACTGTCAGGCCTAAATAGTACCCTGAGCGGAGTCGAAGGGGACTAAAGGACTATTTAAAGCAAAATTATGATTAAAACAGACATACTAATTATTGGAGCAGGACCAACAGGATTGTTCACCGTTTTTGAAGCAGGATTGTTAAAGTTGAAATGCCATTTGATTGATGCTTTGGCACAACCTGGAGGGCAATGTTCAGAGATTTATCCCAAAAAACCTATTTATGATATTCCAGCGTATCCAGAGATTTTAGCAGGAGATTTGGTAGACCGATTAATGGAGCAGATAAAACCTTTTGAACCTGGTTTTACCTTGGGTGAACGTGCAGAAACCTTGGAAAAGCAAGAAGACGGTTCGTTCATCGTAACTACGACCAAAGGAACCAAACACCATGCACCTGTTGTTGTTATCGCGGGTGGATTGGGCTCTTTTGAACCTAGAAAACCATTGATTCCGAATATTGGGCTCTTTGAAAGCAAGGGTGTGGAATACATGATCAAGGATCCTGAGCAGTTTCGCGATAAGAAAGTAGTGATTTCCGGGGGTGGTGACTCTGCTTTGGATTGGGCTATTTTCTTGGCCGATGTGGCTTCAGAAGTTTCCTTGGTTCACCGAAGAAATGAATTTAGGGGTGCATTGGATTCCGTGGAAAAAGCACGAGAGTTGGCCAAATTGGGCAAAATTCAGTTGTACACCGAAGCCGAGGTAAAGGAAATTCATGGTAAAGATGATCTGCATGCAGTGGTGATCAAATACAATGATGAAGAAAAGGAGCAGACTTACGTAGAGACCGACTTCTTTATTCCACTTTTTGGACTTTCCCCAAAATTGGGACCCATCGGAAGCTGGGGCTTGGAAATTGAGAAAAATGCCATTAAGGTGAACAATGCCAAGGATTATCAAACCAATATTCCCGGTGTATTTGCCATTGGTGATGTAAACACCTATCCTGGAAAATTAAAGCTGATTTTGTCTGGATTCCACGAAGCAGCGGTAATGTGCCAGTTTGCTTACCAGATTATCAATCCTGATAAACGATTTGTGATGAAATATACCACTGTGGGTGGTGTTGAAGGATTTGATGGTTCCAAAAAAGAAGCCAAAAAAGAAGTGGTACAAAGTATCAATTAGTGTAAAATCAAACGTTGATAAAGCACCTTCCCGAAGCAGTTTGGGAAGGTGTTTTTTTATGGGTTATATTTGAATTTTACAATTTTATGCAGAGTCTGTTCACCTTACGCGATTTTTACAGCAAGCTCAGTCTTCCCATTCCGGAAAATATCGGAAAGGATGTGGGGCACTTTAATGTTTTTAAGATTGATGAATATCGTACACGGTTGGACAAAGGTGAAATGCGATACGATCAGCGATCCTACTTTAAGATCAGTCTGATCAATGGGCGTAACAAAGCAGAGTATGCCGATAAGTCAATTCATATTGACAATAAGGCTTTGTTGTTTGCTTCTCCAAAAATCCCCTATCGTTATGTTCCGTTGGATGGAAATCAATCCGGGTATTTCTGCGTATTCACCGATACTTTTTTGTCCAAGGATAAAAGTGGGGTGATTCTCGATAACTTACCACTTTTTCAACCAGGAGGGTATCCCATTTTTACGATTTCGGATGATAATTACGTGGAGTTGGAACAACTCTTCAAGAAGATATATCAAGAACTTTCCTCGGACTATGCCTATAAATTTGATTTAATCAGAGCGTATGTGATTGAACTCTTGCACTTGGGTCAAAAATTGAACCCAGTGGAACCCCTTGAAAACGGTAAAAATGCGGCAACAAGAATTACCGATTTGTTTGTGGAGTTGTTGGAACGTCAATTCCCCATAAATTCCCCGGCACAACGATTGGGATTGAAAACAGCCAACGATTTTGCTGAACGTTTGGCGGTACATGCCAATCATTTAAATAAGGTTTTGAAAGAAACTACGGGGAGTACCACCACAGCCATTATCCATTCCCGAATCTTTGAGGAGGCCAAAATATTGCTCAACAATACAGATTGGAATATTTCTGAAATTGCCTTTAGCTTGGGCTTTGAAGAGGTGGCCCATTTTTCCAATTTCTTCAAAAAACGCGCAGAGCAATCTCCTTTGAATTTCAGGAACAGGACGTTGGTATAATTTTTAAAACATTAAAATGTCAAACAGTAAAATAGCATTGGTCACTGGAGGTAGTAGAGGTCTTGGTGCTGATATGGCCATCAATTTGGCCAAAAAAGGAATTGATGTGGTGATTACTTATCATACCGCTAAAACAAGTGCGGATGAGGTAGTCGATCAAATTAAAAATGAAGGTCAATGGGGATATGCCCTGCAATTGGATACACTGAAAATAGAAACCTTTGCTGCTTTTTTTGAAGAGCTCGGTGGCGTTTTGGAGAAAGAGAAAGGCAGCGCGAATTTTGATTTTTTAATCAATAATGCCGGAACCGGGGTTTATGAGCCTATTGCAACCACAACGGAAGAGCAATTTGATGAGATGTGCAATATTCATTTTAAGGGTGTTTATTTCTTCACGCAAAAAGCGCTTCCATATCTCAATGATGGTGGCCGAATCATCAATATTTCATCTGGATTGGTACGGTATGCATTCCCAACAGCTTCGGCCTATGCAGCCATGAAAGGAGCCGTTGAGGTTTTTACCCGATACTTGGCCAAGGAATTGGGTCCTCGTAAAATTACAGCCAACACAGTGGCACCTGGCGCTATTGAAACTGATTTTGGCGGTGGGGAGAACAAAACCAATGAAACAAAACGAGGATTCATTATTCAGGGAACGGCTTTGGGCCGTGTGGGAAGACCCGATGACATTGGTGGTGTCGTTGCTTTTTTATGCACTGAAGATGCAAAGTGGGTGAATGCACAACGCATTGAGGTCACTGGCGGTGCTATGATTTGATTCGATCAGCCTTTATTCCTCTATTGTTTGATTTTTACAAAAAACCGTTTGATGCTTGCAACCTAGCCCAAGCATGCTACTCTAATTTTGCTTTGTAATCAAAAATCAAATAAAATGAGCAAAGAGAAAATAGCATTGGTAACAGGTGGCAGTCGAGGACTCGGAGAGGATATGGCCATCAACCTAGCCAAAAAAGGATTGAACGTATTGCTGACCTACCGCAGTAATAAAGAAGAAGCTGATAAAACGGTAAGTGAAATTGAAAAAATAGGTCAAAAGGCCTACGCATTGCAACTGGATGTGGCTGAAAACCAAAGTTTTGACGGATTTGTGGATGAGGTTGAAAAAGTAGTGAGTTCCCATTTTGGGGCAGAAAGGATAGATTTCTTGATCAACAATGCTGGGATTGGAATTAATGCACCGATTGTTGAAACTACTGAAGAACAATTTGATGCCCTTGTGGACATTCATTTTAAAGGGACATTTTTCCTCACCCAAAAATTATTACCAATTCTTGCTGATGGTGGGGGAATCGTAAATATTTCCAGTGGGTTGGCCCGTTTTTCATTCCCTGGATATGCCGTATATGGTTCCATGAAAGCGGCAGTAGAGGCACTTACCCGATATCAAGCCAAAGAATTGGGAGCTCGTAAAATCAGGTCAAATGTTGTGGCACCTGGTGCCATTGAAACGGACTTTGGCGGAGGAACCAACAAAAATGATGAAGGCAAAAGAACCGCCATTGCCAATTTTACGGCCTTGGGCCGTGTGGGTATCCCCAGCGATATTGGTGGTGTAGTTGCTTTTCTATGTACTGATGATGCTAAATGGGTCAATGCACAACGTATTGAAGTTTCTGGAGGCATGATGGTTTAATTTTTTGTTATATATGATACAAATGAGCCGCTACTATGAAAATTAGCGGCTCATTTTTTGCTTTTCATTCCCTAGTGCCGTTAATTTGCACCCTAGTTCATGTAAAACTTGAAATGGTTATCAAGAAAGGTGGAGGGACTGGACCCTGTGAAGCCTTAGCAACCCTCGACTTCGAGAAGGTGCTACATTCTACCCATTGGGAAGGATAACAAAAGAATACGCTCCAACAGTATTTTTCACACTTTCTTGATATAGCCATATCCTTTTTTTAAGGAAGATATTAGTATGGAAAAAATTGAAGACATTCTGCAAAAACGAATCTTGGTCCTAGATGGGGCCATGGGCACTATGTTGCAGCGCTATAAATTTACAGAAGCAGATTTTAGAGGTGACCGATTTAAAGATTGGCCCAGCGATTTGCAGGGCAACAACGATTTACTGTCCTTGACCCAGCCCAATGCTGTGAAAGAAATCCACCGAAAATTTTTGGAAGCTGGAGCAGATATTCTCGAGACCAATACATTTTCAGGTACAACCATTGGTATGGCAGATTACGGTATGGAAGAATTGGTGTATGAACTTAATCTTGAATCCGCCAAGATTGCAAAGCAAGTGGCGGAAGAGTTTACCAAAAAGGACCCAAGTAAACCCCGATTTGTAGCCGGCAGCATTGGGCCGACCAACAAAACGGCCAGTATGTCACCGGATGTGAACGATCCAGGTTTCCGAGCCATTTCTTTTGATGAACTCCGTATCGCCTACAAACAGCAAGTTGAAGCCCTGCTGGATGGAGGTGTTGATATTTTATTGGTAGAAACCATCTTTGATACATTGAATGCCAAAGCAGCACTTTTCGCCATTGAAGAAGTAAAAGACGAGCGAAACATAGAAGTGCCCGTGATGGTCAGCGGGACCATTACTGATGCGTCGGGAAGAACCTTGTCCGGACAAACCGCTGAAGCTTTCCTGATTTCGATTTCCCATATCCCAATCCTGTCGGTTGGATTCAACTGTGCTTTGGGGGCCAAACAACTGGTGCCACACTTGGAAGTAATTTCTGCAAAATCAGAATTTGCTACTTCGGCACACCCCAATGCAGGATTGCCCAATGCCTTTGGAGAGTATGATGAGACTCCGGAACAGATGGCAATTCAAATAAAAGAGTATGTAGAAAAAGGCTTGGTGAATATTGTGGGGGGATGTTGTGGTACCACCCCAGAACACATCAAGGCCATTGCTGATGTGGTCAAAGATTATGAACCCAGAAAATTGTTGATTCCGGCATAGTTTAAGATTTATGGCAAGAGAGAACGAACAACGTTACTTGAAACTAAGCGGTCTTGAACCCCTGGTAATCACCCCGGAAAGTAATTTCATCAATGTGGGGGAACGTACCAATGTGGCCGGTTCCAAACGGTTTTTAAGGCTCATCAAAGAAGATAAATTTGATGAAGCCCTTGATGTTGCCCGAGATCAAGTGGACGGTGGCGCCCAGATTATCGATGTGAACATGGATGATGGGTTGATCGATGGTAAGGAGGCCATGGTCAAGTTTTTAAATCTTATTGTTTCCGAGCCCGATATTGCCCGTGTGCCCATCATGATCGATAGTTCCAAATGGGAAATTATTGAGGCCGGATTGCAAGTGGTGCAAGGTAAATGTGTGGTAAATTCCATCAGCCTTAAGGAAGGTGAAGAAGAATTCATTCGCCATGCCAAATTGATCAAGCGCTACGGTGCTGCAGTCATTGTTATGGCTTTTGACGAAGTGGGCCAGGCTGATAACTTGGAACGCCGGATTGAGATAGCAAAGCGATCTTACGATGTTTTGGTCAACAAGGTTAACTTTCCTCCTGAAGACATCATTTTCGACCTGAATATTTTCCCGGTGGCCACGGGAATGGAAGAGCATCGGCGTAATGCTGTTGATTTTATTGAGGCCACCCGTTGGGTTAAGGAAAACCTTCCCTATTGCAGTGTCAGTGGTGGAGTGAGCAACGTTTCCTTTTCATTTAGGGGGAATAACCCAGTACGTGAGGCCATCAACTCAGCCTTTTTGTTCCACGCCATTAAAGCGGGGATGAACATAGGCATTGTAAACCCGACCATGCTGGAGGTCTACGATGACATTCCCAAGGACTTGTTGGAATATGTTGAAGACGTACTTTTGGATAGACGGGACGATGCCACAGAAAGATTATTGGAGTTTGCGGAGACTGTTGTGGGTTCCAAAAAAGAATCCAAAGTAGATTTATCTTGGAGAGAGGAACCACTTCAAGACCGCATTACCCGGGCCTTGGTCAAGGGGATTGATCAATATATCATCGAAGATGTAGAAGAAGCCCGTCAACAGGCGGCCAAGCCCCTACAAGTAATCGAGGGTAACTTGATGACCGGCATGAATGTGGTTGGTGACCTTTTCGGAAGTGGAAAAATGTTTTTGCCACAAGTGGTAAAATCCGCCAGGGTGATGAAAAAAGCTGTAGCCTATCTAACACCCTATATTGAAGCATCAAAAGACAAAAACGCCAAGGCCGCAGGAAAAATTTTGATGGCCACTGTGAAGGGGGATGTGCACGATATCGGAAAGAATATTGTAAGTGTGGTACTGGCCTGTAACAACTACGAAATTGTAGATTTGGGAGTGATGGTGCCACCCGAAAAAATCATAAACAAAGCCAAGGAAGAACAAGTGGACATTATTGGCTTAAGCGGATTGATAACCCCATCACTGGATGAGATGGTGTTTTTGGCCAAGGAGATGGAACGTCAAGATTTTGATGTTCCCCTTTTGATTGGTGGTGCCACTACAAGTAAAGCCCATACTGCTGTTAAAATCGACCCGCAATACAGTCAAGCTGTGGTACATGTGAACGATGCTTCCAGAGCGGTAACGGTGGTGGGTGATTTGCTTCAGGATGAGACTTCTGTCAAGTATAAAAAATCCATCAAACTGGATTACGAGAGCTTTCGAGAGAAATTTTTGAAGCGCGGCAAGCAAAAAGAGTATTTGACTTTGGAGCAGGCCAGGGAAAATAAACTTCAAATCGATTGGAACCCATCAGACATAAAAAAGCCAAACCAATTGGGTATTGAGGTTTGGGAAGATTTTGATTTGACCAAACTGGAAGAATTTATTGATTGGTCCCCATTTTTCCGAAGTTGGGATCTGCACGGAAAATATCCAGATATTTTGACCGATGAAGTGGTTGGCGAGCAAGCCAAGGAACTTTTCAAAGATGCGAAGGAGCTTTTGAATAAAGTGTTGGATGAAAAATTATTGAAAGCTAAGGCTATTTTTGGGCTGTTCCCCGCCAATCAGGTTAGCGAAGATGATATTGAAGTTGTCAGTTCGAGCGGAGTCCAGAACGACACTAGTGAAACTTTTATCTTCCGAACCCTTCGCCAACAATTGAAAAAGCGAGAAGGCGTTCCCAATATCGCCTTAGCGGATTTTATCGCCCCAAAAGATTCGGGAATTCAAGATTACATCGGCTGTTTTTGTGTAAGCACGGGATTCGGTACCCAAGAGTTGGCGGCTGAGTTCGAAAAAAATCATGATGATTATAATTCCATTATGATCAAAGCTTTGGCCGATCGTTTGGCAGAAGCCTTAGCGGAATACCTGCACAAAGAAGTCCGGACCAACTATTGGGGTTATGCTGTTGATGAGACCTTGGACAACGAAGCACTGATCAAGGAAAAGTATAGAGGAATCCGCCCAGCACCCGGTTATCCGGCCTGCCCTGACCATTTGGAGAAATTGACCATTTGGAACATGATGGAGGTGGAGGAGAAAATCGGGGTAAAGTTAACCGATAGTTTGGCCATGTGGCCCGCTGCCAGCGTTAGTGGCTATTATTTTGCACATCCACAGTCCAAATATTTTGGGTTGGGAAAAATAAAGCAAGATCAAGTGGCGGATTTTGCCCAAAGAAAAAACATAAAACTGGAGAAAGCCCAAAAATGGCTGGCTCCCAATATAGTTGACGAATAACAGATGAAAGTAATAGACCACATTAAAAAAGCAAAAGGAAAAACGCTTTTTAGTTTTGAAATCATACCTCCGGTAAAGGGGAAGAGTATTCAAGAACTGTACAACAACATTGACCCTTTGATGGAATTTAAACCTCCATTCATTGATGTAACAACCTCTCGGGAAGAGTATGTGTATATTGATCGGGATGGGCTGTTGGACAAGAAATTGACCCGTATGCGACCTGGAACTTTGGGTATCTGTGCCTCTATCAAGCACAAATATGATGTAGATACCGTACCCCATGTGCTTTGTGGCGGTTTTACCAAAGAGGAAACCGAGTATTTGTTGGTGGATTGCCATTATTTGGGCATTGAGAATGTGATGGCCCTGAGAGGTGATGCCATGAAGGAGGAAAAATATTTTTCCCCCACAAAAGGAGGACACCAATATGCATCGCAATTAGTGAAACAAATCCAGGATATCAATACTGGAAATTATCTACATGAAGTCATAGAGACCGATGACTGTTCCAATTTTTGCATTGGCGTAGCAGGGTATCCCGAAAAGCATATGGAAGCCCCTTCTTTAAAATCCGATATAAAGCGGTTGAAGGAAAAAGTGGAACTGGGTGCAGATTATGTGGTGACCCAGATGTTTTTTGATAATAAAAAGTTCTTTGCCTTTGTGGAGGCCGCTCGCGAAATGGGCATTAATGTGCCTATTATTCCCGGCATTAAGCCTATTGCTGTAAAAAGACATTTACAATTGCTCCCCCAAGTGTTTCGAGTTGATATTCCACAAGATTTGGTGGATGCCGTTGAAGCCTGCAAGACCAACAAGGAGGTGCGCCAAGTAGGGGTGGAGTGGTGTATAGCACAGTCCAAGGAACTCAAGGAAGCGGGAGTACCTGTTTTGCATTATTATTCCATGGGAAAATCAGATAATATCAAAGCGGTTGCCAAGGAGGTGTTTTAATCTTGAAATGACTCCCGATTTAATATCGGGAATCCATATCATGTCATTCCGAACTTGTTTCGGAATCTAGAATAAAAAGCTTTAAAGTAGGATTGAATTTGAAATCTTTTTATTTGCCTACTTTAGTGCCCCATGAGGCCCCTTTTCTGTTTTACTACCTTCTTATGCATTTACTTTGGGTATGCCCAAAACATGGATGTTCCTAAGAACTTTGTGTTGGATGCCAATCAGTTTTATGGTTCCATACTCCTGCATAATCCAGATATTTCACACTTGATAACCAATCACCCAGGAGGAATTATTTTGGGTGTTAGCCGTAAAACGTATGGCCATAAAGAATGGGAGTCGGATTTTGGATACCCGGATACAGGCTACACTTTTGTATATCAAAATACCAACAACCCCACCTTGGGAGAACATTTTGGGCTATATGGGCACTATAATTTTTATTTTCTGAAAAGAACTATTCAGTTGCGTGTGGCACAAGGACTGGCGTACAACACCAATCCGTATGATAAAAATGAAAATTTTAGGAACAATGCCTACGGAAGCCATATTTTAAGTAGTACGGTATTGATGCTGAATTACCATAAAGAAAACCTTATTGCAGGCTTGGGCATAAGGGCAGGACTTTCCTTTATTCACTATTCCAATGCCAATTTTAAGGCGCCCAATACATCAACAAATACCATGGCCTTTAATTTTGGACTCACTTATGATTTAGCTAAAGATGAAACCTTTGAATACCTAAAACCTGAATCGAAAGAAAAGATTACCGAACCCATTCGTTATAACTTGGTGTTTCGGGGAGGGGCCAATGAGAGTGATGTGATTGATATGGGGCGTTATGGTTTTGCCATAGTTTCAGCCTATGCAGATAAGCGTTTGGGAAAACGAAGTGCCATTCAATTGGGAACCGATGTGTTCTTTTCCAATTTTTTAAAGGAATTGATTCGGTTTCAGTCCACTTCCTTTCCAGAATTGGACGTAGACCCCGATACCGATTACAAACGGGTCGGGTTGTTTGTGGGACACGAACTCTTTGTAAACAAATTGAGTGTTGTGACCCAATTGGGATACTATGTGTACTATCCCTTTGATTTTGAAGGAAAAATGTACAATAGAATAGGAATGAAAAGATATTTTGGCGATACAATCTTTGGCGCCATCACCTTAAAATCACATGGAGCCAAAGCTGAAGCGGTTGAATTTGGAATAGGGATTAGATTGTAGTATTGAGATGTTAGTATTGAGAAGATTACATAAAAATGAGAATATCTCCCTGAGCACAGTCGAAGGGGCAATTGAGAGGTGTCTGTTATTCTTTTCAGCTTTATTGTTGATGTCCTGCAACGGTGATAATGTGCCCGATTGTTTTCAAAATGCTGGGGATACGGTTCGGGAAACTGTTGACGTTTCCGAATTCAATACCATAACTGTTTTTGAAAATCTAAATCTAGTGCTCAAGCAAGGCCAAGAGCAAAAAGTGGAAATTGAAACTGGGGAATTCCTTTTGAATGACGTTTCCGCAGTGGTAGAGGATAATCGTCTCATCCTAAGAAATGAAAATAACTGTAATTATGTACGGGAATATGGTTTAACCACCGTTTATGTGACTTCGCCCAATATTTCTGAGATACGGAGCAGTACGGGATTGTTGGTTTCCAGTGATGGGGTTTTGGCATATCCCAACTTGACCTTGATTTCAGAAAGTTTCAGTAATCCAGAAACAGAGACCACGGACGGTTCATTTGATCTGGAAGTCAATTCCACCACCGTTAGAATTGTGGTGAACGGTATAGCCTATTTTAAATTAAAGGGGCAGACTGATACGTTCAATGTTACCGTGGCCGCAGGAGATTCCAGGATAGAGGCCGCAGATTTAATCGCCAATAGAGTGGGTATTAACCACAGGGGCTCCAATGATGTCTATGTTAACCCTCAAGTTCGGATAGGTGGTGTAATTCGTGGTACGGGAGATGTAATCAGCGTGAACCGCCCACCTGAGGTTGAGGTGGAGGAGCTTTTTAACGGCAGATTGATTTTTCAGGAGTAACCGCTCGTTTGCACAATAAAAACAGGTTTCACTTTCCTTTCTTTGGATTTCTCACTATGTTCGGAACCATAAACCAACGTAGTTGAATTCACTGTATTCACATATTAAGCACTTATTTTCAGGTTCTTCAAAAGTGAAATCGGAAGAGGGATTGCAAGGTGTTAAAAAAACAGATGTACTTTTTCATAATCTTGTGGCAGAAAAGGAGGTGCCTGGAATGGCGGTTACTGTGCATAAAAATGGACAAACCGTGCTTCAAAAAGGATATGGTTATGCAGATATAGAGCGAAAAATTCCAGTGGATGCCCAAAAAACTGTTTTTCGGATTGCCAGTATTTCCAAATGCATCACGGGATTGGCCTTAGGTAAGATAGTGGAAGATGGCATTGTAAATCTTGATAGCTCATTTTATGATTATGTACCCGATTATCCCAAAAAAGAATACGATTTTACGATAAGACAGCTGGCTAGTCATACCGCAGGTATACGGGGGTATCGGGGAAAGGAATATGCACTTAATCAGCCGTATTCCATAAAAGACAGTATTGAAGTGTTTAAAGATTCGCCTTTGGTTTTTGAACCTGGAAAGGGATATCTCTATAACAGTTTTGATTTTGTATTGCTCTCCTTAGCTATGCAAGAGGCGAGTGGAATGCCTTTTGAAACTTATGTAAAGGAAAAGGTCCTCAACCCTTTGGGAATGGGTGACACCTTTGCACCACCTATTCACGGAATTGGTTCAAGTTCAGTAAACAACATACCTCAGTTTTATACAAAAACTTCACTCTGTTTTAAAAAGGCACTTCCGGTGAACAATTTTTATAAGTTGGCAGGAGGAGGTTATATGTCTACAAGTAACGACATTGCCAAATTGGGGCAGGCCATATTGGAACAAAAACTATTGAAAAAGGAAACCTATGGGCAATTATTGAGCTCACAGACTATCAACGGAAAACCCATTTTTTATGGTTTAGGGTTTCAGGTTAGTCAAGATGCAAACAAAAGACCTTTTGTGGGGCATGTGGGTAGCAGCGTTGGGGCATATACCAATTTTTTTGTGTACCCTGAAGCGGAAACGGTCATCTCAATTTTGATAAATTGTACGGATCCCAAAGTGCAAGAAAAATTGGACAGGGCAATTGCTGCTTTATTGGACTTGTGACCTTTTTTTATGGGTGATATTTTATCTTGTAGTCTTTAAAATTCAATAGAATACTCCCTGATTGTATCTCTTGGGAACGCATTTTTTTTCTATCGATTTTGGCATTTTTCCCTAAAAAATTGAAGGGTAATCGAAGACGTTCCATTTCAAAGAAAATTTCAAGCTGTTCTGGCAATATGGCTTTTTTGTCCGTATACTTCATCTGAAGTGTAAAGGACCCTTCCTTTTTGGTATGTATTTCGGAACTTACAATTCTTGTTATCACCGTATCCATTACAATTTTGGCAATGCTGTAGTCAGATTTGTCGTCATTTGGAATCACATTCACCACCTTGTACGTTTTACCGTCCTGTTTTTCAAAACCACGATTAACTGTTATAAAAGGGTGTTCAAAAAGTTGGGACATGGTAACATCAAGGCCTTTTTTTGGTATCAGTATAAAATCATCTGAAGAAAACTCCAAAGGCTGGTTTTTAGTGTAAGTTACAGAGGCATACTTAGTGGGCATTTTAATGAAATCAGCCTGAATGTCTAAACTCATTTCGGCTTCGTATGCAATAATAGCATCTAAACGCTCCTTAATGGCCAGCAAATCACCATCTACCTGTTGCGCGTGGACACAAGTACAACTAAGAATGGCGCCAAAGGTGTAGAAGAGATAAATGAAATGCTTCATGAGATATCTTTTTTGGTGAAAATAAACATACCCAAGGCCATAATAACCATGCTATATACAATGAGAAGCCCATTATTGAAAATTATTTGTCGCCATGGGATTTCAAAATGAAAAAAATACTGCCAGCTTTCCCCAAGTTTAGCATAAAGTATCTCTCCAAACAAGGAGTCCCCATAGTCAATGCGAATCAACAAACTGGATACAATTAGAAAAAATGCCGCTACAATCCAAGTTATGGTAGCATCCTTAAAGCAAATGGCCATGGTTAAACTGGCAACCGCATAAAAAACCATGGTTACACTCCCAGAGAAAAAGGCCCAAACCAATCTGCGAAAAGCATCATCGGGTTCGTAAAAATTAAGTGTATCAAGATATACGATTAGGTCTCCTTGTCCAAAGATTGCGTAAGATAGACCAAAAGCGGTAATCATGAGGAACACAACCGATACTAGGGTGAACAGTATGGCAGCCAAATATTTTGCCGCAATGAATTTCAATTTTTGTACGGGCTGCAGAAAAATAGTTTGCAGGGTTCCATCCTTGTATTCTGCGGTCAACAATCCCGAGATGATGATCATGAGGAGCAAAGGAAGGTGAAACCATAGCGTGTTTAGAATAACATAGACCAATAGGTTGCCGTTGAGCAGATTTCCTTCAAAGTAGAAAGTTTCCTTGAAATTAGTCAATAACAGGTCAATAAAGGAGCGACCTTGGTAATAGGCACTAAAAAGAATGATTATTTCCATAATAAGTATGGCGCCCAATGCGTAATACGTTCTTCTTTGTTTACATAATTTGAAGAGTTCGGCCCAAAATAATACCCTCATAGTTCTGTTTGTTGAAATAATTTATGAAGGTCAATTTTAGGTGTGCAAGAATTTATAGTGACCCCCTGGGCAGTTAAGGCTTGCAGAACCTTGCCAATATCGGCTGTTCCGCATTCAATTTCTACACTTGAGCCCTGATGTTTGGGGTTATAGCTTTTGAGTACAGGTGATGCCATCAATGATTTTCCAACAATATAATATTTGGTAGTATGTTGTGAAATAAGATTTTCAGTGGTATCCGATTTAATGATGGTGCCATTTTGGATCACATAAAGAAAGTTACAGCACTTTTGAAGCTCTTCCACATTATGCGAGGCAATAAGTACCGCTATGCCATCTTTTTTTGCCAATTCCAGTATCAATTCCCTGAGGTTTTCCACGCCAATAGGGTCAAGACCAGAAAAAGGCTCGTCAAGGATAAGGCCTTCTGGTTGGTTGATAAGGGCAATGGCAATGCCAAGGCGTTGTTGCATTCCCATGGAATAATTCTTTACGGGATCCTTTCGGTCCAATGGGAGACCTACTTTTTCCAATAGTCCATCGATAACTTTTTTTGATGTAGGGGCGCCTTGAATTTTAGAGAAAAGGTAAAGGTTTTCCCTTGCATTGAGATAGCTATAAAGACAAGGTTTTTCAATGATGCCCCCAATAGGTTTTGGTCGAATGGAATTTATGAATACCGAGCCTTCATCTGGTTTTACAAGTCCTAGCAATAATTTAAAAAGGGTTGATTTTCCGGCACCATTAGTACCCAGTAACCCCGTTACAGTACCAGAATTACATTGAATGTTTACATCTTCTACCGCCTTTAGGCCACCGTATCTTTTGCTTAAATTTTTTCCTGAAATAATCATATAGGAGAAACCTCTGATAGTTGATGGTAATTGTACTTTGGAGTGTAATTCTTTTCAAGAAAAGTACGCGACCAGAAGTGCTTTTTAAAAATAAATAATGGGTCGTTGACCATAAAATAAGGGATAAAATGATACCACCGCACACCTCTATGTGAATAGTATTCCTTAATATCTTGAGTAAGGTTAAGCTCATTGGCTGCTACTATGGCCGACATTCGTTGACATTTTGATCGTATGAACGACCGTGCTATACGAGGTTGAAAACCATGGGCATAAAATAAATCCTTGGCGCGTTTGTAATCTTGGAAACGCGACCAACCATCCATAATAACCAAGAAAATATGTACAAATGAAAAAAGAAAGCAGACCGCCCAAAAAGCAATAACATACCAGATTTCATTAGATAAGGCTATTTTGAGTTGCTTCCAAAATAAGTAGGATTCAAGGATAAACAGGATTAATGAGGCATATAAAAGTCTGCCTACAAGAATATAAGAAACTATCCAATGAGGTTGTTTTGGAAGAATGAGGTTCATATTCTTTTATTTGGCCTTTAATTTGATATGGCATGCTCGTGTTCAAGATAATCAATAATTTTTTTGAAATCAGTAATTTTCTGACTTTAAAAGAAATAAAGTCTTTACTGGCCGTTAAAACAAGAATTAGATTAAAAAAGAAACTCTCACAAATAATGAATTTAGAGTTTTGTCGATTACAGTAGTAAGATTATTTTGAAGCGATATTGGGAAGCTAAGGATTGGAATATGGATCCAGAGCTTAAATTACCTCAGGTTCCTCAGAAGAAAAATTTGTCCCCAATCAATTATCGATTTTGCTATAACTGCCGTTCCTTTTCTACTGCAAAGCGTTCACAGAGTCCAAAGGTTTCTTGAATGTCTTCCAAAGAGGTTCTGGGATTGATAAGGCACATTCGGAGGACGACCTGTCCGTGCAACAAGGTTGTGACCAACAAAGCTTTCCTCGAAGCCACCACTTTTTCTGAGATGTATTGGTTGATGGCATCCAATTGCTTTTCGGTGTAATTTTTTTCAATGGGATTGTACCTGAAATTGATGACCGCCAAGGTCGCCGGAAAAACAACCTCCCAATATTTGTTTTTTCGAAGTTTGGTCTCCACTTCCTCGGCCAAATCAATATTGTAGGTGATGGCATCCCGAAACTCTTTCAAACCAAAGGTTTTGAGTGACATGTAAAATTTCAATGCCCGAAATCTTCGGGTCAACTGTATACCGTGGTCATAAAAATTTATTTCCGAAGTATTTCCCTCAATATCCCGAAGATATTCTGGTTTTTCGGTGAAGGTATGGCTCAGGTTTTTGTGGTTCCGTACCAACAAGCAGCCCATTTCATAAGGTTGATAAAACCATTTATGGGGGTCAACCGTCAATGAATCTGCCTTTTCAATGCCTTTTAGGAGTTGCTTTCCTTTTTGGGAAAGGATGGCCGCAGCACCATAGGCGCCGTCAATATGAAACCAGATATCTTCCTTTTTACATATTTTCCCCAATTCCACCAACGGGTCAACCGTTCCGGTATTAGTGGTTCCCGATGTAGCAATTAAACAGAAAGGGTGAAGCCCTCCCAATCTATCCTTGGCAATGCAGTTTTTCAGTTTATTGACCGCAAATTTTAACTCAATATCGGTGGGAATGATGCGAATCTGTTCCTTTTTAAAGCCCAATACCCGAATCGCCTTAATATTGGAGGAGTGGGCTTGGTCCGAAAGATAAATCACCGCTTTAGAAAAATCATCACCACATTTAATACGTCTTGCCGTTGCTAAAGCCGTTAAATTGGCCATGGAACCACCACTGGTAAAAATTCCGCCCCCTTTTTTCTTCGGGAACCCAAAAATCTTCAGCAACCATTGAATGGTAACAATCTCCAACTCGGCAGCAGCCGGAGAAGCCGCCCAACCACCTGAAAAAATGTTATAGCCTGTAGCCAGTGCATCGGCCATGGCACTGACGTAATTACTGGGGCCTGGCACAAAGGAGTACGACTTTGGGTGGGACATCAACGTACTGGTGGTCATCACCTTTTCCAAGACAAAGTCCAATACTTTAGTTGGGTCGGTGCCTTTTTCGGGCGCTTCTTCTAAAAAAAGGGAGTCCATTTCCTCACGAGAACCCAAGGCAACGGGTAACTTTTCACTTTGGGTGTCATAATGCTCCACAATGGCGTCTACTATCTGGTACCCATAAGCTGTCATGGCTTCTTTGGACAATTCGAGTCTGGCGGTGTTCTTCTTCATGGAATTGTTTTACGGCTTCAGCGCAAAAATACCACATTTGAAATGGTTGTTATTTGATTTTATGCTTGTTCGCCCCGTACTATTAAAATCTCTTGATGTTTTAAAGGCACTAATATTTAGAAAAAGCAAGCATTTATTTTTATAGTTAGGAATCCTCACTATATTTGTGGAGCAATATTGCTTTAACTTAAATAGTATTAAAAATGAACAAATCTATTTTTTATCATGCAGGTTGTCCAGTATGTGTCGGAGCCGAACAAGAAATCATCAATCTAATGGGAGAAGAAAGTCTCCACATTGTCCATTTGGGCGAAAACCAAAAAGAAATACCCACAGCAGAAGAGTTTGGAGTTACTTCTGTACCGGCTTTGGTTACGCCCAATGGGGTAGTGCTCCATATTAACTATGGTGCTTCTTTGGAAGAAGTTAAGGCGTAATGACGTCTATACTAATTAGGATTGCTAACTTTGCCTGTCGAGAACTTTCGGCAGGCATTGTTTTTATATGAAAAAAAGCATTTTTGATCCAGAAGAACAATTCAACCTTTCCAGCAAGATCGTAGCTGGCTTGGAGCGGGTTTCCCAAGCCTTTAAAGTATTGCTCTGGGAAAAGGCAAAACAATTGGGCCTGAGCCCCATCCAAATTCAGATTTTGATATTTGTGGCCTACCACAAAGACGAGTTCAATAATGTTAGCTTTTTGGCGCGCGAGTTCAATGTAACCAAACCGACCATAAGCGATGCCATTCGGGTTTTGGACCAGAAAGGACTGATTCTAAAAGATCATTCCTCTTCAGATAGCCGGAGCTATTCCATTTTTCTTTCGGATCGCGGGAAGGAAATTGTTGGGGAAACCGATGACTTTGCCAATCCGGTGGCTTCCCAATTGAATGAAATTCCAATAGAGGATAGGGAGAATATGTTCAAAGTCCTCTCCAAATTGATTTTCGAACTGAACCAAAAAGGGATTTTAACGGTACAACGAACCTGTTTTGCTTGTAAATTTTATGCGAAGAACGGCCCACAACACTATTGTAACTTGCTGGAAAAGGAATTAAAACATTCAGATATCCGTTTGGACTGTATTGAATTTGAAGAGAAATCTTGATTGCAAAAAATCACAATGGAAAAACCAGACATACAAAATAGGAAGGATATTTCAACCTTGGTCCACAAGTTTTACGAAAAAGTAAGGGCTGATGCAGAGATAGGGCATTTCTTCAACAAGACCATAACCGATTGGCCGGAACACATGGAGAAGCTGACCGACTTTTGGGAAATGAATCTCTTCTTTGTGCACCGCTACAAGGGGAATCCCCTGGAAGTACATGCCAAACTTGACCAAGAAATGGGATATACCATTACGGATTACCACTTTGGAATCTGGCTGCGCCATTGGTTCAGTACTTTGGATACACATTTCAGCGGCCCAAATGCCGAAAAGGCAAAACAGCGGGCCAGGAATATCAGTACCCGGATGTTCATAGCCATTTTTGAACAGCGTAAACGCGATGGGGTCTTATAACGAACTTTAAATTAGTGGGTAAGTTCCGAAAACAGGCTTTCCAGATTTTTGTTCTTTCGGCTCAGTTGAAGGGTTTTTAATTGGTTGTCATGCGCAAAGTCAAAAACGGCAGGGCGCATGTCTTTGGAAGTGGCAAAGGTAATTTCATACACAAAGCCCCCTATGTTTTTCACGCTGGAAACATGGGGCAATTGGTTGAGCAGCTGCTCTTCAACCCGATAATCGAATTCCACCTCAATGATTTGCTCTTCGGTTTCCCGGAGTTCTTCCAGTTTTTTATCGGCTACCAATTTTCCTTTATTGATGATGATGACCCGATCACAAACGGCTTCAACTTCTTTCATGATGTGGGTGGAAAGCAAAATGGTCTTCTCCTTCCCAATTTCACGGATAAGTTTCCGGATTTCCACCAATTGATTGGGGTCTAAACCTGTAGTGGGCTCGTCCAAAATCAAGACTTCGGGGTCGTGCAATAAAGCCGCGGCCAATCCCACACGCTGACGATATCCTTTGGATAACTGTCCTATTTTTTTGTGCGACTCAGGGGTAAGTCCGGTTTGCTCAATGACTGCCGCTATTTTGGATTTGGGGACCTGGTACACATCGGCATTAAAGGCCAAATATTCCTTTACATACATTTCCAAATATAGTGGATTGTGTTCGGGCAGGTACCCAATACTTTTTTGCACATTCGTTTCAGCCGTCAACACATTGAACCCATTTACTTCGGCATTGCCATTATCAGCTTTGTAATAGGTGGTCAAAATCCGCATCATGGTGGATTTTCCGGCACCATTTGGGCCTAAAAAGCCAACGATTTCTCCTTTTTTGATGGAAAAAGAGACATCATCCAGTGCTTTTTGTACGCCGAAGGTCTTGGTAATGTTGGTTACAGTGATGGACATTCAATTGAATTTGAATCCAAAAATACGGTTTTAGAAGTTTTGATTCACATGTGATGGTTGAATTATAGGATGCATGGAATTCTTAAAAAAAGTAGGGTTCCTCAAAATAATATGCAGTAAACTCGAATTTTTTGAAAAAAATCAAAAAAAATTTGGCAAGTGCTGTTAGTTTTGGATTGAATGGCTATCTTAGCCGCAGATTTTATTGAAATGTCAAGAACGTATTTCTGGAACGGTTTTTATTTTTACTTCTTTTTTCAAAGAGGTACGGGACTGTTTTGAATGCGATTAAAGTATATAAACATGTAAAGTCCCGGTAGAAATCGGGGCTTTTTTTTTGAATGAAATCCAAATCGGCAACCGCCAATTTGATGATGGAATTCATCCCGAACTTGCTTCGGGAGTCAACATACAATTAGAATGTCTTTAAAAATAGCCATACAGGGAATACAAGGATCCAACCACCATCAAGTGGCCAAGGATTTTTTTGGGGAAGATATAGCGTTGGTCGAGTGTCTTTCTTTTGATGCTGTAATTGACCATTTATTGGAAGGAACGGCAGACAAGGGAATTATGGCCATTGAGAATTCAATTGCGGGTTCCATCATCCCAAATTATAATTTGGTGTACCATAATAAGATACATGTGATTGGAGAGCACTATTTGAGCATCCATCACAATTTAATGGTGCTTAAGGGCACTTCTATTGAAGATATTAAAGAGGTACATTCGCACCCCATGGCCTTGTTGCAGTGTAAAGAGTTTTTAAAAAACCATCCCCACATAAAATTGGTGGAAAGTGTGGATACTGCGGAAACAGCAAAAAGAATCAGGAATGAAAAATTGACCCATATTGCCGCCATTGCACCAAAGATGGCCGCAGAATTGTATGATTTGGACATCATCGCCTCAGAAATTCAAACGATAAAAAACAACGCTACCCGTTTTATCATTCTAAAGAAACAGAATAAGGTGTTGCCAAAGGAGGAGATCAATAAGGCATCATTACGATTTATAACCGATCATAAACGCGGAAGTTTAGCTACGGTTTTGAACGTGATGAGCGATTGCAACCTTAACCTGACCAAGATTCAATCGCTTCCGGTGATTGAAACACCTTGGAAATATGCCTTTTTTGTGGATGTGACTTTTGATGAGTACGAATATTTTTCAAAGGCAAAAGCTTTGTTACAGATTATGTCCGAGGATTTTACGGTTTTGGGCGAATATAAAAATGCATTGTTGTCATGATTACGGCAGATAGATTACATAGCGTGCAGGAATACTACTTCTCCAAAAAATTACGGGAGGTAAGAGGATTGATGAACCAGGGGAAACCCATCATCAATATGGGGATAGGAAGTCCAGATTTGGCACCCTCACCCCAAGTTTTGGAAACCTTACGGGATTCCATAATGGACACCGGAGCACATCAATATCAAAGTTACCAAGGGTTGCCGCAGTTGCGGGAAGCTATAGCCGATTTTTACCTTCAAAAGTTTGGAGTTTCGGTTGACCCCAACACGGAAATTTTGCCCTTAATGGGATCCAAGGAAGGCATTATGCACATCAGCATGGCATTTTTAAATGAAGGCGATGAGGTGCTACTGCCCAACCCAGGCTATCCTACCTATGGCTCCGTGACCAATTTAGTCGGTGGAGTGCCAGTGACCTATGACCTTACATTGGAAAATGGATGGTTCCCCGATTTGGAGGAACTTTCCCAAAAAGATTTGTCCAAAGTAAAGTTGATGTGGGTCAGTTACCCGCACATGCCTACTGGCGCTACGGCTACTGAGGAACAGTTGAAATCCTTGGTGGATTTTGCCCTAAAACATGAAATATTATTGGTCAATGACAACCCGTACAGTTTTGTACTGTCTAACAATCCCACCAGTATTTTGTCCATTGAAGGGGCCAAGGATTGCACCTTGGAACTGAATAGTTTGAGTAAGACCTTTAACATGGCCGGATGGCGCGTGGGAATGGTCTTGGGTAGTGAAGAGCATATCAACGCGGTATTGAAGGTGAAGAGCAATATGGATTCTGGGATGTTCTATGGTATTCAAAGAGGAGCAGTTGCAGCCTTACAGAGTGGCCCAGAATGGTTTGAAGAACTGGACAAGGTATACACAAAAAGAAGGGAATTGATGTTCCAATTGGTAGAGAAGCTTGGGTGTACCTATGATAAAAATGCAGTGGGCATGTTTGTATGGTGCAAACTTCCCGAAGGTGCTGCTCCATCCGAAGAGTTCATTGATCAGGTGTTGTACGATAAAGACATTTTCATTGCACCGGGAACCATTTTCGGTAGCAATGGAGAAGGATATATCCGTTTTTCACTTTGTGTGAAAGAAGATAAAATAAAGGAGGCCATAGAAAGATTTAATTAAACTGTCCCTTTGAGGGACCTTAGGGGTATTATGAACATAGTTGTTATAGGTATTGGATTGATTGGAGGTTCTTTTGCCAAGGATGTAAAGAAATTATATCCCGAAGTACAAATTACCGGGGTTGACAAAAGTGAAGCCCACTTGGATGAGGCCTTGGAATTGGGACTCATTGATGGGAAAGGAGACTACGGTTCTTTAGCGTCTGCGGATTTGGTTTTTGTGAGCATTCCCGTAAATGCCCTGGTAGAAGAGTTGCCCAAGATTTTGGATGCCGCTGGTGATGAAACCGTGGTGGTTGATGCAGGCTCCACCAAAAGTTTGATTTGCCAAACAGTAGAGAATCACCCAAAACGAAGAAATTATATGGCGTGTCACCCCATTGCGGGTACGGAGTTTTCGGGACCATCTGCAGCCATTGAGGGGTTGTATGACGGCAAGACCAACATTATCTGTGAAGTGGAGAAGACCGCTTTTAAGCTTCAGGAACGGGCGTTGGCCATTTTTCAGGATATGAATATGCGTATTCGTTATATGAATCCGGAAGCGCATGACAAGCATATCGCCTATGTATCGCATTTATCACACATCAGCTCATTTATGTTGGGAAAAACAGTAATTGAGAAAGAAAAAAATGAGCGTGATATTTTTGACATGGCGGGAAGTGGTTTTGAAAGCACCGTTCGTTTGGCAAAAAGTTCACCAGACATGTGGACACCCATTTTTGAACAGAATAAGGACAACGTGGTGGAGACGTTGGAGGAGTACATTCAAAACCTGATGAAGTTCAAAAAATTGATTGAGGAGAATGATTTTGACAGCGTACATCAAGAAATGAACAATACCAATAGAATAAAACAAATATTAAAAGGAATACCACTTACAAAAAAATAGAGCGTATTATGGAAAACAGGAAGGAAATGAGAAAATGGCTGGATGATATGAACTTGGGTCATCCATTGGTTATAGCGGGGCCTTGCAGCGCGGAAACCGAAGAACAGGTGCTTAAAATAGCCCATGAACTCAAGGATACCGATGTGAACTACTTTCGTTCGGGGATTTGGAAACCTCGAACCCGTCCGGGCAATTTTGAGGGGGTTGGAGCCATTGGGTTGAAATGGTTGCAGAAGGTTAAGGAAGAAACAGGACTGAAGACAGCTACCGAAGTAGCTAATAAGGCACATGTGGATTTGGCTTTGGAGCATGATATTGACCTTTTATGGATTGGGGCACGGTCCACAGTGAGTCCTTTTATCGTTCAGGAAATCGCCGATGCACTCAAAGGAACGGATAAAATTGTATTGGTAAAGAACCCCGTAAACCCAGACCTTTCACTTTGGTTAGGGGCGGTAGAACGCTTGTATTCAGCTGATATTGAAAAATTGGGGGTCATCCACAGAGGATTTTCAACCTATGAAAAAACCAAATACAGGAATATTCCTGAATGGCAATTGGCCATTGAATTACAGACCAAGTTTCCTGACCTGCCCATTATAAACGATCCTAGCCACATTACAGGGAAGCGTGATATGATTTTTGATGTATCCCAAACTGCTTTGGATTTAAATTTTGATGGTTTGATCATAGAGACCCACTACGATCCAGACAATGCCTGGAGTGATGCTGCACAGCAAGTAACCCCAAAAACATTGATACAGATCATGAAAGACCTTCGTATTAGAAAAGAGACTGATGAGGAAGCTGAATACAACAACAAGTTGAGCAACCTACGTGCCCAAATTGATGTGTTGGACAACCAGTTGATTGACCTTTTGGGAAAACGGATGAAAGTTTCCGATGGTATTGGTGAGTTGAAAAAGCAAAAGAACGTAGCCGTATTGCAAAGCAATCGTTGGAATGCCATTTTGGGCAACATGATCTTGGAAGGTGAACAGCGAGGATTGAGCGAGGAATTTGTCTTGAGAATGTTCAAGGCCATTCACCAAGAATCCATCAACCACCAAGAAAAAATCATCAACGCTTAGTTAATTCCTAATTGATTTTTAAACTGTTTGGAAGCGGGAACATAAAATTCTTGTATTTCAAACAGTTTTTTTATGTCCAAACTGTAACAAAGGAGAAAGGGTGAACTCTTTACAGACGTAGACGTAAATAACACTATCATGAAAAAAATGTATACCCTTTGTTTGTTGTTGCTTCCCTTCACCTTTTTTGCTCAGCGCATGATTGATGCCGAAGTGGGGACTTTTAATAAGATTAAGGTCTTTGACTTGATTGAGGTAAACCTGATTCAATCTGATGAAAACCGAATAACCATAAAAGGTTGGAATGTGGACGACATTAAATGGACCAACAAAAATGGAGTTTTGAAACTTCGGATGCAGTTGGACAAAAAGTTTCAAGGTGAAGACACGTATATTGAAGTGTACTACACCAATTTAGAGGTGATTGATGGTAATGAAGGTGCCAAAATCACTTGCAACGAGTTGGTAAAGAAAAGCAAGATTGAATTGAAGGCCCAAGAAGGAGCCCGAATACGAATTGGGATGGATGTGGCCCATGCAGACATTAGAGCTGTATCTGGAGGCATTGTGGAAGCATCGGGCCTGGCCAAAAATCAATCTATTGTTATTAATACCGGAGGTATTTTTGATGGAAGAGATTTGCGGACTTCCAGTACGGATGTGAAAATTTCAGCGGGAGGTGAAGCCGATGTTTTTGCATCCGAAATAGTGGACATTAACTTAACGGCTGGTGGGGATGTCACGGTCTATGGAAACCCAAAAAGTGTGCATAAGAAGACCTTTGCCGGTGGCAGGGTCTATATGCGCGACTGATTCAAAAATAAAAAGAGGCTGTCTAAAAAATGTAGTTTTTCGTCAACCTGAACTTGTTTCAGGTTCTCATAACAGTTTGTTTATCAACTCAATGAGATTCTGAAAATAAATTCAGAATGACGGAGTTCCATACTTTTAGGACAGCCTCTTTTGCATCAAGTCGCGACTCGCTTATTTACTTTTTGAAAATGTATCGGGTAATAAAAATACCTTGTCCATCATCTTTGCCAGCCTCACTTTCCACACCACTGACCACAAAGGCCAATTCCCATCCATTGGCCACCATATCGTTAATCATGGAAGTGATTACAGCATCATTGGCCGCAATGTTCTGGAAACGGATACCACCAATATTGTAGAAGTTCAATAATTTGGTCTCCTCAAAATTCTTCACTCGAATATCACTTCGGTCAGACTTGTTCCTCGTGTTGTCATCTTCGGTCTGTACACTCGTATATTCCTTGTAATCCTTATCTTCAAGGGCATTTATAATCCTAGACCTTCCAAAACCGTTGGGCACTATGGACTCCACACTGGTAATGACCTTGTACTGCTGGGCATTCATGCTAAATGTTGCAGCTAGAGCGATCACTGCGGTAAAAATGATTTTTTTCATGATAAATACGTTGTTGATTGTTAAAACTGTAGGTAAAGATATGTGCGGAAAAAGCAGGATTATTGTTTCTTTGCACTGAAAATATGAACAAATTGTGAACGGAACTGTTTATAAATCAACCGGAAGCTGGTATACCGTTAAGGCGGAAGACGGCTTGTTTTATGAATGCCGAATAAAGGGAAAGTTCCGTACCCAAGGAATTAAAAGCACCAACCCCATAGCTGTGGGTGACCATGTTTTTTTTGAATTGGAAACCATTGGGGATGAAACCGTTGGGGTGATTTCAGAAATCAAGGAGCGAAAGAATTATATCATCCGCAAATCGGTTAAGTTATCCAAACAGACCCATATCATTGCTGCCAATCTAGATCAGGTTTTTTTATTGATCACTCTAAACAACCCTACCACCTTTACCAGTTTTATTGATCGATTTTTGGTTACTGCCGAGGCCTATGATATCCCGGTGGTGCTGTTGTTCAATAAGATGGATATCTACGATGACCAAGAGATGGTAGAGGTAAGCTATTTGGTTCAACTCTATTCTGGCATAGGCTACGACTGTATAGAAATTGCAGCCAAAGAAGGTAAGAATGTAGATAAGGTAAAGGAATTAATGCTAGATAAAACAAGCATGTTTGCGGGTCATTCTGGAGTGGGAAAATCCACTTTGGTAAATGCTTTGGAACCCGGATTAAGACTAAAGACAGCAGAAATTTCGGAGCAACACCTGCAGGGGCAGCACACCACCACCTTTGCCGAAATGTACGACCTTTCCTTTGGAGCGCGGATTATTGATACCCCTGGCATCAAAGGATTTGGTATTGTAGATATGGATGAAGATGAAATAGGAGATTATTTTCCTGAATTCTTCGAATTGAAATCAGAATGCAAGTTCAATAATTGTTTACACTTGGATGAACCCAAATGTGCTATCAAGGAAGCCTTGGAGAATGGAGAACTGGCTTGGAGTCGATATAGAAGTTATGTGCAAATGGTAACAGGGGAAGAGGAAAGCCCCTATAGAGATAGATCATGAGAGCAGTGATACAACGAGTTTCAAAAGCTAGCGTAACAGTAGATGGGCAGGTAATTTCATCCATCCAGTCAGGTTTGTTGGTATTGTTGGGTATAGAAGACGCCGATGGGGAAGAAGATAAGGAGTGGTTGTCCAAAAAAATCGCTAATCTGCGTATTTTTAATGATGATGATGGAGTAATGAACCATTCCGTTCAGGATGTTGATGGAGACATCATTGTGGTAAGCCAGTTTACGCTGCATGCACAGACCAAAAAGGGCAATCGACCTTCCTACATTAAAGCTGCAAAACCAGATGTGGCCATTCCCATGTATGAAGCGTTTGTGCAAAAATTGGAAGAAGATTTAGGTAAAAAAGTCGGTACGGGAATCTTTGGGGCTGATATGAAAGTAGAGTTGTTGAATGATGGTCCGGTGACCATTGTAATTGATACAAAAAACCGAGAATAATGAATATTGAAAACGCCCAAAAAGCCGTAGATGAATGGATCAAAAACCATGGGGTTCGCTATTTCAATGAGTTGACCAACATGGCGCAACTCACGGAGGAGGTTGGGGAAGTAGCCCGAATCATTGCTCGACGGTATGGAGAGCAAAGCGAAAAAGAGTCAGACAAATCCAAAGATTTGGGTGAAGAACTGGCCGATGTGCTCTTTGTGGTGCTCTGTCTGGCCAACCAAACGGGAATTGATCTTCAAGAAGCCTTTGACAAAAAACTGGACCTTAAGGCTAAACGGGACCATGACCGGCATCAAAATAACAAAAAGCTCAAATAAAGTTGGCTGCTTAAGGGGACATTAGGTGGGTTTTTTCTAGTTTTGAACCTTTATTTCAAACCAAGAGAGCATTGAGACTTCAGCTTACCATACCCCAGCAAAAAACCATTAAAAAAAGCATTCAAATCACGGGCTCCAAAAGTGAGACCAACCGCTCTTTGTTGCTTCAGGCCCTTTTTCCAAACCTGAAAATTGAGAACCTTTCCAATTCGGATGATGGTGAGGTAATGCAACAAGGACTCAAAAAAACTACGGGAGAGGTGGACATCCACCATGCGGGTACCGCCATGCGATTTTTAACGGGCTATTTTGCTTCGCAAGAGGGTAAAGAAGTGGTCCTTACAGGGTCGAAGCGCATGCAGGAACGGCCCATTAAAATTTTGGTGGAAGCGCTTCGGGAATTGGGTGCTGATATTGAATATGTCAAAAATGAAGGCTACCCACCTATCAAGATAAATGGAAAAAAATTGGCCAAAAGCAAAGTCTCGCTTCCGGCCAATATCAGCAGCCAGTATATTTCATCCCTGCTATTGATCGCCCCAAGCCTGGAAAATGGACTGGAATTGGAATTAGTGGGAAAAATCACTTCGGTACCCTACATAAAAATGACTTTGGCGCTGTTACAACAAATTGGAGTAAATACTTCTTTTGAAGGCAATCATATAAAAGTTGGCGCAAAAGATGCAGTTGAAGATACTACCTTGGTGGTAGAGTCGGATTGGAGCTCTACCAGTTATTTTTACAGCATTGTGGCACTATGCGATGTGGGCACAGAGGTTCAATTGTCATCCTATAAGGAAGATTCACTGCAAGGGGATAGCGTTTTGGCCAAGATTTATACGGATTTTGGAGTTGAAACCTCATTTTCCAATAATACCATCACCTTGACTAAAATATCAAATGATATTCCACCAAAGGTGCAATACGACCTTTCCAATGCCCCTGACATTGCTCAGACCATTTCGGTGACCTGCCTCGGATTGGGAATTGGATGCTATCTTACCGGATTACACACGCTGCCTATAAAGGAGACAGATCGTTTGGCTGCCTTACAGACCGAACTCAACAAATTGGGTGCCCAAGTGGAAATAGATTCGGAAAGCCTGACCCTCCGGCCCACGGAAAATATTACACCCAATGTGGCCATAGATACCTATAACGATCACAGAATGGCCATGGCCTTTGCTCCATTGGCGTTGCGTACCACTTTGTTCGTCAACGATGCCGGAGTGGTTTCCAAGTCCTACCCTGATTTTTGGAAAGACCTCAGCACACTGGGCATCGGCATTCAGGAAGTGTAAATGACATTTAATCACCAAATTACTTGACATCCCCTATGCCGAGGTTGTATATTTGCCATCTTTTAAAAAAATCAAAATAAGTCTACATGAAATTATCAAACTTCAACTTTGAGCTTCCTAAAGAATTATTGGCCGAATACCCTTCAGAGAATAGGGACGAGTCAAAATTGATGGTAGTTCATCGGGATTCTGGAAAAATTGAACATAAAATGTTCAAAGACCTAATTGATTATTTTGATGAGGGAGATGTAATGGTGCTGAACAATACCAAGGTATTTCCTGCAAGACTTTATGGAAATAAAGAAAAGACCGGTGCCCGCATTGAGGTTTTCTTGTTGCGCGAGTTGAATCAAGAGCAACGCCTTTGGGATGTTTTGGTAGATCCGGCCCGAAAAATAAGGATAGGAAACAAGCTGTATTTTGGGGAAGACGAAAGTTTGGTGGCTGAGGTCATTGATAATACCACTTCCAGAGGAAGGACCTTACGTTTCCTCTATGATGGTTCTTATACCGATTTTAGAAGAAAATTGCGCGAATTGGGACAAACCCCATTGCCAAAATACATTAAAAGGGATGTGGAACCCGAGGATGAGGAAAGATACCAAACCATTTATGCCAAATACGAAGGCGCTGTGGCGGCACCAACGGCAGGCTTGCATTTCTCCAAACATTTGTTGAAGCGTTTGGAAATAAAGGGAATCGATTTTGCAGAGGTAACCTTGCACGTGGGCTTGGGAACGTTCAATCCTGTTGAAGTGGAAGACCTTTCCAAGCACAAGATGGACAGCGAGGAATTGGTGATCGATGAAAAAGCAACCGAAATTGTAAATTCAGCAAAGGAGCAAAAAAGAAAAGTTTGTGCCGTGGGAACTACCGTAATGCGTGGTTTGGAAAGTGCCGTGTCCTCAGAACATACCTTGAATACTTTTGAGGGATGGACGAACAAGTTTATTTTTCCTCCCTATGAATTCAGTATTGCCAACTGCATGATCACGAACTTTCACTTGCCTAAATCAACATTGTTGATGATGGTATCGGCATTTGCAGGTCATGATTTGATCAAAAAAGCATACAAACAGGCTATTTTGGAGGGGTATCGTTTTTACTCCTACGGAGATGCCATGTTGATTCTGTAAATCAGAAAATTTTAAAGCATTTAAAATCCCGTTTGATTTTGAAATCAGCGGG
>JAUIBH010000094.1 GCA_030427985.1 Bacteroidia bacterium | reverse complement strand
AGCCTTTCGGCTGCTGAGGACCTGCAGGGCGGTGCGGAAGTGGGCACAGTGGCTGCCACCGATGCCGATGGCGACGCTCTCACCTTCTCCATGACCGATGATTCCGGCATTTTTGACTTTGACACAACCACTGGGACAATAAGCCTGGCCGAGGGCAAGACCTTGGACTTTGAGACCACTCCCGAGTATACCGTGACCATTGGTGTTTCTGATGGCAACGGCGGTGCGGACAGCAAGGAAGTCACCATTAACGTGACCGATGTGGACGAAGCACCCCTAATGGGCGATCAAGGTTTTGAAGCTGCGGAGGACATTACCGATGCGGAGGAGATTGGTACGGTAGCCGTTACCGACCCCGAAGGTGCCGCACTGGAATTTGACATTATAGTAGATGACAGTGGCCTTTTTGAGATTGATAACAACGGTGTGTTGACCCTGCTGGCCGGCAAGACGCTGGACTTTGAGACCCTCACCGAACATACCCTTACCGTAGCAGTGATCGATGGTGAAAACATCGTTGCCGCACAGATCACCGTTACCGTGACCAACGTTTTGGAGTCCCTTGCCGAAGACCCTGAATCTTTTGTGACCACCTGGACCACCTTAGCCGATATGGAGGATGTTTCCATTGGTCTTGATCCATCATTTGACTATGATTTTCAAATTGATTGGGGGGACGGATCCATTGAAAATTGGAGCAATGCCAACCTGCCTGGCTCTGGGCTATTAACGCACACGTATGGAACAGCAGGCACGTATACCGTGGCCATAAAAGGCGTGTTCCCTGCCATCAAAATGTCGATTATGGGCAGTACACCCGATAAACTGGTAACTATTGAGCAGTGGGGTGCCATTGTATGGAAAACTATGTTCCATGCTTTTGATGGTTGTTTAAATGTATTGATAACCGCCACGGATGTCCCTAATGTATCCGAGGTGACCAATATGAGCTATATGTTCCATAGCACCTATAATTTGGGTTCTCCCGACTTTAGCGAATGGAACACCAGCAATGTCACCAATATGTCGCATGCGTTTGAGGAAACGTCTTTTAACGGCTATGTTGATGGCTGGGACACCAGTAATGTTACCGATATGGCCTCCATGTTCAGTGGTGCCGTGAACTTTAATAAGGACCTCAGTGCGTGGAATGTTATCAATGTATCCGATATGTCCTCCATGTTTGCAAATGCCACTGCCTTTGATAGAAGTCTTGGAGACTGGTCCCTACGTCCTGTGAACTTTGGGGTTGATATGACGAATATGTTGGATAATTCAGGGTTGTCTCCTCTCAACTATAGTAACACTTTAATAGGTTGGGCAGATTATATTGCTGGAGTATTTGATCCTTTAGGTGTAACCTTAGGCGCTGCAGAGGTTCTATATTGTGATACACAAGCAACGCTTGATGCAATTCAAGCTCTGGGCTTTGCAAATTGGACCATCAATGATGGTGGACATACAAATGATTGCAATTGATAAGTTCAATGTTAAGTTCAGTGCTAGCATTTTCTTAAAATAGTTAATAGACCCATGTCATGCACCGGGAGGCGTTTTTTTGGCCCTCTCGGTGTTTTTTTTTGTTTAGACTAGAGACTAGAGACTAGAGACTAGAGACTAGAGACTAGAGACTAGAGACTGGAGCAAGTTCAAGACTCAAGAAAAAGGAACAAAGAACAAAGATAAAAGACTCAGAAAACTTCGTGCTAATTCGTGAGATTCGTGTCAGTAAACAATGAACAGTAAACAATGAACAATGAACAAATCCCCAAATCAACAAACCCTTCGCCCTTCACCCAATAACGAATAACAGTAATCAGTCAGCTGTAGGCGGTTGGCAAGTATCAAGAGCAAGCTCAAGTAGATTCTTCACTCGCCCCCTTCGACTCCGCTCAGGGTCCCAGTTCAGAATGACAATAAGCAATGAGCAAGTTCAAGACAAAAGAGAAAAGAAACAAGACGCAAGAAGCTTCGTGCTAATTCGTGTCAGGGAACAGTAGGCAGTCAGCAGTAGGCAGTAAACAATGAACAAGTTCAAGAGCAAGCCCTTCACCCTTTACCCAAGTATTAAGACCAAGTTCAAGCTCAAGAGCCAAGAAAAAAGAGAAAAGAACAAAGACAAAAGACTCAGAAAACTTCGTGCCAATTCGTGCAATTTGTGTCAGCCAGCAGTAGGCAGTAGGCAAGTATCAAGTTCAAGTGAGATTCTTCACTCGCGTTGCTCGTTCAGAATGACAATTGTGAATTGTTTATTGCGAATTGTTCATTGAAATTAAACCGAAATACTCACCCCATTGGCAGAGGCGTTCTTGTCAGCATCAAAATAAAAGTCTATTCGTCCTAAATTAAGGCCGTAGCATCCCACCTGGTTCACCAGTACGGAATCCCCATTTTTGTTGATGCGCACATCCGGTTTTTCCAAAAAGGTATGCGTATGCCCCCCAATGATCAAGTTGGTATGGTAGGTGAGTTGCGCCAATTGCGTATCCGAAGGGCGTTGCGGATTTTCATAATCGTACCCCAAGTGCGAAAGACAGACAATAAGGTCGCACTGTTCCTCTTCCTTAAGTTGGCGTTCCATATCCAAAGCAATCTCAAAAGGATTCAGATATTCGGTTTCTTTGTACAGTCGTTTGGTCACGAGACCATCCAAAGCAATTCCAAGGCCGTAGACGCCAATTTTAATGCCATCCACCAGATAAGTTTTAAACGGTTTTACCATACCATCCATCACCGTATTGGAAAAATCGTAGTTGGCGGAAATCATTTCAAAGGTGGCATGCGGCATTTGCGCCAACAGGCCGTCAATGCCATTGTCAAAATCGTGATTGCCAATGGTTGAAGCATCGTAGTTGAGCTTGCTCATCAATTTAAATTCCAGTTCTCCGCCATAAAAATTAAAGTAGGGCGTACCCTGAAAAATATCCCCAGCATCAAAAAGCAGGGTATTGGGGTTTTCATTTCGGATTTGCTCCACCAAAGTAGCCCTACGGGCTATCCCACCCAAATTGGGATATTGGGAGTGCGATGATGGAAACGGGTCTATATGGCTGTGCACATCATTGGTATGCAAGATGGTCAACTTTTTGGTCCCCAAACCCGAGCAGGCGTTTAGGCTGAATCCGCCCAACCCCACCAGAGTGGATGCGGCTGCCGTGTTTGTTATAAAATCTCTTCTTTTCATCTGTTTGAAATTTTTTAATTCTGAATCTTCAAAAAATTTGAATGCATTCAGGAACCTGCCTAAATTTTAATTGTTTTCACACGCACTCCATTTTGAAGGGAAAATTCGTCAGTTCGAGTTCGTTTTCGCAACAGCGTGGCGAAAATGAGTATCGAGAATAGAATTTTCCTTAAAGCAACCGCATTCTCGATACTAAATTTTTGCAAAATTTCACTCGAATTGACGGTTTTCAAATTTGGTACGGTGAATAGGTATGTTCGATTCATTACTTCAATTGAATAAAACGATCATCCACGGTAGCCTCCAGGGTATCCGCTTTTTTAAAATGATCAATTATGGCGTTGCGTAACAGATAATCGATATGAGTTGTGGAAATCGTATCCTTAAAAAAGCCAATGCTGGGGCCACCTTGTACCAAATAATTTGAAGTGGCCACAAAATAGGTGCGGTTTTCATCAAACGGCTCCCCTTGAATATTGACGGATTCCAGGGAACCATTCTTATCCAATACAATTTGCATGCCTGCAATAGGGTGGACTCGGCTCGCCGAAATAAGAAAACCAATGAGTTCCCGAACAGCAGAACCGCTCATTTCCACAATGGAGATGTAATTTTCAAACGGCATTACCTCATAGGCATTTCGTGCGGTTACATTTCCCGCAGAAATTATGGAACGGACCCCTCCGTGGTTAAGCACTGCAAAATCAAGCTCATTTCCGGTGCGGGCTTTGAAGATGGGTGCTGCTTCTTCCAGCAGTATATCGGCCATAAGGTTTCCCATGGAGGTGTTGCGGTCGCCATCATCCAACAAAAATGGTTTTGGGGCATAGGCCAAAGTGCTGTCCAGCACCGCATCTATTCTATTTCTGTAAGGGGCCACAAAGCTTAAGATGGAATCTACTTCTTCCAGAGAAGCATCTATGGGAATTTGCTTTCCATCAATTTTAGAAAGCGTTCCGGTTTCCTGTTTGCAGGAGAATAAAAAACAAAGAGTTGTGAATACAACAAATTGTTTGAATTTTAAACCAATCACGTGCGTATCTTTGTTTAACAATCTTGGTAGAATATTTACCTTTGTAAAAATGCATAAAAATATGTTTATAAAGGGGCTCCAAGATAAATTTAAGGTTAAATCAGGGCTTAAATATTTAAAGGAGGAAATGGAAAAGCCTGCTTTACCTGTTGCCCGGGAAAAGGGGATTACCAGCGTTGGCTGCATTGTTGATGTGGATAATTTCCAGAATGCGGAGGCTTTTTATGAATTGATCGATGAATTTTCCCTTAGGCCCAATGCCATAAAGATCATTGGTTACAAAAGGGAGTACGACAAAAACTCACCCTATGCCATCCAGATTTTTTCGGATAGGGATTTAGGTTGGAAAGGACAGATTGAAAACGGTTATGTGCTGGAGTTTTTGGGAAGGGAATACGATATGTTGGTCAATTATTATGAAGAGGACAATTTGATGATGAAGTTATTGTCCGTTAAGACACCGGCCCGGTTAAAAGTCGGTTTGGGTTCTCAGGATCCCAAGGTGAACGATTTGATCTTAAATACCAATATGAAGGATTTTGCACTCTTTAAGAGTGAATTAAAAAAGTATTTAAAGGTTTTAAACGAATTGTGATGGAAAAGTTGATGGGTACGGGTGTTGCGTTGATAACCCCTTTCAAGGAAGATTTTTCGGTAGATGTGGATGAGTTGGTGCAGGTTGTGGAACACAACATTCAAGGTGGGGTTGATTATTTGGTGGTATTGGGTACCACGGCAGAATCGGCCACCCTTACCAAAGCTGAAAAGCAATTGGTGATAGATACCGTGATCAAGACCAATGCTGGACGTTTGCCCTTGGTCTTGGGTGTGGGCGGCAACAATACCATGGCTGTTATAGAGGAGTTAAAAGAATTAGATTTGTCTGAGTTTGATGCCATTTTATCCGTTTCACCCTATTACAACAAACCGACCCAAGAAGGCATTTACCAGCATTTTAAGGCCATAGCCAAAGCTTCTCCAAAACCTGTTATCGTGTACAATGTGCCTTCCAGGACAGGAAGTAATATGTTGTCCGAAACCACACTTCGCTTGGCACATGAAGTGCCCAATATTTTGGGTATCAAGGAAGCCTGTGGGGATATGGTCCAAATTGATAAGATCATCAAGGAAAAACCAGAACATTTTATGGTAATTTCTGGGGATGATCCCACCGCATTACCAACCGTATTGGCCGGTGGGGCAGGTGTGATTTCTGTTTTAGGACAGGGATTGCCTTCCCAATTCTCCAAAATGATAAACTTGGGACTTCAGGAAAGCGCAGACGAAGCATACAAAATTCATCATAAATTATTGCCCCTGATGCAATTGATTTTTGAAGAAGGAAACCCAGCTGGCATTAAAAGTGTCTTTGAAAGTTTAGGACTTTCCAAGGCAGTGGTTCGCTTGCCTTTGGTGGAAGCAACGCCTTCCCTTAAAAGCAGAATCGGTAGTTTTTTGAAGACACTGGATACGGCTCACGCATAGATTTCGTTAAAACTTGGCCAAAATCTTGGGCGGTTGGTGTTGCACCCGTTATTTTTGGACGGTAAATAGTTTTTTTAAATCCGTTCATTATCACTAATTTTGCAAAATGTTTTTGAAAATGAGGTCAATACTTCCTTTCTTCGCCGCGATGGTTTTTCTTGTGTCTTGTAGTGAGTACCAAAAAGTACTCAAGAATGAGGATATTAAGGCTAAATATGACATGGCCGAGAAATTCTATGAAGAAGGCGACTACAAAAGGGCAAAGCGTTTGTACGAGCAGATTGCTCCCAAATATGTGGGAAAACCTCAAGGAGAACGGGTGATGTTCTTTTTTGCCGATTGTTACTTTAAGACAGGGGATTATTATTTGTCGGGGTATCAATTTGAACGTTTCATCAAATCCTATCCAAGGAGTGATAAGATTCAGGAAGCCAGTTTTTTGGGAGCTAAAAGCTACTATGAACTTTCCCCAAGGTATTCGTTAGATCAGACCGATACGGACAAAGCTTTAGCCAAATTGCAGACGCTCATCAACACCTATCCAGAAACGGAATATTTTGAGGAAGCCAATGCCATGGCCCGTGAGTTGACCACAAAAAAAGAGAAAAAACAATTAGAGATTGCCAAGCAGTTCAATAAATTAGGAAAGTTTAATTATCCTATTTTGATTTCGGCAATTACCGCCCTGGATAATTTTATTTCGGATAATCCAGGATCTGTTTATAGGGAAGAAGCTTTGTATTACAAAATAGAGGCGACCACCAATTTGGCCATGAACAGTACTTTGAACAAACAGCAGGAACGTCTAGAAAATGCACTGGATTCTTATAATACCTTAATACGATACTTTCCTGAGTCACAGTTTAAAAAGGAAGCTGATGATTTACATGAAAAAATCCAAAAGGAATTGAGCGTATACCTCGCTCCCAATTCCAGTACCACTAAATAAGTTTTTTAAAATAACTGCATATGCAAGATTTGAAAAATACCAAAGCCCCGGTTTCTACGGTTACCCTCAATCGAAATGAATTTGATGAAAAAACCGATAACATCTATGAAGCTATTTCCATAGTTTCAAAGCGCGGCATTCAAATCAACTCCGAAATCAAGAAAGAGTTGTTGGAAAAGCTGGAAGAATTTGCTACCTACAGCGACAGTTTAGAGGAGGTATTTGAAAACAAAGAGCAGATAGAGGTTTCCAAATTCTACGAAAAATTGCCAAAACCACACGCATTGGCGGTTCAGGAATGGTTGGAAGATAAAATCTACTACAGGAACACAGAGAAAGACGCCTAAGAATGCTCGGCGGTAAAAATATTCTTTTGGGCATTACCGGGGGAATTGCCGCCTACAAGACTACATTTTTAGTTCGGCTATTGATAAAAGCTGGTGCCCAGGTCAAAATTGTGATGACCCAGAGTGCCGGCTCTTTTGTTTCCCCACTTACCTTGGCTACCTTATCCAAGAATCCGGTGTTGACGGATTTTGTCAACGAAGAGGATGGCAGTATCTCATGGAACAACCATGTGGAACTCGGACTTTGGGCCGACTTGATGCTCATTGCTCCGGCAACGGCCAATACGCTTTCCAAAATGGCCAATGGAGTTTGTGATAATCTGCTTTTGGCCACATACCTGTCTGCAAAATGCCCGGTGTATTTTGCCCCAGCCATGGATTTGGATATGTACAAGCACCCCTCCACCAAAGCTTCCCTTCAAAAATTGGAATCCTTCGGAAATACAATGATACCCGCTGAATCTGGAGAATTAGCCAGCGGATTGCATGGTGAAGGACGAATGGCGGAACCTGAGAATATTGTTGATTTTCTTCAAGAGGATTTAGCAAAAGGCTTGCCTTTGAGTGGCAAAAAAGTACTGATTACGGCCGGTCCCACCCATGAAGCCATTGACCCTGTCCGGTTTCTGGGCAACCGTTCTTCGGGCACTATGGGGTTTGAGGTGGCTAAAAAAGCTGCTGATTTGGGTGCAAAAGTCGTTTTGGTCTCTGGCCCGACCAGTTTGGATGTGAACCACAGTTCCATTGAATTGATTCGGGTGACTTCGGCCCAAGAGATGTATGAGGCTTGCCATAAAAATTATGCCGATACTGATGTAGCCATCTGTGCTGCAGCAGTGGCCGATTATCGTCCCAAACATATCGCCAAAGAGAAATTAAAGAAGAAAGATGGCGACCTGAATATTGCATTGGAACGCAACCCTGATATTCTGCTTTCTTTGGGGGAGAAAAAGACCTATCAGTTTTTAGTAGGGTTTGCTTTGGAAACTGAAAACGAATTGGAAAATGCCAAAGGCAAACTGCAACGTAAAAATTTGGATGGCATTGTTTTAAATTCCTTGAAGGATGATGGGGCTGGGTTTGGTGGAACTACCAATAAAATCACCTTCATTGATAAGAATTTGAAGATTAAAACGTTTGGATTGAAGACGAAGCCTGAAGTGGCTTCCGATATTTGGGAAGAAATCATCTCCAGAATCCATGCGTAACACTCTGATGCTCATTTTTTTATTTGTTTTCACCCTTGCGATTTCCGCGCAGGAACTCAACTGTGTGGTCACGGTGAACTCTGACCAAGTGGGGCAGACCAATCAACAGATTTTTAGGACACTGGAGCGTTCTTTGAACGATTTTGTGAACAACAGCAAATGGACCAATCGGGTATATCGGGAAAATGAACGGGTCAATGCGCGTATGTTTATCACTGTAACCCAGTACGAATCTGACCGGTTTGAGGCCAACATTCAAGTGCAATCCTCGCGTCCTGTTTTTAATACCTCCTACGAAAGCCCAGTCTTCAACTACAAGGATGATTCCTTCAATTTCCAATATCAAGAATTTCAACCTTTGGTATACAACCCAAACTCCTTTAATTCCAATTTGGTAGGGGTTATTTCCTATTACGTCTATGTGATTTTGGGCTTGGATGCGGACACCTTTTCCTTGGAAGGCGGGGATGATTATTACCGAAGGGCACAGAATATTGTTACTCAAGCGCAGGGTTCCAACTTTAGTGGATGGAGCCAAGAAACTGGGGAACGCACTCGTTTTGAGTTGGTGGACAACCTGTTGAGCAATTCATTCCGAGAGTACCGTATTGCCATGTACAACTACCACCGAAAGGGCTTGGATGTGTTGGCGGATAACAACAGCACCGGAAAACAGATTATTGCTGGAAGCCTTCGTTTGTTTGAAACTTTGATCAGTCGAAGACCCAACGCCTTTTTGATTCAGACCTTCTTTGATGCAAAATCAGAGGAAATCCAAAATATCTTCTCCGATGGCCCCAAAGTGGACATCGTAAAACTCAAAGAAACCTTGAACAAGGTAGCTCCATTTTATTCCAGCACTTGGAATGAGATAAATTACTAGTGCAGTTCTCTAAAGAGATTTATCTTTACGGAGAAAATCTTTAGTATTGCTGGCAAATCTTTCCATCCAAAACTACGCTTTAATCGATGACGTAAACGTTACGTTTTCCAATGGTTTTACCACCATTACGGGAGAAACAGGTGCGGGAAAGTCCATTCTTTTGGGCGGTCTTTCGTTGGTCTTGGGAAAACGGGCAGATTTATCCTCCCTTAAAAACACGAAACAAAAATGCGTTATTGAAGCTGAGTTTGATGTCTCCAAATATGGTTTAAAGCCCTTTTTTGCCGAAAATGATCTAGATTATGAGGACCAGACGATTCTGAGAAGGGAAATCCTTCCCAGCGGAAAATCACGAGCTTTTGTGAATGACACCCCTGTAACCTTGGATGTGTTGCGCGCCTTGGGCGATCAATTGGTGGATGTACACTCTCAGCACCAGACCCTGCGCCTTACTGAAAATGATTTTCAATTGAAGGTGGTGGACGCTTTGGCCGATAATTCGGAGAATCTAAAAACCTACACGACCTGTTTAAATCATTATAGGAAAGCTTCAAAGGAATTGCAGGGATTGGAAGATTTTCAGTCCAATGCAGATAAAGAACACGATTATAACAGCTTTTTATTGAAGGAACTGGAAGACGCCAAGCTCAAGGAGGGGATGCAGGAAGAGTTGGAAGCAGAATATGAGCAGTTGAGTAATGTGGAGGAAATCATGGAGCAGTTATCAGCTGGATTTCAGTTGCTGAACGATGAACAATTGGGCATTTTAGGTCGTTTGGCTGATTTAAAACGTGCATTTCAGACTTTGGCCGATTTTGGCCCGGCGTATGCTTCGTTAAACGAGAGAATTCAATCCGTATTGATTGAAACCGATGACATTGCATCTGAATTGGAGCAGCTAAAGGATTCCGTTGAAGCCAACCCGGAGCGATTGGAAACCGTGAACGGTCAATTACAACAACTGTACGACCTGCAGAAAAAGCACCATGCGGCATCTGTTGGCGAACTTATTGAAATTCGAGAAGAGCTTTCCAAAAAAGTGGAAGCGGTGGCCAACATCGAATCAAAAATTAAAGAAAAGCAAAGCGAGGTGGAACAACTTGCCGCACAAGCCGAGCAACAAGCCAAAAAAATACGGAATGCCAGAAATACGGTGATTCCCAAACTTAAAAGCATGCTTCAAGAAAATTTGTACGCCTTGGGGATGCCATCGGCCAGCTTTAAGATTGAAGTGAATCCTTCAGAAACCTTCAAACCTAACGGCAAGGACGATTTGGTGTTCTTGTTTTCGGCCAACAAAGGCTCGGAATATGGCGAATTGAAGAAAGTCGCCTCCGGGGGGGAACTTTCCCGAATTATGCTGACCATAAAATCCATTTTGGCTACTTACGAACAATTGCCTACCATGATGTTCGATGAGATTGATACTGGGGTTTCCGGAGAGATTTCCAATCGCATGGGTGAGATTATGCAGCAAATGAGCCAAACCATGCAAGTGTTCTCCATTACCCATTTGCCACAAGTGGCTTCCAAAGGGAGACATCAATTTAAAGTCTTTAAGGAAGAAGGTGAGGAGGGAACCAGTACCCGAATGAAAGAACTCAGCAGTGACGAACGTGTACAGGAATTGGCCGAGATGTTGGGAGGTAAATCGTTATCAGAATCCGCATTGGCCCATGCCCGGCAGTTGTTGCAGTAAAGGCCGTCTCCTACATTCAGGGAAAAAGCGTGAAACTTCAAAATAGAATAAATATCTTTGCAGTTAAACCAACAATAGCAAAAAAACTATGGCATACAATCTTTTAAAAGGTAAAAAAGGAATCATTTTTGGAGCTTTGGATGAAAATTCCATTGCATGGAAAACCGCAGAACGCGTTCATGAAGAAGGTGGTGAGTTTGTGTTGACCAATGCACCCATCGCCATGCGAATGGGTCAAATAAAGGATTTGGCCGCAAAGACCAACTCTGAAATCATTCCTGCTGATGCCACAAATGAGGAAGAACTGAAGGATCTTGTGGAAAAATCCATGGAGATTTTGGGCGGGAAGTTGGATTTTGTATTGCATTCCATAGGCATGTCCGTAAATGTTAGAAAAGGAAAGCACTATACGGATGAGAACTACGACTTCACGGCCAAAGGTTGGGATGTTTCGGCACTTTCGTTTCATAAAGTATTGCAGAGTCTATATAAAGCCGATGCCATGAACCCTTGGGGCAGCATTGTGGCCCTGACCTATATGGCGGCGCAACGAACCTTCCCGGATTATAATGATATGGCCGACAACAAGGCGTATTTGGAGTCTGTGGCCAGAAGTTTTGGCTACTTCTTCGGAAAGGAGAAAAAAGTACGCGTAAATACCATCTCGCAATCCCCAACACCAACTACTGCAGGGCAGGGGGTAAAAGGATTCGGTGGATTTATCAATTACGCGGAAAAAATGTCGCCGTTGGGCAATGCCACAGCAGATGAATGTGCGGATTACACGGTGACCTTATTTTCCGACCTGACCAAGAAGGTCACCATGCAGAATCTGTTCCATGATGGTGGGTTCTCCAACACCGGGGTAAGCCAGGAGGTCATTGATGAGTTTTCAGAATAACACAAATAAATAGTATGGAAAGCCATCCTTTTTGGGGTGGCTTTTCTATTTCAAATGAACACTTTATTTTCCATAGTGGTACCAGTGTACAACAGGCCCGAAGAGATTCGGGAACTGTTGCAAAGTCTTGAACATCAAGATTTCAATGCTCCATATGAGGTGGTCATCGTAGAGGATGGTTCTTCTGAAAGTTCGGAAGATATCGTAAAGAAGTTTCAGGACAAGCTTCAGATTTAATATTACTACAAGGAAAATTCAGGGCCCGGCGATTCCCGAAACTATGGAATGCAAAAGGCCAAGGGCAATTATTACATCATTCTGGATT
>JAUIBH010000176.1 GCA_030427985.1 Bacteroidia bacterium | reverse complement strand
AATCCACATATCCATATCCACGTCATCCATAAGCTTTGGAAGTAAATTGTTGAACCGGTCTTCCAAAAGCTCGTCCACTACCCTAGCCCGTTCAACTTCGGGAAGAATTTGTTGGGAATGCAGCAAACAAAGTGGGAATAAAACGAATGCAATAAGTAGTCTGTTCATTGAGCTGATTTTGGTTGAAGTTACAAAATCCCAAAATAAATTTTCCAAATCTATTTTTTGAAAGGATTCAGTCACTGGAATATTTCTTTCTAACTAAAAATCAAATGCTTACCATAGAAGTCAGAGAATCCTACCGCTTAATGGAACAAGGATGAAAAAAATGGCTTATTACTGTTTTTTATCTGCACCTCAAGTTTGGCACAAACGAAAATCGAGGGGGCCATCCTTGATAAAACGAGCCAACAACCGTTACCCTATTCCACCATCACCAATGAGGATGCAAGTTTGTCGTGGAGGGTTTTATCCAGAAAGATTCCATGGAAGTAAGACATTTGGATTATAAAACAAAGAAAGTGCCCGAAGGCACTTTACTACATACTGTTCATATAGGATTTTACAAGTCGTATAAATTCTGCTCTATACCCTTCCTTGTCATTCGAAATACCCTTCTCAGCTAAAATAACTACATCATTCAGGGAACTATTATTGGTAAACTGCGATTTACGCAAGTGAAGCCCGAACAGTGCTACTGATGCAACAAAATTAAACTCCGCGGAAGCTTCTGTCAATTTGTTTTCAACCACATGGCTTATTTCTTGACTTTGATGTCCATCTGGATTTTTATAGCGCAGTTTAACCGTAAACAATTCATTCTGAACTCCATTGGACTCAGTTCGCGTGTATTTCAAATCATGTACGGGTTTAAGGTACGGGTTATCATTTCCCACAGGGATTACTTCATATAATGCAGTTACCGTATGCCCACTTCCCAATTCCCCAGCATCTTTGGTATCATCTATGAAATCCTCATCGGCCAACATTCTGTTCTCATAACCAATCAGTCGATAGCCTTTTACCGCAATTGGGTTAAACTCTATTTGGATTTTCACATCCTTGGCAATGGCATACAAAGTTCCCCCAAACTCTTGACCAAATACCTTTTGCGCTTCTTGCATGGTGTCAATATAGGCATGGTTTCCGTTTCCCTTATCGGCCAACTTTTCCATTTTTGAGTCTTTATAATTTCCCATTCCAAAACCCAAAACAGAAAGAAAAACTCCTGACTTGCGTTTTTCTTCAATCAACTTAACCATGTCCCCGTCACTTGAAGGACCAACATTGAAATCACCATCCGTAGCCAAGATTACACGGTTGTTTCCATTTTTAATGAAGTTTTTTTCCGCAAGCTTATAGGCTAATTCAATACCCGCCCCACCTGCGGTTGAACCACCTGCTTCCAGACTCTCAATGGCTTTCATGATTTCTTCCTTTTTGTTCCCTCGTGTAGGTTTGAGTACTTCTCCTGCAGCCCCTGCATAGACCACTATGGCTACTTTATCCTTTTCACGTAATTGATTGACCAATAGCTTAAATGCGGATTTAAGCAATGGCAGTTTATTTGCATAGGACATGGATCCAGAAACATCAATCAAAAATGTGAGGTTGGATGGCGGTAATTGTTCATTGCGATATGTTTTACCCTGGAGACCGATCTTTACCAATTGGGTATCTGTGTTCCAGGGCGTTTGCACCACTTCGGTATGGATTGAAAAGGGATGTTCCATGGGTTGAGGATAATCATAGCTGAAATAATTTACCATTTCTTCAATCTTTACAGCATCTACTGGAATCTTCTGTCCGTTGTTTATCATGCGCCTTATATTGCTATATGATGCTTTATCCACATCAATGGAAAATGTAGATAATGGGCTTAAGGCAACATGTTGAAACTTGTTCTCCGTTATCTTGGCATAATTCTCGTCGTTCTCAATTTGGTAGTTTCCTTGCTTGGTTGTAATAACAATACACCCACCACTTGCCGAAGAACCGAACATCTTACGTGCTTTGGCACCTTTATAGACATTCATTTTATCAATAGTTGCGGGCTCCAATTTTTCAATGACACCATTGTTCTTTTTTTGAATGGGGACCCCATCTACAATATAAAGGGGCATTTCATCCTCATTAGTTGGAATAGCATCCATACTGAACACCTTTCCCGGGGCCGAGACTGATTTATTGTTATTTGTAATTTGAACCCCAGAAGTGCTCCCTTGTAGAGCTTGGGTAATGGACTTATGATAGGCTTTTTGTTTTTCCTTTTTCAACTGTGCCTTGGATTTCACACTTGAAACTGAATGGGTCAAGCTCCTTGTTCTTTGTACGCCATAACCCATAATAACCACTTCTTCCAATGCTTGCACATCCTCTTCAAGCTGTACGTTAATGGTA
>JAUIBH010000093.1 GCA_030427985.1 Bacteroidia bacterium | reverse complement strand
AGCAAAAGAGAAAAAGCAGTACATCGATGGCGTTGATAATTTAGCCTATTGGATGGGCGACACTAAAAAAAGTAACCGTAACAATATGTTGTATTTCTATGAATCGGATTTAATGGCGATTCGTATGGGTAACTGGAAAGTGAATTTCCAATCAACCGAAAATTATTATGGATCTTACACCAAATACAAATTCCCATTAATGTTCAACTTGCGTATGGATCCATTCGAATCGTATGACAATACCGACCAACAAACATGGGCAATTCAGTCGAAACAATTCGTGAACGATTTCATTATGATGAATTTAAATGAATTCAAAAACTCGATGATACAATATCCACCTGTACAACGTGCAAAATCGTTGGATTTCAGCGGTATGATGGATCAAATCATGAACAATATGTCTTCGACAAGTGGACATTAATAAAGATTTTTAATTCTTTCCTTAAGCATTCTGAATGGATTTTTTTAAACTATTCAGCATGTTTTTTGGCTTTTTGCAGGTAAAATGATATCAGATGAAAGGGCAAGTATTTTTAACAATTATTTTCTTGATTCTGGTATGTTTATCTGCTCAGGCTCAAGAAGAACAAGAATCAAAATTGTTCAAGCACCACCAAATAGGGGTATTGTTGGGTCATACCCACATGCGGGCTGGAGAGGGCGAAGGTTCAAAAAGTAGGCTTTCATTGCCATCTTTTTCATTGGCCTACAACTACTATTTTAATGAAAAGTGGTCAGTTGGGCTACATACGGATTTTGTGGCAGAACAATTTGTGGCCCAATCATTGGGCGGCGGTCAATCGGTAGAACGGGAACGCCCCGTGGCCCCAGCTGTAATGGTAGGTTATAAACCAGGCGAGCATTTCACCTTTTTACTGGGTGGAGGAGTGGATATTGATCCTGAAGAGACCTTGGGGCTCATAAGGCTCGATACCGAATATGGCTTTGAACTGGCAAACGAATGGGAATTTGTGGTGGCTTTGGGCTACGATATTCGTATTGATGCCTTCGATTCCTTTCAGTTGGGGGTTGGTGTCGCCAAAAAGTTTTAAAAAGAAAGTATATGAAACTGAAGTCTATTATTTTATGTCTAGTGTTGGTAGGCTATCTCATTTCCTGCAAACAAAACAAAGCGGAGATTACGGTAGACCCATTACCTTCCTTCAATGAGGTGGCCTCCAAAAGCAAAATTATTGAGTTTGTTTCAAAGGTTGTTGATTCAACCAATATCAACTATGTAGCACCCGAGGATAGAATTGTTTGTTTTGATAACGACGGTACACTTTGGGCAGAGCAACCCTTGCCATCGCAATTGTATTTTGTGTTTGATAAGGTGAAGGAGCTATCGCAAAACAATTCAAAATACAAAACCGAAAGTCCTTATAAGGAAGTGGTTGAAAACGATTTGGAAGCCCTTTTGAAAATAGATAAAGCCAAATTGATAAGTATGATCGGTGAAATCGATTCGCTCTATCACGAAAATTACAATCAAACCGTCAGTAAATGGCTCAGTACCGCAAAGCACCCAATCTTAAAACGGACGTATACCACAACGGTGTATCAACCCATGTTGGAATTGTTGGACTATCTGCGCGCCAATAACTTTACCATATATATTGTTTCGGGAGGCGGTGCTAAGTTTATGCGTGCATGGCAACCCCAAATTTATGGTATTGAAGAAAATCATATTATTGGGTCAACCTTCAAAACAGAAACAATTCAATTTGAAGATTCCATAGCGGTGGTACCCACGTCCACATTCGATTTTTATGATGATCATTTAGGGAAAGTCATCAATATTGAAAAAATGATTGGCAAAAAACCCATTATGATCGTGGGAAATTCCGATGGCGATTTGGAAATGATGGAATACGCCTCTACCAATAATCCACACCCAACTTTTATGCTGTATCTAAATCACACGGACGGCAAGCGGGAATTTTTATACGATGAAAAGACACCGGCCGGTCGTTTGGAAGAGGGAATGGAAATTGCAAAAAAGAACAGTTGGACCCTAATTGATATGAAGCAGGATTGGAACACGGTCTTTGTTGATTAATGAGGTATGGGAAAAAAGAAAAAGGGATGATAAAACCTTTACACTACGTTTGCTTTTTATTGATTGCGGTTGCAGGGCTAAAAATCCATGCCCAGTCCGATACCATTGTGTTGAAAAATCAGGACAAGCTCGTTGGCGAAATAAAACGAATGTCCAAAGGCGTGCTGACCATGGAAACCGATTATAGTGATTCCGATTTTGAAATTACGTGGTTGGAAGTGCTCTCAATGTCTAGTGAACAGACCTATTTTGTAACCTTGACCAGAGGGTATCGGTTTGAAAGCAAAATCAGGGCCGAACAAAACGAACAGGGGGTAATCTATTTAAAAAGAGCCGACACCACGTGGGTAAAAATTCCTGTTCAGGATGTGGTGGAGTTCAAGGCGGTGAAATCCAACTTTATAAGTCGGATTTCCACGAGTATTTCGTTGGGCTACAATTTTACCAAAAGCAATAATTTAAGCCAGTTTGTCGTAAACGGCACTCTAAGTTATGTAGGCTTTAAATGGGAAGCCGATGCCACATACAATTCAGTAGTAAGTAAACAAGAGGATGTGTCGGGAACCAAACGTATTGATGCGGGATTGAACTTGAGGTTTTTCTTGGAAAAAGATTGGTTTATAGATTCCAATGCATCTTTTCTCTCGAACAATCAAATAGACTTGGATTTACGGACCAACGTTCGCGCTGGACTGGGCAAATACCTAGTGCACAATAATAGCTTATATTTAGGGCTAGGTGGTGGACTGGCTTGGAACAACGAACAGTATTTGACCGCCCAAGATGCAAACAAAAACTCGTTCGAATCGTATGTGGGATTGGAATTCAATATGTTTGATATGGGCGACTTGGATTTTTTTACTCGTATGCTTCTGTATCCCAGCTTAACTGAAAGTGGACGACTACGAAGCGATATAACCGCCAATTTAAAGTATGATCTGCCCTTGGACTTATTTATCAAGATTGGATTTACATACAATTATGACAATCAGCCCGCAGAAGGGTTTATTAAAGATGATTATGTGTTCAATACTACCTTTGGTTGGGAATTTAATTAAAACAGTGTTGTGAACAGAACCAAAAAACTGAAAACCTAATTTTTAAACTATTTACGATTTTATAGAATCCAGCAAATGAGCATAAAAGATTACAAAATTATTGGCTTACTATTTTTTGCATTACTTCTCGTTATGTGCAAATCCAAAGAAAAACAGACCGTAGAGGAATCAGAATTAGTAACCGCAAACCACTATTGCTATGTTCCCTCGGATTCCCTTATGGGAAAACAATATTTGGACAGTAGAGCATTGGCAAACATTGGAAGTATACACACTGATGAAAATAAATTGACGGATACTTCAGGAATGGTACTCATAAAAGGAGGCATATTTGGTATGGGGGGCGATATGCCCTCAAACCCAGAAGGAATGCCAGCCACTGCATTGCCACAACCCGATGAATACCCTAAACATTCGGTTCAAGTTTCTGATTTTTATATGGACGAGCACGAAGTTACCGTAAGGGAGTTTTTAGAATTTGTTGAAGCAACCGGTTACAAAACCATTGCGGAATATGATGTGGATTGGGAAGAATTGAAAAAACAACTGCCCTCTGGAACACCCAAACCCGATGATGAAATGCTGAAAGCGGGTGCTTTGGTATTCCATTATGTGCCCAAGGGCACGCCAAAGGACAATTTGGCTAATTGGTGGTCATTTCAAACAGGAGTATATTGGAAGAATCCCGATGGTAGCAATCCAGGCTTGGATGCCATTTTGGACATGCCTGTTACCCAAGTTTCGTGGTACGATGCCATGGCCTATGCAAAATGGGCCAACAAAAGATTACCCACCGAGGCCGAATATGAGTATGCCATGAGGGGCGGAAGCAATAATGCAATGTATCCTTGGGGCGATGAAATCGTCAATGACACTGACCAAAGAGGTAATTTTTTGCAAGGAAATTTTCCTTATGAAAACACAGTAAAAGATGGTTTTGAAGGAGTGGCACCAATCAAGTCTTTCCCTCCAAATGCTTTTGGGTTATACGATATTTCCGGTAATGTATGGGAATGGACCCTTGATTGGTATGGAGCCGATTATTATGAAATTTTGAAGAACAAAGGCAAAACAGCCTTAAATCCACAAGGACCAGACAAAACGTGGGAAGTCTTTAACCAGCAGGCCACCAATAAGGTAGTTCGGGGAGGGTCATTTTTATGCAACGATGGATGGTGTTCTGGGTTCAGGAATTCCAGAAGAATGCGTTTAAGCCCAGATTCTGGAATGCAACATGTTGGTTTTAGGTGTGTTAGGGAGGTTAGGTAATGGAGCCATAAATTCTGGGCTGGTTCAAAAGAAAAGGAAAATTCTTAGTGCTTTTACCGAAAAAGAATGTTAAATTTAAGACAGTACAGCAATCATTAAACACCTTTCTGGAAGCTGAAATTTAAAAATTGAAATGTCATGAAATCAACCTTATTACAATGTTCGGCAATACTATTGTTGACCGCTTTTTTGTTTGCAGGATGCGCCAGTACAATCAATTTAAAAGGCTCTTGGAGCGAAGATGCATTACAAAGTAAACTGGATGAGGGCAAGAACTTGATTCTTGTAAAGGTCAGCGATAGAAATGCACGATATGTTTTGGAAGAACAGTTTAAGGTTAAACTTGCCGAAAAAGGGATTCAATCCGAAACAGCTTCTATTAAATTTCCGCCCTTGGACCCCAACAAGAAAACTACCGAAGATCAAGTCAGTGAAACCGCCCAAATGTTTAAGAGTGAAAACATTGATCTTGTGGTATTGACTACATTAAAGGAGATTGACCAAACCGTTCATACACAGACCAGTGGAGGGTACTATGCTGGCGGAGGGTATTATGCACCACCTTACCGAAGATTTTCAAGATATTACTACAGCTATTACGACCCTGGAGTATATGTTCCTATGAGTAGCACTACGTCAGTTTCAAAAAATTATCACTTGGAAACCGTGGTCTTTGATCTAAACGGAAATGAAAATGAACAATTGTTATCGGTGACATCGGTAGAAGTGAAAGACCCCGGAAATATAGAAAAGGTTGCGGCAAAGTATGCCCAATCTGTGGTAGATAGGATATTGAACAGTGAATAAGCAATAGCTATGAAGGCAAAGGTATTTTTGCTGTTTACATCTTATGTCCTTTTTGGCTATGGACAAAATATGAACCATGTCAGTGGGGATATATTCCTTCCCGTTTTTGGTACCGCACAGTTTCAATACGAGCGTGGTTTCAATAAAAATATGACCGTTAGCCTTTCCGTGGGAGGAAAATTCTCCTCTGGAATCTTTAAGGTTGAAGGTATAGACGGGAACCGAATAATGACGGACGATTTCAACTTTAAGGGATTTAAGTTAATTCCCGAATTCCGATGGTATGTACAGAAAACCAACAACCCTTACTATGGATTTTATGTAGGGGCCTATTCTAAATTTCAGCGAACCAAGGATGAAATTAAAGGCATTTACATCGCTGAGGATGAAACTCAGCATGAGTTGCAAATAGATGCCAAGATAAGAACCTTTGGGTATGGTTTTGAAGTAGGATATAAATTGGAGGTGTACAAATCCTTTTTTGTGGATTTCATCATTTTTGGCCCGGGATTAACGTTCAATACCTTTGAACTAACGGAGAAAATACCAGTTCCTGAAGCCTTTTACGATGACCTTTCCGAGGCATTGTCAAACTATGGGATTTTTGAACAATGGGGAGCTGATTTCGAGATCAATCCCAATGGAGAAACAGAAAGAATTGCCTTACCGGCATTGCGATACGGTATTAAGGTAGGATATTCTTTCTAGCAGAATAAATCAATCATTTTAATTCAATAGCATGAAAACTCAACACCTTTCGGAAGTATTAAAATGGATTCCAATATTCATTATTTCTTTAAGCACAAGTCTTGTTGCATATTCACAGGAACAACAAACTTCAAGTGCTGATGAATTGGCAAAAAAGCTTCAGAATCCAGTTGCTAGCCTTATCAGTGTTCCATTTCAAGGGAATTTTGACTTTGGAATTGGCCCAGCCGATGGAAGTCGATTTACTTTGAACATCCAGCCGGTAATTCCCATGAGCTTAAATGAAGATTGGAACCTCATTGCACGGGTTATTATGCCGATTACCTTCCAGAATGATGTTTTTGGTGCCAGTGGTTCACAATCTGGGTTGGGAGATGCCACAATAAGTGCTTTCTTTTCCCCAAAAGAGCCAACATCCGGTGGTTTAATTTGGGGTGTGGGTCCAGCACTTTTGATTCCTACTGCTACAGATGATCTATTGGGAACAGGAAAATTTGGCGTGGGGCCTACTGCGGTGGGATTAAAGCAAATTGGAAATGTAACGGTTGGAACGTTGGTAAACCATATTTGGTCCATTGCAGGTGATGCGGATAGGGCAGATGTGAGCGTTACTTTTTTTCAACCTTTTATCGCAAAAAACTTCTCTGGGGGTTATGCCCTGGCATTGAACACCGAATTGTCCCAAAACTGGGATGCCGATATGACATCGGGAACCATTAATCTCATAGGTTCTAAAGTAATTTCAATTGGGAGCCAATTGGCCCAAGTGGCTATTGGATCTAGAATTCCTTACGGAAATGGTAATTCCGCAACATGGGGGTTTAGGGCCCAGTTGGTATTGTTGTTTCCCAAATAGCCCCAAGCTGATGGATAAAATCAGTAATGCACGAAATGGTCGATAGGACAATGGTTTCCCCTTTACATGTCAAGACCTCCACCTAGCTTGTTGTATTGAAGGATCGGGTTGGAAAAAGTGATTTTAAGAACCAGTGTTATGGCAAGGCGTGTATTTAACTTGTGTTTTAGTTGTTTTTGAAGAAAAAACAATGTAATTTTTCATAAACGCAAACCATTTCAAGAAAGCTATCAATCAATTGTATAATGAAAAATTTAGCCTTTATTTGTGTGTTCCTGTCGCTCTTTTCCTGTAAACAGCCAAAACATGGAAAAGAGGTAATGAGTGAAGATCTATTGGAAGCAAACAAAACCCAATATACACATAATGGAAAGAACTATGAGCTGGATGAAAATCCTTTCAAAGAAGCCTATTTCGGAGAACAACATTTGCACACGGCAGCTTCAATGGACGCTTTTATTGCAGGCACCCGACTTACACCGGATGAAGCGTATCGATTTGCACAAGGCGAAGAAGTGCTTGTCAGTGGGAGGCCACATAAAATAAACAGAACTTTGGACTGGGCAGCGGTTACCGATCATGGGGAATTTTTGGGCGAGGCCTATTCCCTTTTAAACCAGGAAGCTCCCGGGCATGATAGTGAAGCCGCTGTGGCAATGCGAGAAGCACCGGATTTGAAAACGGCCCTGACAGTCTATAAAAAATATGTTTTGGACGCCTTGGCGGGAGGCAATGCCCATCCTGATTTTTGGCAAGGATACGATGCCGTAAAATCGCAATGGCAAAAGAATATTGAGGCTACTGAAAAACATTACGTTCCTGGAAAATTCACCACCATCCATGCTTACGAGTGGAGTTCCGCACCCAATACGGCCAATTTGCATCGAAATGTATTTTTTAGAGACACCAACCTTCCTGATATACCCTTTTCTGCCAATGAAGGTGCGTCACCACAAGAGTTATGGGATTGGATGATGGAACAAGAAAAAAATGGAATCAAGGTTTTTTGCAATCCACATAATTCCAACGAAAGCAAAGGCATGTTGTTCCCTGAAGTGGCCATGAACGATAAACCAATCGATAAGGTTTATGCCGAAACGCGGCAGCATTTTGAAAGAAACCTGGAGATGATACAGACCAAAGGGAATTCAGAGGTGGTCCCCGACTTTTGGCCCAATGATGAATTCGCTGATTTTGAAAACGCAGTATCCCTTCAGCAATATAACGGGCGAGTTTATGAAAAGCACAATTTTGTTCGATATGGGCTTACCCGGGGCGTAAAATACTACGAAGAATTGGGTGCCAATCCTTTTAAATATGGGTTTGTGGGTGGCACTGATAGCCATAATGCGGTGATGTCCAATGTGGAGGAGTGGAACTATGTGGGGCACCATGGTATGGCAGATAACACTGCAGAAGGGCGTTCCAAAAATGAACAGGATGGTGAAATGTACAACAGGGACATGAATCCTGGTGGCCTAACAGGGGTATGGGCGACCAGCAATACCCGCGAAGCCATTTGGGACGGTATGCACAACCGGGAATCCTTTGCTACTTCAGGTCCACGTATAAAAGTCCGGTTTTTTGCTGGAAACGGTTACCAACCGTCCTACGGTTCGTATGAAGATATGGTCAAGGATGGGTATGGAAAAGGTGTGCCCATGGGACAGAATTATGTGGGCCAGGAATCACCGGATTTTATGGTCTGGGCCATTAAGGATCCCATAGCTCCAAACTTGGACCGTATTCAAATTATCAAGGGATGGGTCGAAAACGGGGAAATGAAAGATACCATTTACAATGTGGCTGCTTCGGACGACCGTTTAACTCCAGATGGAACCGTGTCACCCATCGATGCTCCCGTGAATATGAAAACTGGGGAATTCAACAAAGAAAAAGGAGCTCCTGAACTAATGGCCGTTTGGAAGGATCCAGATTTTGACCCCAACCAAAATGCATATTACTACGTTCGTGTTATTCAACTCCCAACGGCCCGTTACAGTTTGTGGGATGAAATTAGAAATCCTGATGTCCAGTATCCTGATGACACCAAAAGAGTGATCCAAGAACGTGCATGGGCCTCGCCCATCTGGATAGAACCCTCGAAATAATTTTCTCTTATATGAAGAATTTTTGGAAAGAACCTTTGTTGCATTTTTTGCTCATTGGGTTCTTTATTTTTGGATACTATTACTACATAAGCGATGATGCTGAATCTGATAATGCCATCGTAATCGATGATGCCGAATATGATTACCTGCTCGGCTTGTGGAAAAAGCAATGGCAACGAGATCCCAACGGGGAAGACATCAAAGCTTTTTTGGACCAATACCTGCGTCAAGAAGTGTTTTATAAGGAGGCCTTGGCCATGAATTTAGATCATAATGATATTATTGTCAAAAGGCGTTTAGCACAGAAAATGGAGGCTGTCTCCAATGATTTGAACGCCATGATCAAACCACCCACGGATGAAGATCTGCATTTGTTCTATCAACAAAACCAGGACATGTTCCAGCTCCCCCCTGTGTATACCTTCCAACAGGTTTTGTTTTTGAATGACGAAAAAAACCTTGAAGAGGAAATGGAACGCATTAAATTGGCTCTCACCAATGACATGGACATGCCCATTTCAAAAAAAAGGAAGTTGTCTTTGTCCAATACCTGGGAGAAAACAAGTGCTCTGGACATCAACAAAGCCTTTGGAAGGGATTTTATCTTGACTTTGGATTCCCTTCCCCTCAACCAATGGGTTGGTCCCGTTCCATCTGGATTTGGTCAACATTTGGTTTATATCTCAAAGAAAGAACCGTCGAAAACAGCTAATTTCAATGATATTAAGCTTTACGTTGAAAAGGAATACGAATACAGAACAGAGCTTCAGACCCAAGAACAGGTGTACCGGGATTTGTTGGAAAAATATCAGGTAAAAATCACCTCTGGAAATGTACCCGAAGCTATTAGGAACAGTTATAGCAAATCATGAAAACCTTAATGAGATTTTTGCTTTATTTATTGTGCATAGGGTCATTATATACTTCTATGGCCCATGAGGTTCGCCCAGGGTTTCTTCAAGTAAACGAAGTTTCTACAAATACGTATACCGTATTATGGAAAGTTCCAAGGACCGTTGACAAGGTTCTCGATATCCAACCCATGTTTGACAAAAACTTCAAGGTAACAGAAACCGCTCCTCCCCGAATATTGGAGGCATTTGTGCTTTACACCTATCAACTAGAGGGCAAGAAAAGTTTGTCCAACACTACTTTGTCCATCAATAACCTTAATACTACGGGAATCGATGTCTTGGTGAATATTCGTTTGCTTGATGGAGCGCATCACAGCTTTTTGTTGCAGCCCACCAGAGACACTATTGTCGTACCAGACAAGCCCAATATGTGGGCGGTGACAAAAACCTACATCGTTTTAGGAATAGAACACATTTTGTTTGGCTTTGATCACTTACTGTTTGTTCTGGCACTACTGTTGCTAACCAAAGGATTTAAGAAACTTTTGAAAACCATTACTGCCTTTACCTTGGCACATAGTATAACCTTGAGTTTTTCCGTGCTGGGCATAACGAGTTTGCCCGGTCCACCTGTGGAGGCAGTGATAGCATTGAGCATTGTTTTTTTGGCCTTGGAAATTTTAAAACTTCAAAAGGGTATCCCTACGCTTACAAGCAGAAAACCATGGTTGGTGGCTTTTAGTTTTGGACTTTTACATGGTTTTGGATTTGCGGGTGCACTTCAGGATATTGGGCTTCCACAAAGTGAAATTCCTTTGGCTCTGGCCACTTTTAATGTAGGGGTGGAATTAGGGCAACTATTGTTCGTGATAGTTGTATTGGTGTTGATGAAATTACCTAGGTTTTTTGTTTCCCATCAGGACTGGGTTAAAAAAGCGGTGCCTTATGCTATTGGTTCCGTAGCTGCCTTTTGGTTGATCGAACGGATAGCTGCATTTTAAGTTTTGCACTTCGATATTCGATCTACGGAAACAATCTTTTATCCGATTTTAAAATAGCGATAGCCGTACCAGGGTAAGTTTTCAAACATTTCTATAATTGATCGGTTTAAGAATTCAACATTTGGTTGTTACAAATTTCTTTTTGGCCCACTTTTAGTTGAAGGTCTACAGTTCTCTATACCGCAAAACTTTCTGGCTCCCATACCTATGGATGAATGGCCAACTTTGGTTTTGAACTTCGGGGTGAATTTTCTTCGTGTCATATTCCGTAAATTTAATGATTAAACGTACTGTCGTAATTTTTGGGGTATCTACAGTTTTCTATGGTTTTTGTAGCATTTTGTAAATCAATCAATTCCGATGGAATGTATACAAGATAAATAAATCCAGAAATGACAAGCAATAAATAAAGTAATCCCGCAATTCTTGCTTTTTAATTTAGTGACATAATTTCCATAATTAAATAGTTTTTTCTTTAGGCCATTTCCAAGCGCACCAAACAATTAAAGCGGTAATAATACTCTCTAAAAAAGCTAAAAAGGCATAAAATAAATACCATTCGTTAGTTGACATAATTCCTATTAAAATCATCATTAATGTAAATAATGTTCCAAATAAGATATTAAGAATTCGGTTTATTTTTGGTTTAAGAAAAATTGAAACTGTAACCATTACTGAAGGAATTGCCAAAATTACTGATGCTACTAATAATTTCGCAGGACTGTCCATAATGTTATCGCCTGTAACTAAGCTGTTTACTTTGTCTGGTGTGTAAAGCTCAAAATAGTCGCCATATAAATAGCAAAAAGTTGCGGAAGCCCACAAAGAGGCAAGTTTGACTTTGATGTTTACTTTTGGGTTTTCTAACATTTTGGTTCAGTCTTTATAGTTTTAAAGTATCTCTATTTATAAAGTCGCAAATACCTTGTAAATAGTTGCCTGCTTTTTTTAATATTTGACGTGGTTTAATTCCAATCGCTCTTCGTTTCTTTTATATTCGGATGTTTCTTTAGCTTGTTGCCAACGGTTTGTATAACCGTCAGTATCGGTTTTATTTACTTTGTTTTTCGGTTTAGAACAGACCTTAGCAATTACGGCGGATTCGACTACGTCCGAATCCACTCGGAATTGCGGTTATACATTGTTGTACGCAGGTTTTTATCCTCCTAATTCGGCCATTTTCTTTCCGACGTGAGTCATAACCTCTCCAAATTCTTTTGAAGGACTGAACTCAATAAACTTTATGTCTTCTTGAACGATTGCTGTGTGTCCGTTTGGTAGATAGTATACATCTCCATCAGTCAATATTTCTTCTTTTTCATTATCGTATTTTACGTGTAAATCTTCAACTAAAAGTGGACTGAACTTGGCCTAAAGTTAAGTGATGGTTTTGTTATCTTCAAGGCTAGCCTTGAAGATGGATTCATTAACCATTTA
>JAUIBH010000175.1 GCA_030427985.1 Bacteroidia bacterium | reverse complement strand
CCTCTATCAGTTTCTCGAGGTCCTCTTCGTAGGATGCCGTGCTTTCCAAGTCGGACGGGCTTTCCCATTCTACCTTCAACGCTTTTTTGGCCTGCATACATTGCCAGGTACTCTCACCGACAACGGCTACCAATTCTGCGATTCCGCCACCATCGGACCATTGTTTTTCAACCTCTTCCGGATATACTTCCACTGGAAATACATCTACGATTCCCGGCATAGATTTAACGGACTCTGTATCCATGGATTTATACGTCTGTCCAAATGCTGGTGGATGTATGATCATAGCCGTTAACATGCCTTCTTCTTGAACATCGATTCCGAACAATGGTTTTCCTGTAACTATTTTTGGTCCGTCCACATTTAATCTGTCCGTACCTATTATGGTAAAATCTTTAATATCCTTTAATTCCACTTCTTCCGGAACTTCAATATTTTCTGGTGGGTCGTTGGGAGAAGTGACCCCAACAGCGGCGGATGCCATTTCCCCATACCCTGCAGATTTGTTGCTGGCTTCATGGTATAGCATACCATTGGAAGTGGTAATTTCGTTCTCTGGAACCTCCCAAGCCTTGGCGGCTGCCTGTTTCAACATTTTTCTTGCTGTAGCACCAGCCATTCGTAATCCTTCCCAGCCCGCTCTAATGGATTGACTTCCACCTGCCAATTGACGTTGGAAGACATCCAGGTTTAAAGGAGCCTGCTCTACAATGACGTTTTTCCAATCCACGTCCAATTCGTCAGCCACGATCATCGGCATAGCCGTTTTTACGTTTTGGCCAATTTCTGGATTTGGGGACATGATGGTTACCATGCCGTTATCACCTATTTTTAAAAAGCCATTTATGTCAAACCATTCCTTGGGAAGGCTATTTACTTCTTCAGGGGTCATTTTACAAGAGGCGAGCCAACTAAAACCCACCATCATACCCCCACCGGCAAGTGCCGAAGTTCTTATAAAAGATCGTCTTCCTATTTTTGTTTTTACGAGTGTCATTTCTTTGTTTTTAGGGTGTTAGGTACGATTTAAGCATTTTCAGTTGCAGATGCTGCCGTCTTTATCGCTTTTTTAATGCGCGTGTAGGTTCCACATCTACAGATGTTTCCGTTCATGGCGGCTTCTATTTCGGTATCGGAGGGTGCTGGATTTCTTTTCAAAAGGGCCGATGCACTCATAATTTGCCCAGCCTGGCAATAACCGCATTGTGGGACATCCACTTCCAACCATGCCTGTTGTACAGGATGGTCACCATTTTCAGAGAGTCCCTCTATGGTTGTTATTTCCTGGTCACCAACAGAGGAAACCGTTAATTGGCAAGAACGTACGGCGTTATCCCCAAGATGAATAGTACATGCGCCACACTGTGCAATGCCACAACCGTATTTGGTACCTACCAATTTCAGATGATCTCTAAGTACCCAAAGCATTGGTGTGTTTTCGTCCACATCTACCTCTTGGGTCTTTCCGTTTATTTTTAAGCTGAATTTTGACATAATTGATTTGTTTTTGAAAGGGATGTTACAAGTTAAGAAATATTAAAATGTAATGGAACTGTAAGACAGAAGATTAACAAAAATTGTCTTTTTAACACCAAATACTCTAAAAGTTCAATCAATTAAAGGGTTGGGCTAAAATAATTTAATGTTTACATTTTTTTGGACAATTTCCGGATTCCTGTTTTGGAACACCCAATTCCAATTTTAAGTATCTTAGCACCATGCTCTCTAAAAAAACAAAATACGGACTAAAGGCATTGGCCTATTTGGGTAACCAAAAGGATCGAAAGCCTGTTCAGATTTCTGAAATTGCGGAGCATGAGAATATCTCCCAAAAGTTTTTGGAAAGTATTTTATTAAGTCTTCGCAAGTCGGGTTTCCTGAGTTCCAAAAAGGGTAAGGGTGGGGGATATTATCTTTTAAAGAATCCAGACCAAATATACATGACAGATGTTATGCGGGTACTGGAAGGCCCCATAGCCATGGTACCCTGTGTAAGCCTTAATTTTTACGAAAGCTGTGATGATTGTCCGGATGAAAGGACATGCTCCGTCCACAAATTGATGCTCCAAGTGCGGGACAGTGCCTTGGCGGTATACCGAAACAATACCTTACAGGATATCCTTTGCAATCAACCCTAAAACGAGAAATAAGCTTGCCCATCTAAACCTCTTGTTGGAAATATCTCAATTTCATCCCTGTTTTGTTAATAATCTACTAATTCTATAGGGTAATTATAAATTTTATGGATTTCATTGGTGACAGGTAAAAATTAAATTCTATTTTTGAAAACTCTACTAAATAAGTAGGGTAATAAAATTTACCATTTAAGATGATTGCAGATCAACTTGTTTTAAATAAGAAAACCACAAAGACAACCTACGCAGAGGATAAAAAATCCGAAAAGCC
>JAUIBH010000174.1 GCA_030427985.1 Bacteroidia bacterium | reverse complement strand
TGATTTCCACAAATCTTGGCAACTATTTCAAAATCTGGCGGGCCAGGAGGTAATTTAGCTAATTCCGCAAACATTTTTTCTATTCCAGAGGGGAAAGCACTGGTTATCATTTTGGCTTTTTCTGTCCCAACCACTTTCCAGGAATGAGGTAGATTCTTTGGCGCAAAGGCAGTATCACCTGCCTCCAAAACAACCGTTTTTCCATTCACCATTATCTCTACTTGCCCTTTGATCACCCTAAAAATCTCGTCTTCATTTGTATGTATGTGAGGCGGAATGCCCACACCGGGTTCTACATTATCTACCCATTCCGTTATCAGGTCGTTGGTATCCCTTCCTGCTAATTTGTGGGTTTGAATATCGCCAATGACGTTTAGCACCTCTCCTTCGCTGTCCTTTACAATCTTTGGGGCAAGATCAAAGTTGTTTTTTACGTTTCCAGATTGGGTGTTCCCAAAAACCATACCCGGCATAATGGAGACTCCAAATCCAATCCCCGCTGTTTGAATAAACTTTTTTCTGTCCATACTACTGTGTTTTATATGCACACAAATTTATCGGTGGCAATGGTTGTGAACATTTAGAAAAACACGGTATTTCAGTAGAATTTAGAGAGAATCATTCTTTTCTTACCTGTGATGGGGTCTTTCCTGTTTGTTTTTTAAAGTAGTAGCTAAAATATTCGGGAGAACTGAAACCCATACCGTAGGCTATTTCTTTTACTGTTTTGTCGGTGAACTTTAATTCCCTTCTAGCACACATTGTCAATTGCTCATCAATAAGGTGTTTCGCACTGGTGCCCAATACTTCTTTCACGCATTCGTGCAGGTATTTGTCAGAAATATTCAGCTTTCGGGCATATTCACCCACTTCATGGAGCTCTGAAAAATGTTCGTTTATGGCCTTTTTGAATTTATATACCAGAACGGATTTTGCACTATTTTGATCAATCGATGATTTTATATTGCACTTTCCGTCAATATAGACAAAGAAAGTACTGATCAATGAAAGTATGGCGCTCTCTCTATGTTTGAGATTGGTGCTGATCAATTCGTCAAGCATTTCAAGAATTGCCTGTATTCGAATTTCAATTCCAGGGGCCAAGTTCACTTTGGGTATTTGTTCCGAATTAAAAACCCTTACCTCATTAATGTGCAGGTTTTTAAACAAGGGGTCCTCCAAAATATTTTGAGGAAGGTAAAGTACATACCCTGAAGAAATTGAAGTGTCCTTTCGTATTACTTTCCATTTAAAATTCGGTTTCAAAAAATATACCGCACTCGCAATGTTTTCGTACAAAGTATTGTCTATTGTAATGCTTTGCACAGCATCCTTTATCCAGAGCACCGAATAAAAATCGCCTTCTTGGCTTGTGATGGTCCTACTTGTAAGTCGTGATATTTTTATGTCCCTGATCATTCTGATATAACGGCAAGGCTTAAAGATATGATTCGTTTTAATAAATGGCAATGATTGGGATTTTCCGTTAATTTGTGGTTCAACAAATTCATTCACCATGAAATCACCCAACTGGCAGACCGCCATGGAATTTGAGGACATTACCTATAAAAAATGTGACGGCGTGGCCCGTATTGCCTTTAATCGACCTGATGTACGCAACGCTTTCCGACCAAAAACTACCAGTGAACTCTATAAAGCCTTCTATGATGCACAAGAAGATATTTCCATTGGTGTGGTGTTGCTTTCAGGGGAAGGACCATCCAGCAAAGACGGAAAATGGGCCTTTTGCAGTGGTGGTGACCAAAAGGCTAGGGGACATAAGGGATATGTAGGGGATGATGGTTACCACCGCCTCAACATTCTCGAAGTGCAACGTCTTATCCGGTTTATGCCCAAAGTGGTCATTGCCGTGGTGCCCGGTTGGGCCGTTGGGGGAGGGCATAGCCTCCACGTGGTCTGTGATATGACTTTGGCCAGCAAGGAACACGCCATTTTTAAACAGACCGATGCCGATGTCACTAGTTTTGATGGTGGATACGGGTCCGCCTATCTAGCCAAGATGGTGGGGCAGAAAAAAGCACGGGAGATTTTCTTTTTAGGTCGAAATTACTCTGCACAAGAGGCTTTTGAAATGGGCATGGTGAATGCCGTTATACCCCATGATGAACTCGAAGATACTGCGTACCAATGGGCCCAAGAAGTATTGGCCAAATCGCCAACCTCAATTAAAATGCTCAAGTTTGCCATGAACCTCACGGATGATGGTATGGTTGGTCAACAGGTTTTTGCTGGCGAAGCCACCCGATTGGCTTACATGACCGAGGAAGCCAAAGAAGGAAGAAATGCCTTTTTGGAAAAACGTAAACCTAACTTTGGAAAGAATAACTGGATTCCTTGATCGATTGCTTCCCTAAAACAAACACTATTAGCATACCCCAATAAACAA
>JAUIBH010000092.1 GCA_030427985.1 Bacteroidia bacterium | reverse complement strand
TACTCTTTGCTGCATTAAAGATCAAAATCAAGATGCTTACAAAAACTGCCACAGCCTAAAAAATTTTCAATTTGGTTTTTAACGATGTGATTTCAGATTTGTGAAGTCCATAATTTTTAGGTCCCAATATTATCGGTGCCTTAAAAAAACTACCCTCATTTTGGTGTCATAAACGCAGGTTATCCATGGATAAGAAATAGTGATTTTTTTATTGGGGAAAGCCGTTTCATCAACCTAATTTTGCGGCTAAATCTTATAAAAATCCATACGAATGACAGTAGTCGGAAAAAAATTTCCAAACCTAGAAGTTAATGCCATCGATGAATTGGGCGACACATTCAAAATCAACATTTTAGAGAAAGCCAAAGCGGAAAAAAAGAAAATTTTGCTTTTCTGGTATCCCAAAGATTTCACTTTTGTATGTCCTACTGAGCTCTATGCTTTTCAACAAAGTTTAGGAGAGTTTGAAAAAAGGAACACCTTGGTCATCGGTGCTTCTTGCGACACTCCAGAGGTTCACTTTGCATGGTTGAACACCGCCAAGGACAATGGTGGTATTGAGGGCGTTACCTACCCCATCGTTTCCGATAGCAATAGAAACTTGTCCAACGCATTGGGTATTTTGGATATCACCAACGAAGATTACAATGAAGAAACCGGTTCTCACATTGTGGAAGGTGACAATGTAACCTACAGAGCTACCTATTTAATTGATGAGGAAGGAACAGTGTTCCATGAAAGTATAAACCACATGCCTTTAGGGAGAAACGTAAACGAATTTTTGCGTTTGGTGGATGCCTACACCCATGTTCAGGTGAAAGGCGAAGTGTGCCCGGCCAACTGGGAAGAAGGTAAGGAAGCCATGAATGCCAATCGGGATGGCGTTTCTGAATATTTGGCCAATCACGTAAACTAAATCAGCATGGTAGTAGAACTGGAACAAGATAATTTAAACGAAGTAATTGCCAACAACAGTAATGTTGTGGTGCAATACTCAGCATCATGGTGCGGTAATTGCCGAATCATGAAACCAAAGTTCAAGAAAGAAGCATCTTTAAACGAGAATGTCACCTTTGTAATGGTCGATGCTGAAAAGTTCCCCGAATCACGGAAATTGGCCAATGTGGATAATCTGCCCACATTCGCCGCATTTTCCAACGGGTCTTTGAAGAGTCAGGTGCAGACCAACAAATACGATGTTCTAAAAACCTTGATCAATGAAGTTGCCCATAATTAAACAACTGGTCAATTTTGCTGAAGAAAAGGATGAGGATTTCTTACTGGAAACCGCAGAGACCTTGGAAAGTATCTGCGAAGTTCCCAGTCTAAAGGATGAGGAATTGGATATCATTGGCGAATTGATCTCCAATATTTATGGAGCTCTTGAGGTTTCTGGCCAAATCAGGAGCGGAACTGAAAAAAAGGAAGCCCTGAACTCATTTATGTCGCGGGTTCTGAGCTCCATCGACAAATAGCAACAACGTACCATTTTTTCAAAAGAACCTTCCCGCAACACCCTGTGGGAAGGTTTTTTTTAAGTACTTTTGGGCTTGAACCTAATTATGAAAATATGGCTACAGTTACCATAAAAGGAAACGAAGTACATACCCTTGGCAACCTCCCTGAAAATGGTTCCCAAGCTCCGGATTTCACCTTAGTAAAAAACGACTTTTCCACAACCACATTATCCAATTACAAAGGAAAAAAAGTGGTTTTGAACATATTTCCGAGCCTGGAAACAAGAACCTGTGCGCAATCTGTTCGCCAATTCAATAAAGAGGCGGCCGAGTTGGAAAACACGGCCATCTTGTGCATTTCTAGAGATCTTCCTTTTGCCCAGGCCCGTTTTTGTGGTGCTGAAGGAATTGACAAAGTGGAAACCTTGTCTGATTTTAGAGATGGAAACTTCGGAAAGTCCTATAATTTGGAGTTCATAGATGGCCCCTCTCAGGGATTATTGTCACGATGTGTAGTGGTCTTGAATGAAAATGGTGAGGTAATTTATTCTGAACAGGTTCCCGAAATTTCAGAAGAACCCAATTATAAAGCTGCACTTGAAGCATTGATAGATGCCTAAGGAATCTTTTTTAAAAAATAGAATTCGGAGTGTGGGCTTTGCGCTGAAGGGCATGTTTTTGCTCTTACGCACCGAACCCAGTATTCAGATTCAATTTGGTATTGCCATTATAATGACCCTTGCTGGATTTTATTTTCAGATTTCCAATACCGAATGGATCCTCCAACTATTTGCCATAGGTTTGGTCATGGGCATTGAGGGCATCAACACGGCCATTGAAAAAATATCGGACTATATCCAACCCAAAAACGACCCCAAAATCGGTTTTATAAAAGATATTTCCGCAGGAGCCGTTATGATAGTGTCCATTGTGGCAAGCATTATTGGACTCATCATTTATGTGCCCAAATTGCTGTAAGCAACATCCAAGGTCAATATAGCATCGTAAATTTGTAAATTAGCCCCGCATTAAACCCTAATTAATGGCTAAAAAAAGGACAAAATCTAAATCCAAACCTACTGCTGCCAACAAGAAGAAGGTTTCGTTGAAACCCTCCAAGCAAAACAAAATCATTTTTGGGAGTTTGCTTATTGTCCTCAGTATTGCGCTGTTCTTTTCCTTCATGTCCTACTACTTTACTTGGCAGGCAGACCAGAGTTTACTGTCCGAGTTTGCCAATAGAAATGCCGAAGCCAAAAACCTGCTGAACAAGTTTGGTGCCAGTGTCAGTCACTTTTTCATGTACCGTGGCTTTGGGCTGGCCTCTTTTGCTTTTCCAGTGCTGTTGGCCGTTACTGGACTGTATCTTTTTTTGGGATTAAGCGGCAAAGGACTCATTGGAAAATGGATTTGGGGCTTGGTAGGGGTCATTTGGATTTCTGTGGCCCTTGGCTTTTTTGCGATAGATCAGCCGCTTCTAGGTGGTCTCATCGGGTATGAAATGAACGATTTCCTTCAAGACTATACCGGCAAGATTGGGGTGTTTCTTATTCTGGTTTTTGTGTTGATGGTGATTTTGGTGCGCCTGTTCAATTTCACCCCGGAAGGTGTTGCCAATTTCTTCCGAAAACAACGCCAACAAATTACATCCGATTTTCAAAAAACGGCATCGGTGTCAGATGAAACAGATGAATCTGAAGAGACAAGTCTGGACCTAAGTCCAGAGGACAACGAGCCAACCAAAGTAGACACCTATACCCATAAAAAAGATATTCCCCCTCTAAAAAGTGAGGCGGGGCTTGATGTGAACCTTCCTGAAGAGGAAGAAGAGGTTGATATTAGTCTTGAAGTCGAGAAAGTTGAACAAGAAAAAGAGGAAAGTGACATTAAATCCGAAAAATTAGTCAAGGATTTTGGGGAATTCGACCCCAAACTGGAGTTGGGCAATTATAAATTCCCTCCATTAGATCTATTGGATGCCCACGGTGCTTCCGGTGGTATTACCATCAACCAAGAAGAATTGGAGGAAAACAAAAACCGAATTGTAAGCACCCTTAAGAATTACAAAATAGGCATAGCACAAATCAAGGCAACCATCGGGCCAACCGTAACCCTTTATGAAATTGTACCAGAAGCGGGTATCCGTATTTCCAAAATCAAAAACTTGGAAGACGACATTGCCCTTTCCTTGGCTGCATTGGGCATTCGTATCATTGCGCCTATTCCGGGAAAAGGGACTATTGGTATTGAGGTGCCCAACAAAAACGCCACCACAGTTTCCATGCGTTCGGTAATTGCGTCCAACAAATTCCAAAAGGCCGAAATGGAGCTTCCCATTGCCTTTGGGAAAACCATCAGTAATGAAACTTTTGTGGTAGATCTGGCCAAAATGCCCCACATGCTCATGGCCGGGGCCACGGGTCAGGGTAAATCCGTAGGGTTAAATGCCGTGATTACTTCGCTGCTCTATAAAAAGCATCCTGCGGAGGTTAAGTTTGTTCTGGTAGATCCCAAAAAAGTGGAACTGACCCTATACAACAAAATTGAACGGCATTTCTTGGCCAAGCTTCCAGATTCGGAGGATGCCATTATCACAGATAACACCAAGGTCATCAACACCTTGAATTCGCTTTGTATTGAGATGGATAATCGGTATGAGCTGTTAAAAACGGCCATGGTCCGAAACATCAAGGAATACAATGCCAAGTTCAAAGCAAGAAAACTCAATCCCAATGACGGGCACAAATTCCTACCCTACATTGTTTTGGTGATTGATGAGTTTGCCGACCTGATCATGACCGCTGGCAAAGAAGTGGAAACGCCCATTGCCAGATTGGCGCAGTTGGCGCGAGCCATCGGAATCCATTTGATCATTGCTACGCAACGTCCTTCGGTGAATGTGATCACGGGTATCATCAAGGCGAATTTCCCTGCCAGAATTGCATTTCGGGTGACCTCAAAGATAGATTCCAGGACCATTTTAGATGCCCAAGGAGCCGACCAGCTCATTGGTCGAGGTGATATGCTCTACACCCAAGGAAACGATGTTACGCGACTTCAATGTGCTTTTGTGGACACCCCTGAAGTAGCCAAAATCACCGATTATGTTGGTTCGCAACGAGCCTACCTAGATGCCCACCTCCTGCCAGAATATGTAGGAGAGGAATCTGGCACAAGTCTTGATAATGATATCGCGGACAGGGATGCCATGTTCCGCGAGGCCGCTGAAGTGATTGTAACGGCCCAGCAAGGTTCCGCTTCTTTGATTCAGCGTAAATTGAAACTGGGGTACAACAGGGCCGGTAGAATCATAGATCAACTGGAAGCCGCTGGAATTGTTGGCCCATTTGAAGGCAGTAAAGCCCGACAGGTTTTGGTGCCTGATATTTATTCTTTGGAACAATTGTTAGAAAATGAAACAAAATAAAACCATGATCAAAAAACATATTCTTTTAATCGGATTTTTAGCTGTAGGGCTTTTTTCATTCGGGCAAAACTCGGACAAGGCCAAAGCCTTGTTGGATGAAGTCTATAATAAAGTAAAAAGCTACGACAATATTTATATCGACTTTAGGTCCACCTTGGAAAACACCGAGGCCAATCTAAAACAAGAAACCAATGGTAATGTTACCTTGGATGGTGAAAAGTATTTCCTGAATTATTTGGGAGCCCAACAACTTTTTGATGGAAATAAAGTGTACACCATTGTTCCCGAAAATGAGGAAGTTACCATAGAAGATGTCAACGAGGACAATGATAATGTAAGCCCTTCAAAAATGCTGACATTTTACAAAACAGGGCACAACTACCAATGGGACATTCTACAAAATGTGGATGGTAGAAAAATCCAATACGTAAAATTGATTCCTATTGACTCCAATACGGAAATCAAGTCTGTGCTTTTAGGAATTGATACCCAGACCAAACACATCTACAAGTTAATTCAAACGGGGAATAACGGTACCAAAACCACCATCACCGTTAATTCTTTCAAAACCAATCAGCCACTTTCAAGTACACTGTTTACCTTTGACGAGAAAAAATACGAGGACAAGGGGTATTACATCACAAGAAACTAGGGATTGAAAATACTAGACCAGTATATATTACGAAGATTTCTATACAATTTCTTCAGTTCATTTTTCATCTTGATCGTCATATTCATCTTTCAGGGCATATGGCTTTTCATTGATGATTTGGCTGGAAAAGGTCTGGGTATTGTCATCATCGGAAAGTTCATTTTCTACTTTATCCCCACCTTGGTGGACAAGGTACTCCCGCTTACCGTTCTATTGTCCTCGATTCTAACCTTCGGGACGTTTGCAGAAAACTATGAGTTTGCCGCCATGAAAGCTTCGGGAATCTCACTACAAAGAGGTATGAGAAGCCTGATTATTTTTGTCCTTTTTTTGGGAGTGGTCACTTTTTTCTTTGCAAACAATGTTATTCCAAAAAGCGAGCAAAAAATATTCAACCTTAGGCGAAATATTGCCAAGGTAAAACCGGCCGCCGCCATTACGGAAGGGGTTTTCAGTGATTTTGAGGGTACCGGCGAGGGAATGAACATAAAGGTGGACAAAAAATACGGGGAACAGGACCGCTTTTTGGACAATGTCATCATCCATAAAAAATCAGAACAGAATATTAACAGTACGGTAATTAAGGCCAAAACTGGGGAGTTAATCAGTAGTGAGGAATCCGATATCATCCAATTGGTCTTAAAAGATGGTCATTATTACGAAGAACTTAGGCCTAAGGATGGCAAGGAACGGAGGAAATATCCTTTTGCCAAATCTGAATTTGAAACCTATACCATCAATATTGATATCTCTGAGCTCAACAATCAAGATTTGGAGGAAGATGGGAACATCACCACCGACAAGATGAAAAACGTGAGCCGCTTGATCAAGGATATCGATTCTTTGGATAAAAACAATCTTGAAAAAGTAGAGGCTTTCTCCAAGAATATTGTCAACCGCATGGGTGCTTTTCCTGTAAAAAACCTTAAAAAGGACAGTATTCAACGTGTCATAACGGTGGATACCTCAAAAACTGAAATGGCAAAGGACACCATAAAAGATGTGGATGACCTCTTGGCCTCGCTTCAAGAATGGCAACGACTTCAAGTTTTAAACAATGCCAAAACTTCTGTAACACAAATTTTAAATACTGTCATTTCAAAAAAGGACGAACTCCAAAAACGGTACAAGTTCTACAACAGCCACATTCTCTCATTGCACAACAAATATGCACTGGCATTTTCCTGCATTATTCTCTTCTTTGTGGGAGCTCCGTTGGGCGCCATTATTAGAAAAGGGGGGCTTGGTCTGCCCATGGTGATTGCCATTGTCTTATTTTTGACGTATTACTTTATTGGGGTTTTTGCCGGAAATTATGCCAAGGAAGGGAACATCCACCCAGCATTTGGGGCTTGGCTATCCACCCTGATCATGCTTCCGTTGGGCATCTCGCTCACTAGAAGGGCCACTGCGGATAGAGGGCTGTTCGGATTTGGAAATATTTTTGACCGCATTAAATCCCTGTTTAAAAAGAAAGAAAAAGATTCTGAAGAGTAATGGTTGCCAAGGACAAAAAAATACAACTAAACGCCATAGAAGAGGCCATTGAAGACATCCGTCAAGGGAAGGTCATTATTGTGGTTGATGATGAAAACCGTGAGAATGAAGGGGATTTTTTGGCTGCTGCAGAGCTCATTACCCCAGAGACCGTAAACTTTATGGCCACCCATGGCCGGGGACTGATCTGCGCACCCCTTACTGAAGGGAGATGCAAGGAACTTGGGCTCCACAAAATGGTGACCCACAACTCAGACCCCTTGGAAACCGCCTTTACCGTTTCTGTGGATTTAAGGGGGAATGGTGTAACTACTGGGATTTCTGCGGCCGATAGGGCCAAAACGGTTCTGGCACTTACCGAACCCGCCACCAAACCCCATGAACTGGCCAGACCAGGGCATATTTTTCCTTTGATTGCCAAAGAAGGTGGTGTATTGCGCCGTACAGGTCATACCGAAGCTGCCATAGATTTTGCCCGTTTGGCAGGTCTGCAGCCTGCTGGTGTCATTGTGGAAATCATGAACGAGGATGGCAGTATGGCCCGATTGCCGCAATTAATGGAAGTGGCCAAAAAGTTCGACCTGAAAATTGTTTCCATCGAGGATTTGATTGCCTACCGTATGGAACATGATAGTCTCATTGAACTCAAGGAATCCTTTGACATGACAACCCGTTTCGGTGAGTTTCGACTGCGTGCTTACCAACAAACCACCAATAATCAAGTGCACATTGCCTTGGTAAAGGGAAGTTGGAAATTGGGAGAGCCGGTTCTCACGCGTATCAATTCTACCTTAGTGAACAATGACATGTTGGGCACTCTGACCAACAATCCTGATGAAGCTCTTCAGCGGATGTTCAACGTGTTGAACGCTCAAGAAAAAGGGGCCATGATTTTTATCAATCAAGATAACCAATCCATGAACTTGTTGAGCCGTCTGGCCGAGTTCAAAAAATTACAGGCACAAGGCATCACCAAAGCGCCAAAAATTGATATGGACACCAAAGATTTTGGTATTGGCGCACAAATCCTTCACGACCTGAACATTTCCAAGATTCGCTTATTGTCCAATTCAGGACAAACCCGTCGTGTGGGTATGGTGGGCTATGGTTTGGAGATTGTGGAGTATGTGAATTACTGATACAGGTTCAAACTCAAAACGCAAGTTCAAGTTTAAAAAGTTCGTGAACATTAGTGCCGTTTGTGTCGAGCAGCAGCACCCCTAAATTAGATTCTTCACTGCGTTTAGAATGACAACTTGTTTATATGGATGATTGGATTACTTCTACCATTTTTTTGGCTCTTTCTTCCATTTCTTTTTCAGACCAGCCCAATTTTATCAAGCAAGAGATGGTTCTTCCCACCCAATGATCGGATGCAGAGAAATCAGCATTAGCATAATCTGGAAGCCCTTCCACAACCTCCTTTGGCAATTTCCCCAAGGATTTTTTGTTGATGAGATGTTCCCATTTTCGGTAGTAATGCCAATTGTTATTGTACCAGTAAAAACAGGCATCCACCCCATTGGCTCCCAAAGCTTGATGCGCTTTCTGTGCAACTTCTTCCGTAGGAAGAAAGAAACTTAAAAAGGAATAATTCTCTTCGCCACCCTCGGGAACTCTTCTAAAAGTCACCTCGGGAATAGTAGATAATGCATCTCTTAAAATGTTGTAATTCCTTTTTTGAAGGTCGATGAATTCATCCAATCGGGAAAGTTGAGCCACCCCAACAGCGGCGTTCAGTTCAGAAATACGAAAATTATACCCTAAAAATGGATGTTGCTCCGCTCCCCTATCATTTCCGATGTGGTCATGCCCGTGATCTGAATATTTATGCGCATTTTGGTAATAGGCTTCATTATTGGTGATAACGGCTCCGCCCTCACCACAGGTAATGGTTTTTACATAATCGAACGAAAAACAGCCTAAATCGCCAATACTGCCCAAAGGTTTTCCATGATAGCTTCCGCCAATGGCCTGACAGGCATCTTCCAAAAGCAACAGGCCATATTTTTTGCATAATTGTTGAAGTGCGTCCAAATCTGCCATGGAACCACACATGTGCACGGGCATGATCACCTTGGTTTTTGGGGTGATGGCTTTTTCAACCGCAGAAGGGTCCAACGTCAAAGTGTCATCAACATCCACCAAAACAGGAATGGCACCCAGGGCCAAAATGGACTCAAAACTGGCCACAAAGGTGAAGGTGGGCATAATCACCTCATCCCCTGCTCCAATTCCAGCACTGGCCAAGGCCACAGTCAGCGCGGCAGTACCACTGCTCACCAAATGGACATGTTTAGACTGCATTCTTTGGGATAAAGCGGCTTCAAGTTCCTTGGCTTTCCAATGTCCGTTGCGCATTCCGTCAAATCCATAACGCATCAATACGCCTGAATCCAGCACATCCTGCACCTGTTCCCGTTCCTTATCTCCAAAAAGTTCAAAACCCGGCATTCTCTTTTATTTTAATTTAAAAAAACCACAATTTTATCGCCATGGCGATTACGGCCACAATCAAAAAGGTCTTGATGAACCCATCGCCCTTTTTTACCGAAAACCGACTGGCCACCCACGCTCCTGTTCCATTACCAATAGCTAAAATAAAGCCTAATTTCCAATTGACCTTCTCATTGAAGGCAAATACGGCCAAAGCAGAAAGCATATAAATAAAGACCACCGCCACTTTGGTCGCATTTACGCGGACCAAGTTCATCCTGTTGACAAAATGCATAAAGAGCATCATTAAAAAGCCCAATCCGGCGTTGATGAATCCACCATAAATACCGAAAAAGAAGAAGGCCACAATGCTTAGCCACAAGTATTTTCCCGTGAGTCGCTCCTGCATTTCCTCCAACCGCATTTTGGGCTTAAAAATAATGATGAGCACCACGGCCACCATAATAATGGCCAAAATTCTGTTGAATGTCTCTCCTTCAACATCAATTGCAATATATGCGCCCAATATGGAGCCAAAAAAAGCTGAAATTCCCAAATACACATTGAAGGGATAGGTAGAAATGCCCTTGCTTTTGAACCCCGCCGTAGCCAAGGCAGTTTGTATTACAATGGCCACCCGATTTGTTCCGTTGGCCACTGGGGCCGGTAATCCCAAAAAGATAAGGGTTGGCAAAGACAGCAGTGAGCCACCCCCTGCCACGGTGTTGATAAAACCTACTGCAAAACCTACAGCTACCAAGAGTGGATAGTGGTACCATTCTTCCATTGGTGTAAAAGTACTAGGTAATTTTAGAAACTTTGGAAGGAAAAATTTAAAGTTTATAAACTTTTACAGAACCAAAAAAGCTTTATATATTTGCACCCGCCTACGCAGAGGCGCTGGCGGGCAAGCCCGCAATTTTTTGGAGGAATGGCAGAGTGGTCGAATGCGGCAGTCTTGAAAACTGTTGAGGGTCACACCTCCGGGGGTTCGAATCCCTCTTCCTCCGCAAAAGCCTTTGTAAAGCCCCTTTTTTAGGGGCTTTTGTTTTTTAGTTGACAATCTAGGTGACAGAAGTCATTGATTTAATCAAATTCGAGTTGTAAATCTAAAGCTTGCTGAATCAAAGATATTACCGCATCCAAGCTAGTTCTATTATCAACTCCTATTTCGACATCACCATTACCCCAACGACCAAGACCAGATACATCTTTGCATAAATTATCAGGATCTTTTATTTCGTCGAAATCTGCATTGAGCGATAGCCTTAGTCTTCTTTTTTGAGGCACTATATCTACAAAATTTGTGGAAGCCTTGAAGGCAATGTAAAGCTTTTTAAATTCTACTCTTACACTTGAATCTAAATTTAAAATGCGCTTTTCCAATATTTTATATAGATTCAGCATATCCCCGTTTAGATATTCATAATCATCAATGGTATAAATATTTTCTTCATTAATTTTTTCTGGTTCACGGTATATGTCCAATACTTCTTGGGATAAGGCGGGTATCCTCCAAACCTCAACTGCTCTTTCAGCCAATACTTTTGCTCTGGACTCGATACTGGTTTCGTTCCAAACTGTTTTGTTTCTTACTGAATCATTTAAAAATAATGGACTCATTTTGAAGCCGCCTTCTAAATCCATTTTAATAGAAAATGATTTATCAGACAATTCAGAATTGTATCTGGTCAATGTTAAGTTTCCTAATGTGTGAAGGTATTTCGACTTTATTTCCTTATAATTTTCTCCTAACTCCTCCTGCCACGCCATGGGAACATTTTCATTTTGAGGGAGAATATGCTCGATAGTATAGTTTTCAGCATTAACCAACTCCTTACGTTTATAATTCTCTAATGATTCTAACAAATAATTTCTTGTTCTAAAGTTGTAGACATCTTTTACCTTTAATGCTTTTTCAAACTCTATATCATTTGGCACTCTTCGATAACTATCTAACAACAATAGATTGGCCTGAAAAGATTCTACATAGGTTTCTCTCTTTAAACGTTTATAGAATGTTGCAAAGGTTTTGTTTAAACTATTGGTAGGTATACCACATATAGCCCGTCTAAACACATAAGAAATAATAGCATCAAGAATTATAACAAACTCATCCTTTGTAATTACCTCATCTTCGTAATCACCATAAACTGCCAACAGTAATGGATAAGATGTATCTATTCGCAATTTTGATATTTCCTTAAATTTTGACTTTAGTAAAGGTTCTGATTCTTTGTGTAGTGCTATACGGACATAGAAATCGCCATAGCGGTTTAAGCTTTTTATAGTTTCATCTATTGAATCAAACGTTTTTTTATTACTGATGAACTTTTTATATTTTTCATATACCTCATCTATTTTAGGAATGGCATTTTCCTGCATTGTTAGATAGTCCCTTATAAACCAAGCCAATAGATGTATTTTTTCACCGAAATTCTTTTCCATAGGATACCAATACTTTAGATATAGCTCATTTTGCTTCTCTAACGTTTGTCCCATTAATATGTAATTACGGATTAAATCGGCTTGGGTCAAATCTACACCTGTGGAGTTAAGGCTCTCGAAAATAAGTTGCGGGTCGTCTTTACCTCGCTCTAAAATAACATCAACTATTTGAAGTTTTTTAATACCGTGATACAATTGCTGCACATTATCAGCCGTGATTTGCTGCCTGAAAAAGCTATAATTATCTACCACCCTTTGAGAAGCTGACTCATCATTTTTAACCTTGTCTATAAGGTTTTTTAAGGTGTCTTTGTCTTTTTTGGTAAGTAGTAATTTATACTTGGTATCGTCTTTACGATGTTTGTTAATTATATAGGTGTACGTCTTCAAACAAATCTGAACTGGCCCGGTCCAAAGTTAAGTCATAGTTTTAACTTTTGAATTTGGTGCTCTTTCCTTCTTTTGAGCATCGTTCTTTTCTTTA